>DAITPJ010000006.1:0-24866 GCA_036833635.1 Terrimesophilobacter sp.
GCGTCGTCGGTCTCGGGATACCAGACGCGCGTCCCGTCAACCTTCGCGAACGAGGTCAGCTCGTGCGGCTTCGTCGAGGTCGCGCTCATGATGTCGAGCACCCGGATGCCGCGCGCCACGAGCGCGTCGCCGATGAGCGAGCGGTGGCATCGCCATGGCACGGCCTCGGCGCACATGATCGCGACCGGCTCCTTCTTCGCTGCGGCGATCAACTCGTCGATGGCGGCCGCGAACTCGGGGGTCTGCATGTAGTCCGCGTAGTTGCGGAAGCTCTTGTTGCGCCATGCACCATTCACCGTCGGTGCGCCGGCAGGCGTGTGCCTGAGCCCGCCCAAAGCCTTCGCCTGCCCGTACTCGATGCCCGCATCCGGCATGCTCTCGGCCAGCGCCTTCTCGCCGAACTGCGGGTTGTGGCGGGAGCCGGGAACCGTGCGCACGTCGATGAGGTGCCGGATGCCGTTGGCGTCGAGCATGCGCACGAACTCCTCCAGGGGGTGCGTCGAGTGCCCGATCGTGAAGACCTCCACCTGACCTGCCACCTCTCCCACGCTAGTCCGCGGCCGTGCACAAGTCTCAGGCAGTCATCAGCGACCATGCCTACCTTGTGCGCCATGAGCAGCAGGGACGACGGGAGGGATGACGACATGAACGACACCATGCCCGGCAGCACCGGGCCCGACAGCACGGGGCCCGACAGTCTCGACCGGGACTTCGTGCCCGTCGCAGACGACGAGCGGGAGGTCGACCTCGACGAGGACGAGCCGACACCTCCGCCCACCCTCGATCCGGACGAGCGCGTCGAGGACGAGGACGACACGCCGCTTCCCGACGACGAGCGACCGGTGTGACCCATCGGTGTGACCCGACAGCCACGGCCGACAAGCATCGAACGCCAGCGCTCTTCAGGTATCCCACCGAACGAAGGAGCACGACATGAGCGACCCCAACACCTCCCCCAGCCCCGAAGAGGACGACGTCCAGGCCGGCAACGAGATCGACGACACCGTCGTCGATGACGACCGCGAGGGGGCGGTCGAGCGCGCGGGTGGGCCCGACATCCTCCCGAGCGATTCGAACGTGGACCCTGCGGGGCCGGGCGCGGCATGAGCCAGAAGCAGGCCGTGACCCCGCACCAGGAGTCGAAACGACCCCGTTTGCCCCTCGCGGGGCCCTACGGCCATCCGCTTCACCCGATCCTGGTGACGATCCCCATCGGCGCCTGGGTCGCGAGCCTCATCTTCGATCTCGCAGCGATTTTCGGTTCGTCGGTTGAGGCGTTCACTCGCGGTGCGGTGTGGCTCATCGGGATCGGAATCGTCGGTGCCATCCTCGCCGCTATCCTCGGCCTGCTGGACTTCTCGAACCTGCGCGCGGGCACACGGGCGCATCGCGTCGGCCTCATGCACCTGACGATCAACTCCATCGTGCTCGTGCTGTTCATCGCCGGATTCCTCGTCCGACGGGGCAGCGACTACAGCCAGGTGAGCGGGACAGGGGTTGTCATCTCGATCGTGGCTCTCGCCATGCTGGGCGTTTCCGGATGGCTCGGCGGCAACCTCGCCTACAAGTACGGTGTCCGCGTGGCCGACGAGTCGGTGCAGGCCGAAGGCTTCCGTGCAGCCGACTGACGTCGTCGTCATCACGGGCGCCTCGAGCGGCATCGGTCTCGCCACCGCGCAGGCGTTCGCGCGCCGCGGCGCGAAGTTGGTGCTGGCGGCCCGGGGTGCCGAAAGCCTCGAGGATGCTGCGGAGGAGTGCCGCCGTCTCGGCGCTGACGCGATCGCGGTCCCGACCGACGTGAGCGACGAGCCGTCCGTGGAGCGGCTCGCAGCAGCGGCGATCGCCGAGTTCGGGTGCATCGATGTCTGGGTGGGTGCGGCATCCGTCTACAGCTACGGCACGTTCGAGCGCACGCCGGCCGAGGTGTTCCGCAAGATCGTCGAGACGAACCTGTTGGGCCAGGTGAGTGGGGCGCGCGCTGCCCTGCCGCGGTTCAGGGAGCAGGGCAGCGGCACGCTTATCCTGGTCGGTTCGGTCTACTCGAAGGTCACGTCGCCCTACGTGTCGCCGTACATTGCAGCGAAGTTCGGGCTCCTGGGCTTCTGCGAGGTCCTGGGACAGGAAATGCGGGGCAGCGGCATCCGGGTGTGCGCGGTGTTGCCCTCCACCGTGGATACACCGATCTACCAGCACGCCGCGAACTACACGGGCCAGGGAGTGCACCCGCTTCCCCCCGTGGTCGACGCCCGCCGCGTGGCGAGGGCAATTGTGCGACTCGTCGTACGACCGCGCCCTGTGACGGTCGTCGGGCGGGTGCAGGGCGCGATGATTCCGCTGCATGTGCTCGTGCCGAGGATCTACGCCGCCACGATCGGCCCGCTCCTTGACCTCTTCGTGCTGCGCGGCGGCACGGTCGAAGCGACGCCCGGCTCGGTGTTCGAGGCTGGCAGGGGCAACAGGGTGGATGGGGGCTGGAGTTCGCCCGGTCACCGGATTCTCGCCGCCGTCGGCGCCGTGGCGGCGATGGTCGTCCTCCTCCGGAAGGGCCGACGCTCCACGACGTAGCCGCGAGACCGTCATCGGGTCGTCGCCCTTCGCATCGTGGACCCGCCTAGGCTGGAGCGCGTGCGTCTCCTTCTCATTCGGCACGGCCAGACGCCGGGTAACGTTCTCGGCCAGCTCGATACCGCGCATCCGGGACCTGGCCTTACGGCCCTGGGCATCGAGCAGGCCGCCGCTCTGGCCGATTCACTCGACGGCGAGCCTATCGATGCCCTTTATGCCTCGACACTCGTGCGCACGCAGTTCACCGCCGAACCGCTCTCCCGGATGCGCGGCCTCGACGTCGAGGTGCGTCCGGGCCTGCACGAGATCGAGGCGGGTTCGCTCGAGCTGCGCAGTGATCGCGATTCAATCCGCCGCTACCTCGAGACGGTGTACGCCTGGGGCGTCGGCGACCTCGGAGTGCCCATGCCCGGCGGGCCGGACGGGCATGCGTTCTTCGGCCGTTTTGACGACGACGTGGCGACGATCGCCGCTTCGGGCGCCGAGGTCGCGGCGGTCGTCAGTCACGGGGCGGCGATCCGGGTATGGGTTTCGAGCCGTGCGCGGAACATCGCCTCCTCGTTCGGGGCCGAGAACCCGCTCGACAACACCGGCGTCGTCGTGCTCGACGGCAGCCCGGCGGAGGGCTGGACCCTCACTGCCTGGGCGGGCACCCCGATCGGCGGGCCGGCTCTCATCGACGAGGATGCCGAGGACCCGACAGGCGAGACCCTCGAGGAGGCCATCGACTCGGCGCCCGACCTTCCGAGCGAATAGGGATCCCCGCGAACCATTCAGGCCGATTTTCGCTCGCTGGGCGGCGCCGAATCTGACGGGGCCCTTGTGGAGAGTCGAGTACCAGCTCTCCATGGCTACCGCGCGATACCCAGCCCCGCGCGCGTCTGTTCATGCTCCAGCTCGAGCCGCGCACGCGTCGCGCCATCGAGCCGACGCAGCCGCCAGGGCGCCGCGTTGTCATCGAGCGCGGCGAGCTTGACGGCGAGCGCGTCGGGGTTGCCCGCGATGAGTGCGAGCTGGTCGACAGGCGTCGGTCCGTCGAGGTGCGTGAGCATCGACACGATGTCGACGACCTCGGGCAGCACCCCGGCCTCGAGCAGGTCGTGCTCCGTCAGGTCGCTCAACTCAAGGACGTCGTGCAGCCAGGCAGCGCAATGCCGCACGCTCTCCAGCTCCGGGTCGAAATGTTCCGCGACCCGCGCCGGATGGTCGATGTAGGCCGCCCCGGCGAAGTCGGTCGCGCCGCGGTGAATGACCGTCGCGAGTGCCACGGCGATGCCGCGCTGCACGCTCGTCGGCGTGCTCCCCGGCTCCGACACCGACACCGCTTCGGGCATCGCTTCGGGCATCGCCTTTGACACGGCCTCGGTGACGGGATGGGGCAGTGGAGCTGGCGCGCCTGCAGCGGGGGACGATAGTTCGACGACGTCGTCCACGCGCGGCGCAGGAGCAGTCTCGGTCGGTGCGAAGGTGCGCTCGAGCCGCTCCATGCTCCAGTCCTCGTCGACTGTGACGGGAGTCGTCGATGCACCCGGCTGGGCATCGTCGAGGCGCGCTGCCGCAACCTCCGAGAAGTGAGTGTCGAGGTCGTCGCGCACGTAGAGAAATCCGCTGAGTCCGACCTCGACCCATGCCCCGGTGAGCCATTGGAAGTAACGGCGGCGACCTCCGATCGTCGCGGCACTGAAAACGCCGACGATGTGGAAGCCGTTGTCGGTCACGCGGGTGTAGAAGCGCTGGATGTCGGGCACGTGGCCGACGGGCTGCGCCGGGCCGTCTTCTGGCGTCGTCGAATCCACGAAGCGGTCGAAGTTGAAGCGCGCCGCAAGGCGGGCGCACAGGATGCCGTCGTCGGCGACGAGGGCGATCTCGCGCAGTTGCGGGAGTTGCTCGAAGGTCGCATCCGGCCATTCGAGGCCGTCGCCCATGATGTTGAGACGAGCGCGCCTCAGGAGCGGGTGATGAGGCCATTCGTGCTGGGGAACGTCGACCGGTGGCAGCGTCTCGGTGTCGAGACCGCCGCGTTCGGGCACTGTCGGATAATCGTCCATGATCCTGGTCCGTCGGGTTCGGGCAGGCCGCGCTGTGCGACGCTGATGGAGCCTCGATACCTCGTCGAACCCGTCGGAACGAGTCGCTCCCCCACGGAGACGCCGATCTTCGGGAATCGGCGAGATCTCTTGGTCTGAGCGTAGATCACCGGCATATCGGTTGCACGTCCCCGTTCGGGGTACCTGTGAAGGAACGCAACTACGATGGTGCCGTGCGGGCCATCGATGAAGGGGCGGGCGCGATCCGCCGTTTCTTCACGGGCGTCGGTTTCCTCGGTCGCGGTCTCGCTCGCTGGGGCACGACTCCGCGCCTCATGCTCCTCGGCACGATCCCCGCCCTCATCGTCGGGCTCGTTTACTCGGCCGGCATCGTTGTGCTCGCGCTCAACCTCCGTGCTCTGGTCGTCTCATCGACGCCGTTTGCCAGCTCGTGGCTCGAACCATGGCAGACGCTCATCCGGATCGCCGTCGGTGCGGCCATCGCAGGCCTCGCCGTCCTGCTCGTCGTCGTGACCTTCACCGCGCTCACCCTCGCGATCGGGGACCAGTTCTACGAACGCGTATGGCGTGCCGTGGAGAACCAGCTGGGCGGCCTTCCGCCCGGGTCACCGCGATCGTGGGCCTCCGGGGTCGCGGATGGGTTTCGGATGCTCGTGCGCGCGCTTCTCGGCGGCCTCCTGCTGTTCCTGTGCGGCTTTCTCCCACTCGTCGGCCAAACCATCGTGCCGGTCGCCGCAGCATTCTTCGCGGGCTGGATGCTCACGGTCGAACTCACGAGCCGCGCCTTCGACTGGCGCGGCATCCCGCTGCGGGAACGCCGCCGGATGCTGCGAGGCAACCGCGCGGGAGCCTTCGGCTTCGGCCTCGCGACCTACCTCGTCTTCCTGGTCCCCCTCGGTGCCGTCGTCGCAATGCCGGCCGCAGTCGCCGGTGCAACCCTCCTCGCACGCAGCGTCCTCCCCGCAGCCGACCTGGACACGCCACCGCCAGGCAACGATGACCCGCACCCCCGTTAAGGGACTCGTTCGCACCCGCAGCATCCGATAGACAGGGAGGCATGACCCGACCTACCCGCTTCACGTTCGATGGGGGCGCCGCGACCTACGTCGGCACGGCCATCCTCGGCATGCTCATCACTGTGCTCACCGCGGGCATCTGCTACCCCTTCGCCCTCGTGCTCGTGGAGCGGTGGCGTTGCAAGCACACCTACATCGACGGCCAGCAGCTCGTCTTCCGGGGAAGCGCGGTCGGACTCTTCGGTCGTTGGCTCCTCTGGCTGTTCCTCATCGTCATCACCCTCGGGATCTACCTCTTCTGGGTGGGACCGCGTCTGCAGGCGTGGAAGACAGTGAACACCGACTTCGCTTCGGCCCGCGTGCCGCTCGCCTCCTGGGGACCGAGCGTGCTCACGGCGAGCTAGGCCGCTAGGACCGCTGGAACCAGGGCGGATACACGGAGACCTTCTGCGCGAAGCCATGCTCGCTGAGCAGCCCGCGCACCTCGGAACGAACCTTGTCGTTCGCAACGCCGATGAGCGTGACCGCCGCGAAGGGGAACTCCCCCGGCACGAGAAACTCGGCCGAGCGCATGGCGTCCTCTTCCTCATAGAGCCTGCGCGGCATCCGGCCACGGAGCTCGGCGAGCGAACTGAAGCGGGTCGTGCTGTCGGCGGCGTCTCCGTCCGCGACGAGCGCTCCCTCGCCGCCGGCACGTGCGGAGCTCACGAGGAGGATGAAGTCGGCTGGCGAGGTGCTGCTCACCGAATCGGCAAGGCGGAAGTCCGCGTCGCCGTTGCGAATCCCCTCCCACTGGAGCGCATCGGGGACCAAATAGAAGGGTACGAAGGCCGCGACGGGTGCGGAGCCTGCGCTCAGCTCTCGACGAAGCTCACGGTTGTCCAGCGCTGAGATGTCGACGACCGGATGCGCTCCCGCGGCATCCGACAGCACTCTGCCTGCGGTCAGGATGCCGGGAAGGTTGCGGCGGTGCGTGACGTGGAAGATGCGGCTGGTCCCGGTGTCGACCACGACCGGCCTGGTCGTGGAGAGGGGTGCGGCCTTGCGTTGTACAGCGGCGCGCGGAGGCCTGGCCTGGGCGGGCGGTGCCTTCCTCGGCGAACAGAGGTCGCAGCGGGAGGTCTCCAGGCCATGAATGCACTCGGTCGTCACAGAGTCCTTTCGACGGGTTCGACAGGGTCGCACCCGCAGAGTCAAGGTTACGCGGAAACCACGAGTCCCCAGAACGGGTGCCATCGCGCCGGCGGCCCACCCGCGAAGGGGGGCGTGTACGACTCGTGACGAACCGATACGGTCGGAAGTGGGAATGTTTCACTCGCGCGGGGCGAGCGGTGCCTCCAGGGGGGATGATGTCCATCGATACGGCGAACACCGTGATCATTGCCGGTTGGTACCCGGATCCCTCTGACGACAGCCAGGCTCGGTGGTGGGACGGCACCCAGTGGACGCCGACGACTCGACCGCGGCATCCGGCGACGCCGCCACAGGGCAACCGCTACTTCTCCCCCGTGCCCATCCGCACGGATGCCACACTGCCCCCCATCGACCCGTACCGCCCGATGGAGAGGCGCCACAACACGCAGGGGTTCGTGTCGATGGCGGCGAAGGCGACCCAGACCTACACGCCGACGCGCGCCTACACGGGCGCAGTCTGGTGGCTCGCGACGCTGCCCGCCTGGTCGACTCTCCTCGTCCTGGGACTCCTCCTCGCACTCGGGGACTTCTTCACGCTCTTCCCGCAGGCCATGGTGGGCCTCGTCCTCCTGTTCACGGCGGCCGCGCTGACCATGCACGATCGCAAGGTCCTGCTTGCCGCGATGCACCCGACGGCCGCGTCGAGCTGGTGGTTCCTGCTGGGCCCGTTCTTCTACCTCGTCGTGCGCGCGGTGCATGTGACCAGGAACATCGGCAGGGGCTGGGCGCCTGTCATCGTCTACGTCCTGAGTTCTATCATCCCCATTGCGGCGCTGCTCGCCTTCTCCTGGCTCTACATCTTCATCCTCTCGATCGTCAGCCGGTTCTGAGCGAGTAGCGTCGGGAGTTGTGACCTACACTCCTGCACCCCACTTCGGTACCCGGCCCACCCTGCGCGGACGGTTCGGGATGACGGCCTCGACGCACTGGCTCGCCACGGCATCCGGCCAGGCCGTGCTCGAGCGCGGAGGGAACGCCTTCGACGCGGCCGTCGCCTGCGCGTTCGTCCTGCACGTCGTCGAACCGCACCTCAACGGGCCGGGCGGCGACCTCGTCGGCATCTTCGCGACCGCGGATGCCCCCGGAACGCCCGTCGTGCTCATGGGCCAGGGACCCGCGCCGGCGGGCGCCACGATCGAGCACTACCGCGCGGAGGGCCTCGCGCTCGTGCCCGGCGCCGGCGCCCTCGCCGCCGCGATCCCCGGCGCTGTGGATGCCTGGCTGCTGCTCCTGCGCGACCACGGGACGTGGGAGCTCGGCGACGTGCTCGCTTTCGCCGTGGGCTACGCGCGCGACGGGCATCCCATGCTCGAGCGGGTCGCCGCGACGATCGCCCGCGTCTCCGACCTCTTCGTCGAGCATTGGCCCACCTCGGCCGAACTGTGGATGCCAGGCGGGCGGGTCCCGGATGCCGGGGCGGTCTTCGCGAACCGGCCCCTCGCCCGCACCCTCGACCGCCTCGTCACCGCGGCCACCGGGCCGACGCGCGAAGCCCGCATCGACGCGGCCCGCGAGGAATGGGCGACGGGTTTCGTCGCGCAGGCGATCGACGAGTTCCTGCGCACTCCGCACCGGCATTCCACGGGTGGCGACCATGCCGGCGTCATGACCGCGGAGGATCTGGCCGGGTTCCGTGCGTCGTACGAGCCGGCCGTGACCGCAGAATTCCGCGGCACGACGGTTGCGAAGTCGGGCGCCTGGGGGCAGGGGCCCGCGCTGCTCCAGATGCTGGGCATCCTCGACGGATTCGACGATGAGCGCCTCGACCCGTCGAGTGCGCTGGGGGCGCACACGATCCTCGAGGCGGAGAAGCTCGCGCTCGCCGACCGCGAGGCTTATTACGGAGACTCGTCCGACGTGCCGCTCGATGTGCTCCTCTCGGCGGAGTACGCGGCCGGGCGGCGCGCGCTCATCGGCGACGATGCATCGCGGGACTTCCGCCCCGGCGTTGTCGCCGGCCGCACCGCGTTCCGCCCAGGCCTCAGGATGGCCGAGGACCTGCCCGTCATACCCTCGGCGGGGCAACGCCACGTCGGCGAGCCCACGGTCGACCCGAGCGGGGAGACCAAGGGCGACACGTGCCACCTCGATGTCATCGACCGCTGGGGCAACATCGTCTCCGTCACGCCGTCCGGCGGTTGGCTGCAGTCCTCTCCGGCCATTCCCGAGCTCGGCTTCAGCCTCGGAACACGCCTCCAGATGACCTGGCTCGAGCCAGGCACACCGTCGTCGCTCGTGCCGGGCCGACGGCCGCGCACGACGCTCACGCCGACTCTTCTTCTCAAGGATGGCCGTGCCATCGCGACACTCGGCTCCCCCGGCGGCGACCAGCAGGACCAGTGGCAGCTGCCCTACCTTCTGCGCACGATCGTCGGCGGCTATGCCCCGCAGGAGGCGATCGACGCGCCCACGCTGCACACGACATCCTTCCCCGATTCGTTCTGGCCGCGCACCTGGGTGCCCGGCGGTGCGGTCGTCGAGGACCGTCTGGGCAGCGAGGTGATCCTCTCCCTCGAAGCGCGTGGCCACGTGGTCACCCGCGCCGGCGACTGGACGCTCGGACGGCTGTCGACCGTGGGCGTCGCCGACGACGGCGTGCTGTACGCGGCGGCGAACCCGCGCGGCATGCAGGGGTACGCGGCCGGGCGATGACCCCGGCGTTCGGCAGAATCCGGGCGACCACCGTACGCTGAAAGCATGGATCTCAAGGACATCGCCCTCACCACGATCGACGGCACCCCTGCCACGTTCGGCGACTACGCCGACCGGGCCGTCATGGTCGTCAACGTCGCATCGAAGTGCGGGAACACGCCGCAGTACGCAGGGCTCGAGAAGCTCTACGAGAAGTATGCGGAGCGGGGATTCACGGTGCTCGGGTTCCCCTGCAACCAGTTCCTGTTCCAGGAGCCGGGCAGCGCAGAGGACATCAAGGAGTTCTGCTCCATGACCTACGGGGTGACCTTCCCCCTGTTCGACAAGATTCACGTCAACGGCAAGCACCAGCACCCGCTCTATGAGCGGCTCACCGAGGTCGAGGATGCCCACGGCAGGGCAGGCAAGGTGGAGTGGAACTTCGAGAAGTTCCTCATCAGCCCTGATGGCCAGGTGCAGCGCTTTCGCCCAGGGGTACAGCCGGATGCGCCGGAGATCGTCGAGGCGATCGAGCGGGCGCTCCCGGCGCGCGACGAGAGCGCGGCCGACGCATCGCACGGTGGCGCGGCCAACAGCTCAGTCTGAGCCGGGCATCCGCTTCTGCGGGTAGGGCGGCTCGTGTTTCGCGAGTTGCTCCACGAAGGCGGCAATCCTGCGCTCCCGCGCGGCGGGAGAGGTGAGCTGGCTGAGCCGAAAATACAGCGCGAAGCGATTCTGGGCGGTGAGCACGTCGTACATCTCCTGGGCGGCGGGGACTGCGGCGATCGCCTCGAGGAGGTCGGCCGGCAACTCTGCTTTCGCTGACCCGGCGTAGGCGCGCTCCCAGCGCCCGTCGGCCTTCGCCGCTTCGACGGCCGTGCGCCCCGACGGGCGCATCCGTCCCTCGGATTCGAGCCGCTCGATGTGCCCGATGTTACGCAGCGACCAGATGCTGCGCGGTCCGCGCGGCTGGAACCGCTGGAACGTCGTCTCGTCGTCGCGCCGTCGGGCCTGGCTGTCGATCCAGCCGAAGCACAGCGCCTCGTCGAGGGCGCCGGCATAGAAGAGCGAGGTCACGGTGCCCCCCTTGCGCGAGAGCACGAGCCGTACGCCCGGCGAGCCCTCGTGATTCTTCTCGAGCCAGTCGCGCCAGGCGGCGGCATCCGGAAGCAGCAAGTCGGGGAACTCGACGGCCATGAATCGAGCCTAGTGAGGACGGGCGACACCGCACTGTGCCGGCTGCAAGGCTCCCCGGAGACGATCAGAAGCGCTGGCTAGGCTGGGAGCATGAGCAAGGAACTCTCGAAGGAACCGGATGCCGGACGCTACACCCTGCGGATCGACGGTGAGCTGGCCAGTTCCGTCGACTATTCGGTCAACGGCAATTCGCTCTCGTTCACGCACACGTTCACCGATCCGAAGCGGCGCGGCCAGGGGCTTGCGGGCGAGATCGTGAGGTTCGCCGTCGACGACGTCGAGGCGACGACCGGCTACCGTGTCGTGCCGATGTGCTGGTACGTCGGTGAGTGGTTCGACCAGAATCCGGATCGCGCGGGCCTTCTGAGCCGCTGACGTCGTCTCAGGCGTGTGGGCCCACCGGAACGGGACCGAGGACGAGTTCGGGCAGGGCGCCTGACAACTCCCCGACGCGCTGCACCTGTCGGTCGAGTTCGCGCGAGCGCTGCTTGGTGAGCCGCACGAGCGGTTCGACCGTGATGACGACCCGCTTGCCGGCCCGTTTCGCGTGCCACAACCCGCCAGCGACGCCGTCCACGAGCAGCACGGGGAAGTTTCCGGCGCTCCCCTTCGGCATTGCACGCCGAGCGGCATCCGGAAAGAGCAGCGCCCGCGGATGCGACCCAACGATGAACGGGTCGAAGTACGGGAGCAGGCGAACGCCGGGAACCGCGTCCTCCGTGAAGGCGGTGTCGCCGGCATCGATCGAGCGTGCCGCGGACCCGTTGGGGGCACCTCGACCCTCTGCCTCGGTGATCCCCACCCTCTCGAGGTCGGCGAGAGCGAAGACGTCGTGCGCCCGTGTCACCGGCACGGCGAGCCACTGCGCGAACTCCGCCGGCGAGGCCGGGCCGTAGGAGGCGAGGTAGCGCCGAAGGAGCCACAACGCTGCATCGTCGCCCGACATCCCCACGGCGTCGCTCGCTTCGGGCGGCCTGGTGTAGGTGACCCTGGCCCCGCGCGGCGGACCGAAGCACAGCATCCCTCGGTAGGCGGCGGTCGAGATGGCGGGGCGCCAACGCGGCCAGAACCCGCTGAAGGCGGGAAACGTGAGTGCTCCCGCCCAGTCGCCGACTCTCGCCACGACCTCGTCGCCGAGTTCCTGCGTGGTGAGCGGCACCCCGGCGACGCCGGCCATGGCAAGGGCGTCCGCGATCGCGGCGACCACGGCATCCGTCTCGCCTTCGTCCAGGCTCACGCCCTCGACCGGCGAGGAGAGCGGTGCGAGGTTCGAGAACGCGGCGAGCCAGCGTCCCAGCTCGCCCGCGGCCACGAGATGCACGGTGCCGCGAGGGCCGAAGGTCTTGACGAGCGCCTGGTCACGCCAGAGTGCGTCCCTGGTGGTGTCACCGGTCGCTCCTGCGGTTCTCAGCCCGATCGCGAGTTCGGCGGCGGAAAGCACCTGGGCGTGTGCGCCGACCATCGCGGAGACGGCCGTCGCGGCATCGGGAAGGGGTACGACGAGCCCGTGGCGGGCGAGGCGTCTCGCCACGACCGCGCGCCAGCTGACCAGCATGCGGCAACTCTAGCTTCGGCAGCGGACTGAGCCACCTCGACGGGAAGCCGGTCGGCTACAGTTCGACCGTCTCGACCGTCTCGACGATCCGCGCATCCGGTGTCGCCCCGATGGGCGCCGATCCGGATGCCCAGACCTTCTGCATCGTGGCGAGCAGCCCGGCCGCCTCCTCGGCCGTGCCGAACTCGAGGTCGATGATCACGAAGTTCGGGTCGTCGACGGGTCGGTGGATGGAGTAGCGTGTGACGCCCCCAAGGCATTGCGCCGCCAGTGGCCGAAGGCGGTCGGCCTGCATTTCCCCAGCCTTCGGGCGTACTGTCCCAGAAACACGCACGCGAGGAGATGCTCATGAAGGCATGGCAATTCACCGGCACCGACAAGCCATTGGAGTTGAACGAGGTCGCGGAGCCACATGCAGGGCCGGGACAGGTCGTGGTCGATGTGAAGGCGGCCGGAGTCTGCCACTCCGACGTCACGGCGCTCGACGACCCCGGCTGGATGCCGCTGTTCCCGGTCCTCCCGCGCACGATGGGCCACGAGAACGCCGGCGTCATCAGCGAGGTCGGCGAGGGCATGGACCACTGGAGTGTGGGCGACCGGGTCGGCCTAGCCCCCGTGATGAGCGACGGTGACGCGCTCGGCTACGGCAAATGGGATGGCGGGTTCGGCCCGAAGCTGCTCGCTACTGATGAGAATCTGGTGAGGTTGCCGGACGAGGTTCCGTTCGACCTGGGCGCGATGGCCACGGATGCCGGGCTCACCGCATACCACGCGATCATGGCGGTCGGCGGAGCAAAGGCGGGCATGAAGGTCGGCGTGATCGGCTTGGGCGGCCTTGGCTACATCGGCGCGAAGGTGGCCGCACTTTCCGGCGCAGAGGTCTACGGCGCCGAGGTCAACCCAGAGACCCGCGCGTTGAAGGACGAGATCGGCCTGACCGATGTCGCTGAGTCCATCGACGTGTTCAAAGACAAAGGCCTGGAGCTGATCGTCGACTACGCCGGTTTCGGCACCACGACGGCGGCTGCGATCGAGACGCTCGCTGAGTTCGGCACCTTCGTGCAGGTCGGGATGGGTCGCCTGGAGGCGACGATCAACACCTACCCGCTCATCATCAACCAGCTCACGATGAAAGGCTCGAAGTCGGGCACGAAGGAGGACCTTGCGGCGCTCTACGAGTTGATGAAGTCGGGCGAGTTGGCACCGCCCATGAACCACATCGCGCACGCCGACATCCCGGATGCGATCGACAAGCTGCGCGCCGGTGGCGTCGTCGGCCGCTTCGTGGCGGTGTACGAGGAGTAGCCAGTTGAGAGTGGCGGAGTCGACGCCCGGGCGTCAGCTGGCGAGCGCCAGAGCCTTCGGGCGCGGCTGGCCGTCGGACCAGGCGGTGCAGGCCGTCGTGAACATCGCGAGGATCGCGCGCTGAAGCGACGTCTCTGCGTCACTTCCCGCGCGGCATCTTCGGCCGCACGAGCGCATGGCTGGCCCGGATCAACTGCTCGACGAGCGCATCCGGAACGTGCCCGTCGAGCACGACCGTGATCCAGTGCCGCTTGTTCAGGTGATATCCGGGGGTGATCTGCGGGAACTCGGCCCGCAGCGCCTCGCCGTCCTCCGGATCGCACTTGAGCGAGACCTTCAGCGGTTCGCTCCCGAGCGAGCTCAGCGCGAAGATCTTGTCGTTCCCGCTCGTCCTGAAGACGGAGGTCTCCTCGCCGAACGGGAACGTCTCGACCGCCTGCGGAAGGGAGAGGCAGAACTCGAGGAGCGCATCCGGGGTCATGGTTCGAGGGTAGTGCGAGCCTCAACGGTAGTGACGCCGAGACCCCGCGACCACTACGGTTGAGCCAACCGAGTCGGCCCAGCCGAACGAAAGCAACAACCAAAAGGAGAAACAATGGCGCTTCCCTGGAAACTGCACGGTGATGGAAAGGATGTCGCCGCCGACGACATCATCCTCCCCGAAGAGAGACTGTCGTGGCTTCGAACCATCGGATTCGGCGGCCAGCACGTCGTCGCGATGTTCGGCGCGACGTTCCTCGTCCCGATCATCACCGGGTTCCCACCCGCGACGACGCTCCTGTTCTCCGGTATCGGAACGCTGCTATTCCTCATCATCACCGCGAACCGGCTCCCTAGCTATGTCGGCTCCTCCTTCGCGTTCATCGCACCCATCCTCGCGGCGAACGCGGCGACGGGCGGACTGGGCGTCGCGCTCGGCGGCATCATCGTCACGGGTGTGGCCCTTGCGATCGTGGGCATCGTCGTGCATTTCTCCGGAACGCGATGGATCAACGCACTGCTTCCGGCAGTCGTGAGCGGCTCGATCGTCGCCCTCATCGGGTTCGCGCTCGAGCCGGTCGCGGGATCGAACTTCGCAGCCTCGCCGTGGATCGCGCTCATCACGCTCTTCGCGGTCATCCTGTGCGCCGTGGTGTTCAAGGGCTTCCTCGGGCGACTGTCAATCCTCATCGGTGTCGTCGTCGGCTATATCGCCTCCGTGATTGCTGGTGAGGTCAACTTCGACAAGGTCGCGGATGCGGCATGGGTCGGCCTTCCGACCTTCACGACCCCGGTCTTCGACGTGCAGTACATCCCGATCTACCTCATGTTCCTTCCCGTCGTGCTCGCGCTCGTCGCCGAAAACGTGGGCCACATCAAGGGTGTAGGGCAGCTCATCAACCGCGACCTCGACCCGCTCACCGGCCGCGCGCTCTTCGCGGATGGCGCAGCGACCGTGATCGCCGGTCTCGGAGGCGGTTCGGCTACGACGACCTACGGCGAGAACATCGGTGTCATGGCCGCCACGAAGATCTTCTCGACGGCCGCATACTGGGTCGCCGGTATCGTGGCCATCCTGCTCGGCCTCTCACCCAAGATCGGTGAGCTCATCAACACGATCACGCCTGGCGTCATCGGCGGTGTCACGACGGCGCTCTACGGCCTCATTGGCATCATCGGGGTTCGCATCTGGGTCGAGAACAAGGTCGACTTCTCGCGCCCGAAGAACCAGATGACCGCGGGCGTCGCGCTCGTCATGGGCATCGCGAACTACACGCTCGCGTCCGGCGAGGTCAAGTTCGAGGGCATCATCCTCGGCACGGTTGCGGCGGTTGTCATCTACCACCTCATGAGCGGCCTCGAGAAGCTGCGCGGCGGGGCATCATCGACAGGCAAGGCAGAGAAGGAGTCGAAGGCCGAGGCCCCCGCACCTGCCTGACCCGGGCCGGGAATCGGTCGAGACCGGATGACCGGCTCCTCGACGTCCGACGAGGGGGACGCCCGCGTGGCGTCCCCCTCGTTCACCGTGAGCGTCCCCCGTTTTCGGTAGCCTTGGATTGCGACACCCCAGCCTTGGGGGAAGAACGCAGCCGGACAAGCCGAATAGAATCGGGGGAATCCGACTGAACCCGAATCAGTGGAGAGGACGACGCTCATGGCACCAGACCAGGCGGCTCCCGTGCCGGCCGGTTGGTACCCGGACCCCTATGCGACCTCCGAGCTGCGCTGGTGGGACGGTGCGAGCTGGACGGACTCGGTGCACCCCCCGGTTGCGCAGGAGCCTCCGGCAACCCCGCCCATGGCCCCTCCCGTCGTCCCGGCGGAGCCTGCCCCGCAACCCGAGCCTGCCCCGCAACCCGAGCCTGCCCCGCAACCCGAGCCTGCCCCGCAGCCGGAGCAGCCGCAGCCCACTCCCCCCGATTCCGAGCAGCCTGCAGCGGCGCCCGGGCCCCTCCCTGAACCGTCACCCGCGCCTCAGTCCGTCGTCGGCCCACTGCCTTCTCGACGTGAGTTGCGCGCCAGGACCGCGGCCACCGACGGCGACCACGGAGGGCCAGCGAGCGCTCCTGCGACCGCGCCGCCCACGCCCGCGCCGGATGCCCCGGCGCCGTCAGCCTTCGATTGGCTTCCGGGGGGCGCCGCTCTCGGCACCGGAGTGCCCGCCGCCCCGCAGACTTCACCCTCCCTCGAGGCCACGAGGATGCCGGAACCGGCCGTCGTGGCCCCGGATGCGGCAACTGGCGCATCCGCATTCCCCGTCCCGGCGACGAGCGCGTGGGGCCAGGAACCCGCGACCGTTGCCGCGGTCGACGACCTCTACAGCACGGCAGCGACGCGCAAGGCGACAACCTCAGGGTGGTTCATCGCAGTCATGCCGCTGCTTGCCGGCATCCTCTCCGTCGCGGCCGTCAAGGGGGCCGAGAACTACCCGCGCTACCTTCCGTTCGAATGGTGGATGCTCGTCGCGGGAGTCCTCGTGGTCCTCTACCTCGTGACGCTCCTTCTCGCAGTCGCGGACCGCAGCAAGCTCGATTGGGCCGGCTACAACCGGCCAGCACACTGGGCCTGGGCCCTCCTGACGGCCCCCGTGTACCTGCTCGTGAGGACGATCGCCGCCAAGCGCGAGACCGGGCGCAATTCGGCCCTGCTCTGGGTGTGGCTGATTCTCGCGGCAGCCATCGTCGGGGCGTGGTTCGCGGTCAACACGTTCATGCCGGAGCTGCTCGCGCCGTACACGCTGCCGTTCCTCTGACCTTCGAGCTCGCCCGGCCGTAGCGGCCTCGCTCGTGAAACAGGCCCTTAAACGGTGAGGAGGCGGTGGATTTATCGGCTTCCTGGCTGCGAATCTACCCCCGTAAGTTCGCTGCCGGTCTTAGCCTGCCACCGCCTCCGGGTGTCCCCCGTCTTGCGTGGTTCCACTGTATGACTCGGTCAAGGGTGACTTCTGCCCCCAGAGAGGGTCGCCCCCGTCAGGGTGTCAGCACAAAGGAGGACATCGGGGTACATACCGCTGAAATGGTCGAAACACGCGTCGACACGCCGCAAAGAGCGGGATTGCTTAAAAGGCGAAAGCCCCCGGTCGCTACAAGTAGCTTCTGGAGGCTTTCTATTACCTTGGAGTTTGACCTCCTCGGTTCAATAACTATGGCGTACTCGTCTCGCAGGGGCAACCCCTAAAGTCTCGCTAGATAGTTGAGACTTGCCGGGCCTTCAGGCGAGGTAGTCGCGGAGAACGACCGCCTGGTTCTCGGCCTCGTCGTGGGCACTGTAGAGCAGTGTGACCGGGTCATGATCGGCGATGAGCTTTCGCAACTCCGCCAGCGCAGGATTCGTCTCCAGCTCCGCCTGGTACCGCTTCCGGAACTCGGGCCACTTGGGCTCCTCATGGTGGAACCAGGTTCGCAACTCGGTCGTCGGCGCGACCTCCTTGAGCCAGACATCGAGCTTTGCGCGCTCCTTGCTCACCCCCCGCGGCCAGATCCGGTCGACGAGAATGCGAAAGCCGTCGGCCTCCTCCGGGTCCTCGTAGATTCTCTTGATCCTCACGGTCATATCTCCACCATCCCACTCGCTCATCGCCGGGTCTAGCGTGGAGGCATGATCTCCGCCTCTGCCCAGCCTGCCCTGACCGTGATCGACGACCTCCTCGTGGGCTCCCCTGTGCCGCAGGAGGGGCTCGGCCACACGACCGCCCTTGCGCATCCGGATGTCCGGGTCGTCGTTCTCGCATTCGCCGCCGGCCACCTGCTCAGGGAGCATGCCGCGCCCTTCCCGCTGCTCATGCAGGCGCTCGACGGTGAATTCATCGTGCGCGCTGACGGCCAGGAGACCAGGCTCGTGCCGGGCGGGCTCCTCAGGATGGACACCGCGCTTCGGCACGAGGTCGAGGCTGTCGTGGCCTCACGGCTCATGCTGACGCTCGTGACGCGCTAGCCGTCGATCGCTTCAGGAAGCGGTCGCGAGCGCCTCGCGCAGCATGCCCGCAAGCGCCTCGAGCTGCACGTTCGACGCGGCGACGACATCCTCATCGGAGCCGTCGAGGGCACGTGCTGCAAGCCCCGCCTTGCTGTCGATGAGTTCGGCGATCTTCGCGTCGATCGTATGGGCCGCGATGATGCGCCATGCCGTGACGGGCTCCGACTGGCCGATGCGGTGCACGCGGTCGATCGCCTGGGTCTGCTCTGCGCTCGTCCAGGAGAGCTCGGCGAGCACGACGTTCGAGGAAGCCTGGAGGTTCAGCCCGACGCCCGCCGCCGTGAGCGAGGCGACCGCGACGGACACATCCGGGTCGTTCGTGAAGGCGTCGATCTGCTTCTGGCGGAACGCGCTCGTCTGGTCGCCACGGATCGAGATCGAGGTGAGACCGCGCTTGGCGAAGTGCTCCTCCGCCGCATCCATGACGTCGATGTGCTTGGCGAAGAACACGACCTTCCCGACCGAGCGGGCCAGCTGGGCGGTGTAGTCCGCGGCGAGCACAGCCTTCGCCTGTCCGATCTTCCGGACCATCGTGAAGACGTTCTCGCCTGTCCTGGCCGCCTTGGACTCCTCGAGCTCGGCGTGCGCGACGACGCGGATGAGATCCTCGACCTGGCCGTCCGGCTTTGCTGCGAGAACCCGGCGATACTTTTCAAGCAGGCGGGCGGTCAGCGCCGCCTCTGCCGCGCGAATGCCGCGCCCGAGCTCGTCGTCGAGTTCAACGGGGAGATCCGCGATGCGCCGCGCAGGAATGTCGGCCGCGACGTCGATCTTCTTGCGGCGCACGATGCCCATCTCGATAACTGCCTTGCGCGCCGCCGCGAAGAAGCCGGGGTCGGCCGGCGTGAGCCCGAGTTCCTCGAGCTTCTTCATGAGCGGAGGCAGCGGCTTCTTGTCGTCGATCCAGCCGAGGAACTGCCAGATCGCCCTGAAGTCCTCGATGTCGTTGATGAGTGGGGTTCCCGTGAGCGCCATCATGAGCGCGTCGGGCTTCGCCGCGCGAATCCGCTTGCTGAGGGCGAGCACGTGCTGCGAACGCTGGGAGCCGAGGTTCTTGATGAAGTGCGCCTCGTCGACGACCATGCCCTTGAACCCGAAGCGGCCGAGCCAGCCGACGTGCCGGTCGAGAACCTCGTAGTTGACGATCACGACGTCGCTGAACGCGTCGACATCCTTGCCATCGCCGTGGACGACGGTTGCCGTGCGCTGCGGGGTCCACAGCTCGACCTCGCGGGCCCAGTTGGTCTTGACGACGTTCGGCACGACGACGAGCAGAGGGTATGCATGTGACACGGATGCGGCGAGGAGCGCCTCTGCCGTCTTCCCCAGGCCGGGCTCGTCCGCAAGAAGGAAGGTCCGGTGTCCCTTCCTGGCTTCGGCGAGGAAGCGTGCCTGGTGGCGCATGAGGTCGGGACTGCCAGGTACGCGCAGCGATGTCGCCTCGGGCAGGTCCATGGTCGCGGCGCCCCCGCCTGCACCGTACTCGAACGCGCGGAAGAGGGGCTCGAGCAGTTCCCAGTTCGCAAGCCTGCTCGGCTGTTGCGTCGACCGGTTCTGGATGACGGAGAGGTCGGGAGCGAGGAACGGGTTCGCCATCTGCGCCTGCCGCACCGACTGGGGAACGACCTGCTTCTCGACGGCGGGTGCGACCGGGTCCGGCTCCTTGACGATGATGAGCTCGTCGGGCGAGAGCTCTGCGCCGGATGCGATGAGCATGTCCCTGCGAAGCTTCTGCGCGGCGTCGGAGATCTTCGCGTCCTCCGCGAGGAGCTGGATGAGCGTCGTATCGCGGGCGGCGGTCTTCGCAAGGATCGTCGCCACCCCGTCGAGGCGTTTGAGGAGCTCGATTCTCTCGGCATCCGAGAGCGAGGTGTCGGCCTTGGCACGCGCCCGCTCGTCGCGCATGACGAGGGCGATGACCTGGAACTTGGTCCTGTTCGCCGGCGAAACCTTGCCGCGCTCTGCGGCGTTCTCGACCTCGCGCACGGCGCGCGCGAGCACCGGAATGATCCCGACGTCGTCGCCTGGACGCGACCGGCGGTTCGCCGCCTTGCGTTGAGAGGTCTTCCCCCCGACTGCCTTGGCGCCCGCAGGCTTCCGCCCGCTCGACGTCGTCTTCTGGCCCGATCGAGCCATGTTCCTCCTTGGGCTTCCGCCTCCGAACATCCCGCACGTCACTCGTGGGGGGACCGCTTCGCGCTCTTTCAATTCTGATGGCGGGCCAGTGGCTCCTGGCTGCCGGGACGCGAGCCGCGGTGATCCGAACCCGAGCAACTCGCCAGCGGCAAGGTCAGGTCGCGATTGGATCCTCGCGATGCACCTTCAGTTTAGGGCATACTTGGTCCATTCGCGACACCCGACGCGATCTCCGACTCGCCGCCACCTTAACCCAGTGCCGGGCGAAAACACGATTTGCTGAGCCTATGCCCCCTAGGACGGCCCCCGACCGCGCGGCAGAATACCCCCGGCCGAACCACTTCATCCTGCACCTGAGCGACACGCACCTGCTCGCGAACGGCCAGCTCTATGACCGGGTGGACAGCGAGGCAAGGCTCCGCAGGATCTTCGATGACCTGGAGAGCTCGGGCGCGCGACCTGATGCCATCGTCTTCACGGGCGATCTCGCCGACAAGGGCGAGCCTGTCGCGTACGGCAAGCTGCGCGCGATCGTCGACCCCGCCGTACGGCGCCTCGGTGCCCAGGCGATCTGGGTCATGGGCAACCACGACGACCGTGCCGCCTTTCGCACGACACTGCTCGGACAGTCGCCGTCGACCGATCCCGTCGATCGGGTGTACTTCATCGACGGCCTGCGCATCGTCACCCTCGACACGAGTGTGCCTGGGCACCACTACGGGCAGCTCGACGAGGCCCAGCTCGACTGGCTGGCCGACGAGCTTGCAACCCCCGCGCCACACGGCACGATCCTTGCGATGCACCACCCTCCAGTCCCCTGCGTGCTCGATCTCGCCGTGACGGTCGAGCTGCGCGAACAGGGCGCGCTCGCCGAAGTGCTCAAGGGCACGGATGTCCGCAGCATCATCGCGGGGCACCTCCACTACTCGACGAACGCGACGTTCGCCGGCATCCCGGTTTCCGTCGCCTCGGCGAGTTGCTACACGCAGGATCTCGTCGCGCCCGTCGGCGCCACACGCGCGCGGGATGGTGCACAGGCCTACAACCTCATCCACGTCTACGACCACACCGTCATGCACACCGTCGTCCCGGTCGGCGACTCGACGACCATGAAGTTCGTCTCCGCGGAGGACACGGCCGAGGCGCTCGCCCTCAGCGGGATCGTCATCCACCCGGCACCGGAGAGCGATCGGCTTCTCGACCTGCGGGACGAGGACTTCGAGGCGTCGATCACCTGGGAGCTCACCAGGGTGTGACATCGCGACTCAGGTCGCGTCGCGCTCCCACGGGGCAGGCACCGGAAAGTAGTCCTCGAGGAACGACCGAATGGCGCTCGCGCGTTCCTCCGGCGACAGCTCCGGAAAGCTGCCGTCGTTGAGGCAGAAGAAGTCGTAGTCACGCTTGCGCAGCAGCGTCGTGAGCTTTGCGATGCCCTCCTCCGCCGTCGTGTCGACGTACTTGACCCTCATCGACTCCTGCGGCACGGCCTTGCCGGTCAGGAGCGCGTAGTAGTGATACAGCGAGTTGGTGACCGACACATCGGTGGCCGAGCGGAACCGGCTCGTCGCCGTCCGCGCGAAGTCCTCGGGGAACTCGGCCTCGAGCTCGAGGAGAACCGACCGGCGCAGCGGCGCGGGCGCGTGCTCGAGGTGGCGCGCGATAGTGCGACCGAACCGGTCCTGCAGGACGGCACGGTTGACTCTCGCCGCGTTCTCGAAACCACTGCGGAACGACTCGGGCTCGCCTAGCCCGATGCGCGTGTCCGCCTCGATGAACCGGCTGATGCCACCCGACGTGAAGAATGCTTCCGGCTCGACCTCGCGCCCGAAGAACATGTCGTCATTGGAGTACAGGAAGTGCTCGCTCAGACCCGGGATGCGGTGAAGCTGGCTTTCGACCGCGTGCGAGTTGTAGGTGGGAAGCGCGGCCGGGTCCGTGAAGAAGCCGACGCTCGGGAGCACCGTGACCCTCGGATGCTCCGCGAGCCACTCCGGGCGCGGCGAGTCGGTCACGATCACGATGTTGCGGATCCACGGGGCGAAGAGGTGCACGGAACGCAGGGCGTACTTGAGCTCATCGAGCTGGCGGAAGCGTGCCTCGTGGCCGTCACCCTCCCCGACGACGTAGCTCTGCATGCGGGCCGCGCGCACACGCTGCCACTCCAGGTCCGCGCCGTTGACCCAGGAGAACACGATGTCGATCGGGAACCCGATATCCGGAGCGAGAGCGTCCCACATCCCATCGAGGGTCGGCCAGGTCATCCCGTAACGCTCGACCGTCGTCCTGCCCGCCTCGCGACGGGGAATCGTCGTGCGGGTCACCGCGCTGTCGTTGGGGAGGTGGATGTCGAGTTCGTCATGAACCCAGAACTCAAGGCGGATTCCATACCGGGATCCGTACCGCAACGTGCCGTTCGGGGTCACGCGCGGGCGGTAGAGCACGAAGGCACGATCCTGCGGGCCGCCGCCGAGCGAACCTGTGGAGACGAGTGCCGCCGAACGCCGCGTACGCTTGCGCCGCCGTTCGGATGCCGCGCGACGGGGCCCTGGGCCGCCGCGCCGATCCGTTCGGAACGGCCGTGACATGAAAGGCTCTGCCCTGCAGCCCTCGGCGAGCGCGAGTGTGAACTCGTCCCTGTCCCGGTCGTCGATCGCGAGAACCGGCCGGATAGCTCCGCTGCGCGCATCCTCGCCGCGAACGAGGAGATACCCGATCCCCGCGGAGTCGAGGACATCCCGCAGGAACCCGAGGTCCTCCAGCATCGCCTCCCGCGGCGTGAGCCGCGTGTTGACGAGCGCGAGTCGCCCCTCAATGTCGACGAGGTCGTGACGCTGCGGAAGCGCGACGAGGGGCGCCCGCGGCGAGTGCGGTGCAGACGAAAGAGGAGAGATGGTGTTCATAGTTCGGGCCAATCGTTCGAGCCCGACACGTCCACCGCTCTTCGGCGCGAATCCTCAGCTGCCGAGATTCTACCGCGCCGCGCCTTCGAGACCGCTGGGCGTCGGCGATGGCGGACATCAGCGCCGGGCGCCGTCCTCGCTGCTGTGCACCTTCACGAGCACCCCCGCGGCGATGAAGACGAGCGCCGCGACGAACTGGGCGGCGACCCAGCCCTGGCCGTGGAACTCGAATGGCCACACCGGGTTCCAGACGACCGCCACGGGAAGAAGGCCAAGGAGCCACCACCACTGGCGTGCCTGCCAGGCGAAGACGCACACGATGAGAGCGAGGATGGCGACGACGGTTCTCACCCAGAAGTAGGCGCCGTCGTTGTCGAGGAGGGCGAGGCCGGCGAAGAGCACGATGGCGCCGATCAGGCCGGGCGCGAGTGCGGGCCGGGTGAACGCGGGCGTTGGGTAGGAGGTCATCGCGACAAGGCTATCCGGCGCGCTCCCGATCCGGCCAATAGAGTCGAGGAGTGCACCCAGACATCGATGCGCAGCGGGCGATCGCGAACCTGCAGGCGCTCATCCGGATCCCGACGATCTCGCGACTCGACGAGAGCGAGACCGATTGGGCCCCATTCTCGGCGTTCCGCGACGAGCTCGCGCAGCGCTACCCGGCGATCCACGCTGCGCTCGACCTCGAACTCGTCGACGAGCACTCGATGCTCTTCCGCTGGAAGGGGTTGGAGAGCACCGAACCAAGCGTGCTCATGGCGCACTACGACGTCGTCGCGGCGACCGACGAAGGTTGGGAGCATCCGCCCTTCTCCGCGGAGCTCACCGGGTCGGGTGATGAGCAGCTCCTCTGGGGACGCGGCACGCTCGACGACAAGGGGTCGCTCGTGAGCATCCTCGAGGCAGTGGAGACGCACGTTTCAGCGGGCTTCCGGCCCGCTCACGATGTCTACCTGAGCTTCGGGCACGATGAGGAGACCGCAGGGACCGGCGCCCCCTCGATCGTCGACCTGCTCGAGAGCAGGGGCATCCGCCCAGCTCTCGTGCTCGATGAGGGCGGGGCGGTCGTTGAGGGGATCTTCCCCGGCGTCACGAGCCCCATCGCGGTCGTGGGGGTGAGCGAGAAGGGCATCCTGAGCCTGCGCCTCACGGTCGAGCAGCACGGCGGGCACGCCTCCGCTCCCCCTCGGAACGCCGCGACAGTGCGGCTCGCCCGAGCCCTCGTTCGGCTCGACCGTGCGCCGTTCCGGAAGAGCTTCGTCGCCACCAATCTCGAGATGATTCGCACGCTCGGGGCTCACGCGAAGCAGCCTCTCAAGTGGATCTTCACGAACCTGTGGCTCACCCGGATGCCGCTCCTGACTCTCTTCGCGCGGCTCGGCGACGAGACGAACGCGATGGTGCGCACGACCCAGGTCGTGACGCAGCTCTCCGGCGCGCAGGCGGCGAACGCGATCCCGGAGAAAGCGGAGGCGATCGTCAACATCCGCGTCGCGATCGACTCGAGTGTCGGCGAGGCGGTCGAGCACGTGAGGCGCGCCATCCGCGATGACGCGATCACGATCGAGGCGCTGCACCCGAGCGAACCCTCCCCCGTGTCGCCGACGACCGGCGCGGCATGGGAACTCGTGAAGGGCACGATCGAGCAGACCTTCCCGGGCACGATCGTGACGCCCTACGTCATGCTCGGGGCGAGCGACAGCCGCCACTTCACCCGCATCTCCGACCTCGTCTACCGGTTCAGCCCCTTTGAGATGTCGACCGAGGAGCGCGGAACGCTGCATGCGAAGAACGAGCGGATGCGGGTGGCCACCTTCCTGCGCGGCGTCGGCTTCTACACGCGGCTCGTCGGGCAGCTGTAGCG
>DAITPJ010000006.1:24966-41620 GCA_036833635.1 Terrimesophilobacter sp.
GCGATGCGGATGGGCCTGCTCATGGGCGGTTCGTCGCGCAGGCGCTCGAGTGCAGGGCGGAGTTCGGCGAGCCATGCCTCGTAGCCGGCCGCCGTGAGGTGGAGATCGTCGTCGGAGTACTCGGGGCGGATCGCGCCGTCCTCCCCGGCCAGTGCCGGCCAGAGGTCGAGGTACTGGGCATGGATCGTGGGGGCGAATTGCCAGAGGTGGATGTTGGCCTCGCGCACGAGGTCGGTGAACTCGACGCCGCGCGGCATGATCGACTGCAGGAGCATGCGCGTGCCAGGCAGCTCGCGACGGAGCTCGACGAGCATGAGCTGGATGTTGCGGCAGAGATGCTCGACCGTCAACCGGGTTCCAAGGTCGTTCGTTCCAATGAGGAGTGAGATGTCATCCGGTGCTTCGGCGATCACGGCGTCGAGCCGCCCGAGGACGTCGTCAGTCGTATTGCCGGAGACACCTAAGTTGATGGCGTCGACCTCGGGGAACCAGGCAGTCCAGTCGCCCCCGGCCGTGATGCTGTCACCGAGGAAGACGATCCGCCGCAGCCCGCCGTTCGACGCGACCGTTCTCCGGTCCACGCTCTCGTCCACTGTCCTGCTCCCGTCTCGGCGAAGCTGTCCGCCGGGTGGTTACATCCTGCGCGATAGCGGTGGGAATCGCCAGAACTCGCGGTCACTTCCGAGTTTTCGCGGACATCCAGTTGTCGAGGCGGTGCGGCCGGTCGGTGATGATCCCGTCGACACCGAGCGTAAGCGCGGACGACCAGTGGGGCTTCGAGTTGAGGGTGTAGAGGAGGATGCCGAGGCCCGCCCTGTGGATCCTGTCGACAGCCCACCGGTCCGCTTCGACCGCGGCATGGCTCGTGATGATCGCGACGGCGCCGTAGAGCCGTGCGAACCGCACCGGGTCGCTCGGAAGGGTCCTTGTGATGACCGCGCGCGGGATGGTCTCGTCGACCTCCTGGGCATGCTGGAGCGTCACACGGTCGAAGCTCGAGAGGATGACCAACCGGCCTACGTCATACTGCCCGATGAGGTCGGTGACGATCCGCACCTCCTCGACGGACCAGAAGCCTTTGAGCTCGAGAAGCGCCTTGGGTTCGCGGTCGGATGCCGCGCTCGCCTGCAGCGCCGAGAGCAGCGACTCGAGCGTGGGAACGCGCGTCCCGGCGAATGCCGGCGAGTACCAGGCTCCCGCGTCGAGCTCCTGCAGCTGCGCGAGCGTCAGATCGCCGACCCTCCCGTTGCCGTTCGTCGTGCGGTTGACCCAGGTGTCGTGCATGAGCACCGGCACGAGGTCCTTCGTCAGCTGGATGTCCGTCTCGACGTAGCCCATCGGCCCGTCGAGCGCCGCTTGCAGGGCGGGCATCGTGTTCTCCGGTGCGACCGTCCGATCGCCACGATGCGCCACGATGAAGGAGGCATCCCCCGGCGAACGAAGCCCGCCGAAAAGCCCGCTCGCCTCGACCTTCGGGGAGTCCGGGTTCAGGATGATGGCGAGCACGAATCCGAGAACGAGGATGCTCACGATCGTGCCGCGCCGGGTAGTGAGCGCTCTCGGGTGGTGCGCAGTCGTCATTGACACGCCATTCGGTAGTTCGGTCCGGGTCCGCCGTGGCGGGTGAAGCCACTATACCCGGTTCGTTACCGTTCCGTTACCTTAAGCCTGCGACGCTCGTCAGTGCTTGTAGTGGCCGGTCGCCTTCGCCAGGAGGAGCTGCGTCTGCTGGTCGTCCGCCTTCTCTATGGCCTTCAGGAGGACCGCGGCCCGCGTGCCTCCGAGCGTGAGAACGATCCTGCCTCCACGGCTGATCATGACTTCACCGGCCTTCGTCTCGCGGAAGTCGAAGGGGTCGACGACGAGGCGTCCACGCGCATCCGTTCGCTTCCTGGCCATGCCACCACCGTAGCCGCATCGGTTCGGAGACGCGCGAGCGGCCGGTTGCGGCCGGCCGGCCGCGTTTACCGGCCGCGCGGGCGCCAGCGGCGGCGCAGGAGCATACCCGTCCAGGCCCCGGCGGCCAGGACGATGAGCACGGCGAGGAGGCCGAGTGGCAGGCGAGCGTCATCGGCAGCGAACGGAGTTGCAGCATTCTCGCGGACGAGGGGGCCGGGTGCATTGGCATCGTCGGCGTTCTCTGCACTGGGATCGGGACTCGGCTCCTCGGTCCCTTGCAGGGAGGAATCGGTGGCCGCCGTGGGGCGGGGCGACGGGGCCGCTTCGGACCCGCCGGCACCCTGAACCGGCGAAGCAGGAGTTCCACTGTCCGCGGGCGGCAGGGCAGGAGGCGCCGCAGGAGGTGCCGGAGGTGGCGCAGGAGGTGCTGGAGGCGGCGCAGGAGGTGCTGGCGGCGGTGCAGGAGGTGCAGGAGGCGCTGGCGGCGGCACACTCGCCCCGTACTTCGCGAAGTTCTCCACGGCCCACGTCGTGCCGCCGCTCGTGATGAAGGAGATCCCGATGTCGGTGAAATCGCCGAGAATGTTCGCGCGGTGGCCGGTGGAGTTCATCCAGCCGTCGTGGACAGCGCTCGGCGAGCCGTAGCCCATGGCGACGTTCTCCGCTGCCCTGCTCCAGCCTCCCGGGATCTGGGTCGAGTAACTCGGGTTGTGCGTCATGGCCCCGTTGGCCGCCATCTGGTTCGCCCACGCGGCGGCGACGGCGCTGATCGACGAGTTCAGTCTCAGAGGCCCGAGGTTATTGGCGGCGCGTGCTTGATTCACGAGCGAGAGGATCGTCCCCTCGCCCTCGGCATGCGCGGCCTGCGCCGTCCCGAGCACGACGAACGACGACAGCAGCACCGTCGCGACGGCGACGGCGAGTCGTCGGACGAACAGCCCCCCGGCTTTCCCCATTCCGTCATCGTAAGCGACGGCAGGCGGCCCGTCGAGAGTTCGCGGTGCCCCCATCCGGTGGTAGACCTCAGATGATGCCCTTCGGGTGCCAGACGGTCTTCGTCTCGGTGAAGAACTGGATGCGCTCGACCGACGGGGCAGGCACGCCAGCCTCAGGCGGGAGCACCCTCTTGAGGGTGTCCGCCGCCGCGATCTGCAGGTCCACCCACTCGAGCTCGCCTGCACCCGCGAGATCGAGGGCGTTGACGTCGGCGTGGCTCGCGAGCCACGGTGCGATCTCGGCAGGCGAGCCGGTCAGGATGTTGACCACGCCGCCGGGAACATCGCTCGTCGCGAGCACCTCGGCGAGGCTGATCGCCGGCAGGGGTGCCGACTCGCTCGCGACGACGACGACCGTGTTCCCGCTCACGAGAGCAGGGGCGACGATCGACACGAGCCCCAGCAGCCCACTGTCCTGCGGCGCGACGACGCCGACGACTCCCGTCGGCTCCGGGGTCGAGATGTTGAAGTACGGCCCGCTCACGGCGTTCCCGTTGCCGGTCACCTGAAGATACTTGTCCGCCCAGCCGGCGTACCAGACCCACACGTCGATCGCGGTGTCCACTTCACGGTTCGCCTGGGTTTCCGTGAGCCCGCTTCCGGTGCGCAGCTCGTCGACGAACTGCGCGCGACGTCCCTCGAGGAGTTCCGCGATGCGGTAGAGCACCTGGCCACGGTTGTAGGCAGTCGCGCCCGACCAGCCGGAGACCGCGGCCCGCGCGGCCACGACGGCGTCGCGGGCATCCTTGCGGCTCGCCTTCGCCGCGTTCGCGAGGAAGTCCCCCTTGCGGGACACGACCTCGTAGGTGCGACCGGACTCGCTGCGCGGGAACGCGCCACCGATGTAGAGCTTGTAGGTCTTGGGGACGGCGAGGCGGGCGGTCATTTCGCCGCTCCCTTCTTCGCGGGGCGGGCGGGCTTTGTCGCGGGCCTGGTCGCGATACGCGACTCGCTGCGCGAGGCGCTGCTCAACCGGCGGGGTTCGGTCGGCGCAGGGCCCGACAGCGCAGCGTGCCAGCCGGACTGCAGGTAGGCGCCGAGCCCGTGGCGGCCACCTTCGCGGCCGTATCCTGATTCCTTGTAGCCGCCGAAGGGGCTCGCAGGGTCGAAACGGTTGAACGTGTTCGCCCACACGACACCCGCCTTGAGCTTGTCGGCGACCCCAAGAATCCGGCTGCCCTTGTCGCTCCAGATACCCGCAGAGAGGCCGTACGGCGTGTTGTTGGCCTTGGCTATCGCCTCGGCGGGCGTACGGAAGGTGAGTACGGACAGTACAGGCCCGAAGATCTCCTCCCGGGCGATCCGGTGGCTCGTCTCGACGCCGGTGAAGATCGTCGGGGCGAACCAGAAGCCTTTGTCGGGGATGACGCAGTCCGCGGTCCACCGCGTCGCGCCCTCCTCCTCGCCGACGTCCGAAAGCTTCCGGATGCGGTCGAGCTGGGCGCGCGAATTGATCGCGCCGATATCGGTGTTCTTGTCGAGCGGATCGCCCATCCGCAGAGTGGAGAGCCGCTGCTTGAGCCGGTCGATGACCTCGTCGTGAATGTTCTCCTGCACGAGCAACCGGCTGCCGGCGCAGCATACGTGTCCCTGGTTGAAGAAGATCCCGTTGACGATGCCCTCGATCGCCTGGTCCAGCGGCGCGTCGTCGAAGACGATGTTCGCGGCCTTGCCTCCGAGCTCGAGGGTCAGCTTCTTGGCCGTCCCCGCAGTCGACTTGGCGATCGCCCGGCCAACGGCGGTCGAGCCGGTGAAGGCGACCTTGTTGACATCCGGATGGTTGACAAGCGCGGAGCCCGTGTCACCCGCGCCGGTGATGATGTTGACGACGCCCGGCGGGAGGTCGGCCTGCTGCAGGATCTCCGCGAAGATGAGCGCAGAAAGCGGTGTCGTCTCCGCGGGTTTGAGGACGACGGTGTTGCCCGCGGCGAGAGCGGGGGCGATCTTCCACGCGAGCATGAGGAGCGGGAAGTTCCACGGGATGACCTGCGCTGCGACACCGAGTGAGCGCGGCGCAGGGCCGAGACCCGCGTAGTCGAGCTTGTCCGCCCAGCCGGCGTAGTAGAAGAACCAGGCCGCCACGAGCGGGACGTCGACGTCGCGGCTCTCCTTGATGGGCTTGCCATTGTCGAGGCTCTCGGCGACGGCGAGCTCGCGCGTGCGCTCCTGCACGAGGCGGGCGATGCGGAAGAGGTACTTGCCGCGGTCGGCCCCGCTCAGGCGCGACCAGGTCTTCTCATAGGCCCGGCGGGCGGCGGCCACGGCCGTGTCGACATCCGCTGCATTCGCGTTCGCGATGCGCGCGATGGGGCTCTCGTCGGCAGGCGAGATCGTCGTGAACGGGGTTCCGTGGCCCTCCGTGAACTCGCCGTCGATGAAGAGCCCGTAGCTCTTCTTGAGGTGCAGGATGCTCTTCGACTCCGGCGCGGGCGCGTACTCGAGGAATGACATGGGACTCCTTAGTCGATCGTGACGTAGTCGGGGCCGCTGTAGTGGCCGGTCGTGAGCTTCTGGCGCTGAAGGAGCACGTCGTTGAGGAGACTCGAGGCGCCGAAACGGAACAGGTGCGGCTGCAGCCATTCCTCGCCGACGGTCTCGGCGACCGTCACGAGATAGCGGATGGCATCCTTGGACGAGCGGATGCCGCCGGCCGGTTTGACCCCGATTCTCTGCCCACCAGACCCGGCGCCGGTGAGCCGGTACCAGTCGTTCACGACCTGGAGCATGAGGAGTGTCACAGGGAGAGTCGCGGCGGGCTGCACCTTGCCGGTCGAGGTCTTGATGAAGTCGGCCCCGGCGAGGATCGCGAGCCAGGATGCCCTCTTGACGTTGTCGTAGGTGTTCAGTTCCCCCGTCTCGAGGATGACCTTGAGGTGCGCGTAGCTTCCATCGGGCCGACGGCAGGCCTCCTTGACGGCGACGATCTGCTCGAAGACGAGCCCGTAACGCCCGGAGAGGAACGCCCCGCGGTCGATGACCATATCGATCTCGTCCGCCCCGGCCGCGACCGCCTCCCTCGTGTCCGCAAGCTTGACGGCGAGCGAAGCACGCCCGCTGGGGAACGCCGTGGCGACGGCGGCGACGTGGATTCCGTCGGAGCCGCCCGCCGCATGTGCGGAACCCAGGGCCGCCACGGCATCCGGCACCATGTCGCCGTAGACGCAGACGGCAGCGACACGCGGCGTCGTCGGGTCGGAGGGGTCTGGATTCATGGCCTTTGCGACGAGGGATTGCACTTTGCCCGGCGTGTCGGCGCCCTCGAGGGTCGTGAGGTCGATGAGCCGGATGATGGTGTCGAGAGCCCACGCCTTCGAGGTCGTCTTGATCGACCGCGTTGCGAGCCCGGCCGCACGGGCCTCGAGGCCGACGGCGTCGACGCCGGAGAGCCCGTCGAGGTGGAGCTTGAGGCTCTTCTCGGTGAGGTCGGCGCCGATGAGCTGCACGGCGCGCTCGGCCGGCGCGAGAGCAACGGCTTGTTCTATCGTCATGATTCCTCCAGAAGTGCTGCAGCGGTCGCCTCGTCGGTCACGATGACGCTGCACAGTCCGCTCGTGACGACCGCGCGCGCGATCGGATGCTTCGCCTCGCCCGCCACGACGAGGATCGCCGTGCCGGAGTTCCGCAGTTCGTCGAGCCCGAGTCCCACCGTACGCTCGTCGAGTCCAGGGTCGACCGGGTTGCCGTTCGCGTCGATGTAACGCCCGACCACGTCGCCCACGGCGCCCTTGCGCACGAGTTCGGCGACCTCGTCGCGGCCGAGGTATCCGGTCTCGACGAGAATCGAGGACTCGTCGGCGACGCCCGCGCTGTACAGGTAGGCATCCGCTGCCGACGCTCGCGCGAGCACGGCCGCCACCGTGCGGTCCGCTTCGATCGCGCGCTTGGTCTCGAGCCGCTCGAGGATCGCAGGACTCGGAAGCAGTACCGCCTGGCCGCGAGCCTTCCGCGCGATCTCGACCGCCGTCGTGGACGCGGTGCCCGCGCGCTTGTTGAGGCTCACACCGCCGTTGATCTGCACGACGTTGACCCCCGTCGACCAGCCGAGACCGAGGTGGTGGGCCACGTCGTCGAGAGTTCTACCCCAGCTGATGCCGAGCGTCCTCGGCACCGGGCGAAGCGCCGTGAGGTAGTCGGCCGCCGCGCGCGCGACCGTCGAGCGCAAGTCTTCACTGACCGGCACGACAACGGCATCCTTGAGCCCGAACCGCTCGCGCAGCTCGCGCTCGACGCCCAGCCGCCTGGCGCGCGGGTGCACGATCTCTATGCGCACGATGCCCTGCTCCCGCGCCCTGGTCAGGACGCGCCCGACCTTCCAGCGCGTGACGCCGAGGATCGCACCGATCTCGTCCTGCGTCTTGTTCTCGTCGTAGTAGAGCTCTGCGATGCGCACGGCGAGCAACTCGGGGTCGGCGATCGTCGCGGACATGGGACCTCCTCTCCCTTCAGGCTAGGTCGGAGCGCGACGGTTCTCAACATCCGTTGCGGATTATGCTCATATGAGCAACCAGCGAGCGCACGGATGCGCAGATGCACGCTGCAGGGTGCTCAGCGGCCGCCGGCCGCCACGAGATAGCCGCGCCATGCCTCGGACCGGTCGCGGTCCCAGTTGGCCCAATCGACAGGATGCCCGCGCAGGAGCCCGTCGAGCTGGTCGAGGTTGCTCAGCCAGTCGGCCTTGACACGCGGCACGAACGCCGCATCGACCGAGACGTGCACGGTCGTCACGAGTCGCGTCGCCGTTCCGAGGGGACCGCCGGGGTGACCTTCGAGGCGAAACGAGATATTGCCACGGTTGTCGGTCTCGATCTCGAGCAGCTCCGGCTCGTCGAGTGCCGTGATGGTTCCCTGCGTCGCCGGGTAGCTCGAGCTCGTGAGCCACACGAGGTCGTAGCACCCGTCGAGTTGCGGCTCGACCTCGGCGTCCGCGAGCCAGCCGGCGAGGAGATCGGGCTCGATGAGCGCGTCGAAGACCACGGACGGTGGGAAGTCGAGATCCCTCTCGAAGACGAGTTCGAGCGCGGCGGGGGTCATGCAGCAACCCTACGCGCAGCCTCCCGCATTAGGCTCTGAGCATGCCCGAGAGTCTCGTCCTCGCCGTCGACCTCGGAGGCACGAAGGTCGAGGCCGCGCTCGTCGACGCCACAGGACGACTCGTCGATGGCAGCCGGTTCCGTGAGCCGACGGGCGCAGGGTCGAGCTCCGACGGGCTCGCCGCGAGCGTGCGCAGCGTCGTCGATCGCGCCAGTGCCGCGGCCTCCGCGGACGACCGCATCGTCGGTATCGGTATCGGCAGCGCAGGCCCGATCCGGCAGGCCGAAGGACGTGTCTCCCCTCTCAATCTCCCGGCCTGGCGCGACTTCCCGCTGCGCGCGCTCGTCGAAGAGCAGGTGCCGGGGGTTCCCGTGACGATGCGCATCGACGGGCTGTGCATCACGCTCGCGGAGCACTGGGTGGGCGCGGCCGCGGGTGTCGGCAACGTCCTCGGGATGGTCGTCTCGACCGGTATCGGCGGCGGCCTCATCCTCGGCGGCCACACCGTGGCTGGCCCATCGGGGAATGCGGGGCATATCGGCCACGTCGAGGTCGCCGGTTTCAACGACCCGTGCGCCTGTGGGGGACGCGGGTGCCTCGAGGCCATCGCCTCCGGCCCGTCCAGCGTCGCGTGGGCGCAGGAGCAGGGCTGGCCGGGCGCACGCGGCGAGGAGCTCGCCGAGAGCTACGCCGCAGGCGATGGCATCGCCCGCGCCGCGATCGCCCGTGCCGGCCGCGCCATCGGCCTCGCGATCGGCTCGGCCACGGCGCTCGTCGACCTCGAACTCGTCGCGATCGGCGGTGGCTTCTCGCGTGCAACGCCCGACCTGTTCGACCACATCCGGGCCGGCATCCGGGAGCACAGCGGGTTCGCGTTCACGAGGAAGGTGCGGGTCGTGCCGTCCTTGCTCTCCGACACGGGACCGCTCGTCGGAGCCGCCGCGCTCGTGCACCGCTCCGACCTTCTCTGAGCCGCTCCCCCAGCGGTCAGCGGCGCCGGAGAGACGTATCGTCCTCGACGAAGCGCGGGCGCCGCAGCACGATCCCGAAGTAGACGAAGAGCGCCGACGTCGAGGTGAGCACGATGAGCGATGCCGTCCATCCGCCTGTCGCGTCATGCAGCATGCCGACGAGCAGCGGTCCGAGCGCGGCGATCGTGTACCCGACGCTCTGGGCGAACCCGCTCAGGGCGATCGAGCCCTCGTGCGTCCTCGTCCGCAGGTTGATGAGCGCGAGACAGGCGGGGAAGATCACCTGCCCTATGCCGCACAGCGCGATCCACAGCCACGGCGACACCCCAGGAGCCAGCAGGAGTCCGAGATAGCCGAGCACGAACCCCGCCCCTCCGACGTGCAGGATCCAGCCGACGTTTCTCAACCGGGCGCTCAGGATTGGCGCGACGATCGAAGCCCCCATCCCGATGACCCCCCAGAACGCCAGGAGCAGGCCGGCCTCGAGCTCGCCCACTCCCACCTGCCCCACGAGCAGGGCGGGAAGCCATGCGAACATCGAGTACGCCTGGAACGACGTGAGGGAAAAGACGATCGCGATGGCCCACGCGGTCTTCGAGTGCCACACCCGGCCGATCATGCCGGGTGCCGGTTCCTGGAGTTCCGGCTCCCGCTCGAGCACGGCGGCACGCGACTCCCGACGGTTCCGGGCGAGGACGGAGATCCACGGCGGGAGGCTCAGGAGCGCGAGCACTGCCCACACGGCGAGTGATGCGCGCCAGCCCGCGAGGTCCGCGATGGGGAATGCGAAGGCCGGCGGGAGAACAGTCCCCAACGAGAGGCACGTCGCGTAGAGCGATGTCACGAGACCGACGCGGTCAGCGAAGTACCGCTTCACGAGCGGGGGCAGCAGGATGTTGCCGACACCCGCGGCAGCGAGCGCGACGAGGGTCCCGGCGAAGAGCACCCCGTACTCGGTCGCGGCGGCGCGGGCGGCGAGTCCCACGACCATCGCGACGATCGCGAGGATGAGGAACGGCTCAAGCCCGAGACGGCGCGAGATCCGTGGCGCGAGCAGGCCGGCGAGCGCGAACATGACAGGGGGCAGCATGCCCAGGATGCTGAGCCCGACCGGGTCGAGCGGGATCTCGGCGCCCACCGATCCCACAATGGGCGAGAGCGACGTCGCCGCGGTCCGCAGGCTCGCCGAGACGAGCACGATACCGAGGAGCGCGAGCGCCCGGCCGGCAAGGAGCGGCACGGGGCCCGTCACGACCGCACGCCGGTCACGCCGCCGGACCGTCGGCCGCGAGGATGCGGCGGACGTCGTCGACGTCGGTGGCGATCCGGGCGACGAGCGCATCGATCCCGTCGAACTTCTCCATCCCGCGGATGCGATCGACGAACTCGAGTGCGATCGTCCGGCCGTAGAGGTCGATGTCGATCTCGCTGAAATCCGGGGCGAGAATGTGCGCTTCGACCTGCCGCGCAGGGACGCCATCGAAGGTCGGGTTGTTCCCGATCGAGACGGCGGCCGGATACCGGTCCCCGTCCACAGTCGCCCAGGCCGCGTAGACACCGTCGGCGGGAACGAGACCTTCGGCCTCCGGCGTCAGGTTCGCGGTCGGGAAACCGAGCATCCGGCCGCGGCGAGCGCCGCGCACGACGATCCCCCGCACGGATGGCGCTCGCCCGAGAACCTGGCCCGCCTCGCGCACGCGCCCTTCCGCCAGGAGCTCGCGCACCCAGGTCGATGACACGCGTCGGCCATCCTGCTCGACGGCCTCGATGTGCCGCACCTCGACGCCGTCGACGCGACCGAGCTCCTCGAGGAGTGCGACGTCGCCCTTGCCGCCCTTGCCGAAGCGGAAATCCGGGCCGACGTAGACGAGCTTCGCGTTGAGCGCCCCGAAAAGAACCTTCCGAACGAAGTCCTCCGGTGGCTGCTCGCTGAAGGCGCGATCGAACGCGAGCATGACGGTCGCGGCCAGGCCGCAACGCGCGAGGAGCTCGAGCTTCTGGTCGTTGCTGATGAGCGCGGGTGGGCACGAGCCGGGCGCCAGGATGCTCAGTGGGTTGCGGTCGAAGGTCAGCACGGTAGGGACGAGGCTCGCCTCACGCGCCTCGATGAGCATGCGGTCGATCATCCGGTGATGGCCCACGTGCACGCCGTCGAACTTGCCGATCGTGACGGCGGAGGGGCCGAAGTCCGGCGGAAGCTGCGTGAGCGAGGTATAGACCTTCACGTCATGCCGCCGACGCCGGCTCGCGCTCGGCGCCGACCCGCCCGCTCGTGGAGAGCCAGATCATCCCGAGAACGGGGAGCACGAGCGGCACGAAGAGGTAGCCGCGGCCGAAGACCGACCACACGGTGTCGCTGGGGAAGAGCTGGGCGTCGAAGATGCTCAGGAGCCCGACCACGAGCACGCCGAGAAGTTCGAAGCTGATCGTGATCCAGGCGATCCGGTACCACAGCGTGCCCCTCTTGATGAGGGCGATCGTGGCCACGATGTAGACGATGGCGGAGAGCGCAGAAAGCAGGTAGGCGACCGGCGCATGCTCGAGCTTCGTGGCGATCTGGACGAACGAGCGGCCCGTTGCGGCGAGCGCGAGGATTCCGTAGACGACGATGAGCACGCGCCCGACGCCGCGCGCGCGCGACGACGCCGAGGGATTCGGTTCAGGTGACGTGGCCGTGGATTCCATCGATTCAAGGTTAGGCGATGACCGGGCCCGCCTCGTGCCGGTCAGGCCACCTGCACCGTCCAGATCTGCAGCATCCGGTAGAGCATGATCGCGACCGCGAGCGCCGCGACACCGAGGATGACGGTGCTCCACTTCGTGCGCTCGACGAGCGCCCAGAAGCCGGCGAGCGGCAGCAGCAGGATCGCCGAGACGAGGTAGGTGTAGAACTCGAGCGGATTCCCCGTCGGGGCGTTCCCGAAGGCGGGTGCGGCAATGGCGACGCCGAGTTGCGCGACGAGCAGGACTTCGAGCAGCAGCACGGCGCCGAGGCTGAAGTCGTCCGGCTTGCGCCCTGCGAGCCCGACGACGAGTGCGAAGAGCCCGGCGAGCACGGCGACGCCGATCTGCAGCCAGCTGAACCAGTCGATCATGCTTGCTCCTCCGAGGGGAAGTTGACGAGAGGCTTCGCGGAGCCGTCCGCGACCGTCACGAGACCGACGAGACGGCCGTCGGGGGCGATCGCGGCAACAGGGCCGCCATCCGGGATCGTCACGACAAGCCGTTTGCCATGGCCGAGGTCGATGGCCTGCTGCCCGGCGAGCTCGAGCACAGGGAAGAGCTCCCTGGCGACCTCGGCCGACGGGAGGCGGTCGGCCGCGAGGTCGATGGCCCCGAGCTCGTGGGCGCGGTCGACCGAGAAAGGGCCGACCCTCGTGCGGCGCAGTGCCGTGAGGTGCCCGCCGACGCCGAGCGCGCGCCCGAGGTCGCGGGCGAGCGCGCGCACGTAGGTGCCCGTGGAGCACTCGATGCGCACGTCGATGTCGAGGAACTCGCCGTGGCGGATCGCGAGCACGTCGAACGCCGAGACGGTGACGGCGCGCGAGCCGAGCTCGACGGCCTCCCCAGCGCGCGCCCGCGCGTATGCCCTTCGACCGTCGACCTTGATGGCGCTCACCGTCGAGGGCACCTGGCGGATCTCGCCACGAAGCGGCTCGATCGCCGCGAGGAGCTGCTCCTGAGTGATCGCGGCCAGATGATCGGGGTCCGCGATGCGATCGACGGGACTGTCGGCATCGTCAGAGGGGGTCGACGCGCCGAGACGGATCGTGGCAAGGTACTCCTTGTCGAGACCGACGAGATAGGTGAGCAGCCGCGTCGCGCTCCCAAGGCCGAGCACGAGAAGCCCCGTCGCCATGGGGTCGAGAGTGCCGGCGTGGCCGACCCTGCGGAGCCCGGCGAGTCTCCTGACCCGCGCGACGACGTCGTGGCTCGTCATCCCGCCGCCCTTGTCGACCAGCAGGATGCCGCCGCTCATCGGGGTCTCCGTCACCTCACGAGGCTACCAATCGCCGGCGGGCACCGTAGGATTCGGACCATGAGGGTAGCGGTCATCGGCGCGGGGGCCGTCGGTGGAACGATCGCAGCTCTCCTCGACCGCGGGGGCCATGAGGTCGAGGTGACCGCGAGGGGAGAGAACCTCGCCGCGCTTCGTGCGAACGGGCTCGCCCTGAGCGGTGCATGGGGCGACCATGTCGCGCGCGTCGAGGCGAACGAAACGCTCACGCGAGCACCGCGGCTCGCCATCGTCGCGACCAAGGCGCTCGACGCCGAGGTCGCGCTCCGGGAGAATGCAGAATGGTTGCGCGGGATCCCCATCGTCGTCGTGCAGAACGGCCTGCGCGCGATCACGACGGCACGGGGCGTTCTCCCGCATTCGGATGTCGTGGGCGGGCTCGCGCTCTTCGCCGCGTCCTACCTGTCCCCCGGCGTCGTCGCTGTCACGACCGACGGCAGGACCTACCTCGGCAACGACGGCAACGGCCTCGACGTGCAGTATGCGGCAGGAATACTCGGCGATGTCATGCCCGTCACCATGACCCTCAACTTCGCCGGCGCCCAGTGGTCGAAGCTCATCGTGAACCAGATCAACGCGCTCCCCGCGATCACAGGGCTGAGTGCGCAGGCGACGATCGCCCATGGCGGCCTGCGGCGCGTGCTCACGCGGAGCATGCGGGAGGCCGTCGGCGTTGGCGTGCATGCCGGGATCAGGTTCGCGAAGCTGCAGGGGCTCTCCAACCGCATCCTGCGCATCTTCCGCCTGCTGCCGATCCGGCTCGGACAGGTGCTCCCCATGGTCATGAAGTGGCGGATGGGCCCGACGCCGAATCCGGGTTCGACGCTCCAGAGCATCCGGCGCGGCCAGAGGACCGAGATCGACTACCTCAACGGCGCGATCGTGGATGCCGCTGTCGCCGCCGGCCGCACGGCTCCCGTCAACGACGCCCTCGTCGCGATGGTGCACGAGGTCGAGGCGTCGGGCGTCTTCCTCACGCCAGCCGAGGTCGTCGCGCGCATCTGACAGGACACATCAGCAGGAGTCGACGAAGACCCTTCGCGGATGATCGAGGTCCTGGTTGTCGATGATCGTCGTGGCCTTCTCGCTCGGGTCGGCGTCCTTGAGGTAGGCCTCGTCGGCCGCCACGTCGCGGGCGATCTCCTCGTCGTCGGACTCGAGGAGCGGCGTGGAGAGCCAGATCGAGTAGTTCCAGAGGCCGACGAGCTCCTGGCGGTGCAGGAAGACGCCGTCAAGGATGAGGATCGCGTCAAACGCGGCCGACATCCATTTGGGCTGGAAGACCGGTTGGTCACGCACGGCGTCGAAGCCGGTCAGCACGAACCCAGTGCTTCCCGCCGTGTGGAACGGGTCGACGAGCACCCTGCGCAGGAGGGAGTAGTCGTAGGCCTCGCGGTACTGCGCCGCACCGTCGAGCCGGCCGGCACGCTCGCGGTCGGCGCGCGGACGGAAGAAATCGTCGATCGAGGCGCGGAAGACTTTCGCGCCTTTCGCCTCGAGAACATCAGCGAGCCCGTCCGCGAACTCGCGCTGGCCCGCGCCGTGACGACCATCCACGGCGACCATGGTGCGACCGTGCCCGTAGTTGTGCAGGATCTCGTCGGCGATCGACTCGAGCTGGTCCTTCTTCTCCGGTGCCCATCGAGCCATATCCCTAGAGTAGTCCGGGTGAGCAGTGCGCCGCCGGACGCCCTCGGTCCCCCACTCGCGGACTGGTACCGGGAACAAGCCCGCGATCTTCCATGGCGAGCAGAGGGTTACAGTGCGTGGGGCATCCTCGTGAGCGAGGTCATGCTCCAGCAGACGCCCGTCGCACGCGTCATCGAACCGCTCGCGGCGTGGCTCGCGCGGTGGCCGACCCCCGAGGCGCTCGCGTCGGTGCCCGCCGGTGAGGCCCTGAGGGCGTGGGGGCGGCTCGGATACCCTCGCAGGGCCATCAGGCTGCACGCGTGCGCGGTCGCGATCGTCGATCGGCACGGCGGCGTCGTGCCCGACGAGGTCGACGACCTCCTCGAGCTGCCCGGCATCGGCGAATACACCGCGCGGGCGGTCGCTGTCTTCGCGTACGGAAGGCGGCATCCGGTCGTCGACACCAACGTGCGAAGGGTGCTCGCGCGCGCCGTGCACGGCCAGGCGCAGCCAGCGCCGCCCTCGACGCAGCGCGACCTCGCCGACATGGAGGCGCAGCTCCCCGTCGCCCAGGAGGAGGCGCGCGTCGTGAGCGCCGCCATCATGGAACTCGGCGCGATCATCTGCACGTCGCGTGCCCCGCTGTGCAGCGCGTGCCCGATCGCCGATCGCTGTGCCTGGCAGCAGGCCGGGTACCCCGAGTATCTCGGGCCGACGCGGGCCGTGCAAGCCAGGTACGAGGGATCGGACCGGCAGGTGCGCGGGCTCATGCTCGCCGAACTGCGCGCGAGCGACGTCCCGGTGGACAAGGCCGATCTCGACGCCCTGTGGCCGGATGCCGCCCAGCGCGAGCGAGCGCTCGCCGGCCTCCTTGCCGACGGTCTTGTCACCGCATCCGAAAGTCGTTACAGCCTGCCGGACTAGTGCGACTCGCTCTCGTCGTCCTCGTCGTCGCCGTCGTCCTCGTCGTCCTCGTCGTCCTCGTACTCTCGCGGTTTGACGTAGGGGTCGGCGTCGCCTGCGTACTCCGCTCCAGCGGCGAGCGCGCTCACCTCGGAGTCACGGCTCTGCGCCTCGGCGAGCAGGTCCCGGATGTGCTGGGCGTTCTCGGGGATCGCATCCGCGATGAACTCGAGGCTCGGGGTGAGCCTGGCCGTGATGTTCTTGCCGACCTCTGAGCGAAGCATCCCGGTCGCCGACTTCAGAGCGGCCGCCGAGTCGGCGCGCTCATCGTCGGTGCCATAGACCGTGTAGAAGACGCTCGCGTGCTGGAGGTCGCCCGTGACCTGCACGTCGGTGATCGTGACGAAGCCGAGCCTGGGGTCCTTGAGCCCCTTCTCGAGCCGCTTCGCCACGATCACCTTGATGCGGTCGGCGAGCTTGCGCGCCCTCGCCGGATCGGCCATCGTTGTCTCCCTGTCGACTTTGCTTTCGATACGCCGCTTCGCGGCTACTCAACCAGCGGTTCTCCTACCGGACCTTCTCCTTGAGCTCGATCGTCTCGATCTCGTCGCCGATCTGGATGTCGTTGAACTTCCCGAGCCCGATTCCGGCCTCGAAGTCGGTCTTGACCTCCGTGACGTCATCCTTGAACCGGCGAAGGCTCTCGATCGCGAGGCCGTCGCCGACCACGACACCGTCGCGGATGACACGGGCCTTGGCGTTCCTCGTGATCGTCCCGCTGCGCACGATGACACCAGCGATGTTGCCGAACTTCGAGGAACGGAACACCTCCCGAACCTCGGCGACGCCGGACTGGATCTCCTCGTACTCCGGCTTGAGCATGCCCTTGAGAGCATTCTCGACATCCTCGAGCGCCGAGTAGATCACGGAGTAGAAGCGCACGTCGACACCCTCGCGCGCCGCGCGTTCGCGGGCCTTCGGGTCGGGGCGCACGTTGAACCCGATGATGATCGCGTTGTCGACGGTCGCGAGGTTGACGTCGCTCTCCGTGACCCCGCCGACACCGCGGTGGATGATGCGCAGCTGAACGCTCTCGTCGACCTCGATCTTGAGCAGCGACTCCTCGAGCGCCTCGACGGCACCGGAGACGTCGCCCTTGATGATGAGGTTGAGCGACTCGACCTTGCCGTCCTCGAGGGCCTTCGTGA
>DAITPJ010000007.1:0-23923 GCA_036833635.1 Terrimesophilobacter sp.
CCGGATCGAGTCGCTCGTGGGAATCGAGGCGTTCCGTGAGCTGGCAACGGAACGCGCCATCGTCGCGCAACTGACGGCGAACCTCAAGACTCCTCGGGAGCGGCTTCCCGAGCGCATCGCCGAGCTCATGGCGAGTCTCAAGGCGGCGGAGAAGAAGATCGCTGAGTTCCAGTCGGCGGCGCTCCATGAGCGGATTCCAGGCCTCATCGACTCTGCGACGCGCGCGGGTGGACTCGTGCGCGTCATCGAGAACCTCGGAAAAGTTCCCAACGCAGACGACCTCCGCACCCTCACGACGACCGTCCGAGGCAGGCTCGGGCTCGAAGCAGGGCTGGTCGCGCTCGCGGCCGACGTTGCGGGCAAGCCCATGGTCGTCGTCGCTACGAACGAGGCCGCACGCACCAAGGGCGTGAGGGCCGGAGAGCTCTCGAAGCTCGCGGCGAAGGTTCTCGGCGGCGGTGGCGGCGGCAAGGACGATCTCGCCCAGGGCGGCGGCACCGACCTGTCGGCGATCGGAACGGCGCTCGAGGAGATCCAGAAGGCGCTCCCGGCGTGACGATGCGCGCCGGGGTCCGCATCGGCGTCGACGTCGGACGGGCACGGATCGGCGTCGCCAGGAGCGACCTCGATGGATTGCTCGCCGTGCCGGCAGGAACCGTCCGCCGCGGGAAAGGCGACATCGCCCAGCTCGTAGGGACGGGCGACGAGCTCGGCGCAGTTGAATTCGTCGTTGGCCTTCCGCTCGCGCTCTCGGGCGCCGAGACCGCGTCGACGGAGGATGCACGCGCCTTCGCGCGCGCGCTCGCCGCAGCATCCGGCCGCCCCGTCAGGCTCGTCGACGAACGGCTCTCGACCGTATCGGCCCAACGATCCCTGCACGCAGCCGGCAAGGATGTGCGCCGCTCGCGCCCGGTCATCGACCAGGTGGCCGCCACTATAATTCTGCAGAACGCCCTCGACACTGAGCGGTCGAGCGGCAGACCACCCGGCGAACTCATCACCCAGGACGAAGGATAGTCACCGTGGCAGACGAGACCCGCTGGGACGACATCTTCGCCTCGCAGCCGACGCCCCAGCCCGCGTCCGAGCGTGCCGCCGCGCGTCCGCAGTCGCGCAGGGAGGCGCGGGCGGCCGAGTCTCGCCAAGGCAAGAAGGGCCCGCGCAGGCGTCGTCGCTGGATCGGTTGGCTCGTCGCCGTCGTCGTGGTTCTCGGGCTCGCTGCCGGCGCTGCCGCATACGTCTGGATCAACTACGAGGAGCAGGTTCGCAAGGTCCTCGGCTGGGAGCTGCCCATCGACTATGTCGGAGAGGGCGAGGGCAGCATCATCGTCACGATCACGAACGGGCAGCTAGGGTCCGACGTCGCCGAAACCCTTCACAAGGCCGGGGTGACGATGACGACCGAAGCCTTCTACAAGCTGCTGCTCACGAGGCCTGAGGTGCAGTTCCACCCTGGCAGCTACCAGCTCAAGTTGAAGATGAGTGCGAGCGCCGCGCTCGACGCGCTCCTTGATCCTGCCAACAAGGTGCAGACCAGGGTGGGGTTCCCTGAAGGCACCACGGTCGCCGGGATCCTCGCGCGACTCGGTGACGTGAGCGAATCGACGGGAGTCACCCTCGAGGAGCTCGAGGCCGCAGCAGAGGACTTCGGCAGTTTCGGCCTCCCTGCCGGCGCCGTGAGCCTCGAAGGTTACCTCTTCCCCGCGACCTACTCACTCGATCCAGGCACGAGTGCGCACGACATCCTGCAGACCATGGTCGACGAGATGACAGCACGGTTGGACGCTGCGGGAGTCGCACCAGCCGACCGCGCGCACGTCCTGACGATCGCGTCGCTCATCCAGCGCGAGGCGGGCGGCAACTCCGAGGACTTCTACAAGGTCTCGCGTGTCATCCAGAATCGGCTCGGTGCCGGGATGCTCCTGCAATTCGACTCGACGGCGCACTACGGCTACATCTGGGCGCACGGCGACCGCGACGAGGGCGGCGTGTTCACGTCCAGCCAGGAGCTCGCCGACGACAACCCGTACAACACCTACGTGCACTCCGGCCTGCCGATCGGGCCGATCGGGGCGCCAGGTGAGCTCGCGATCGACGCCGCCCTGCATCCCGCCGACGGCAACTGGCTGTACTTCGTGACGGTCAACCTCGACACGGGCGAAACGGCGTTCTCCGACACTCTTGCCCAGCACAACGCGGCCGTCAAACAACTGCAGCAGTGGTGCCGGGAGACCAAGAGCCCGAACTGTGATTGAGTTCCGGCCGTGACCGAGTGGGCTCGGCGACTCGCGGTCCTCGGCTCGCCCGTCGGGCACTCGCGGTCGCCCGCACTTCACCGTGCTGCCTACCGGATGCTCGGACTCGACTGGGACTACGGGCTCGCGGACGTGCCGGCCGGTGCCCTCGAACACTTCATCTCCGGGCTCGATGACTCGTGGCGCGGCCTCTCCCTCACGATGCCGCTCAAGCGCGAGGTCGTGCCGCTCCTCGGCGAGCGGGATGAAGTGACACGGCTCGTGGGCGCTGCGAACACCGTGCTCTTCGACGATGGGCGGCTGCTCGGCTTCAACACCGACGTCCACGGTGCACGGATGGCGATCGAGGAGGTCCGCGGAGCGGAGGCAATCGAGGATGTGCTCATCCTGGGAGCCGGTGCCACGGCGGCTTCTGTGCTCGCGGCGCTCGTCGGGATGGGCGTGGCGACGGTGACCGTCGCGACGCGATCACCCGGTCGAGCCAGGGCATTGCTGGACCTTGCCGCGCGGCTCGATATCGACGTCTCTCTCGTCGGATTCGAAGCGCCAGTGGGCACGCCGGACCTCGTCGTCAGCACGCTTCCGGGAACGGCGGCGCTCGTGCGGGAGTTCCCGTCGGAGATCAGAGCGTCAACCCCCCTCCTGGACATCGCCTACGACCCATGGCCGACGGCGCTGGCCCTCCACTGGCACGAGTCAGGCGGCACGACGCATTCCGGTCTCGGCATGCTCCTGCACCAGGCGCACGCCCAGGTCAGGGTGTTCGTGGGCGGCGACCCGGCACGACCGCTGGAACGGGACGCCGAGGTCCTCACAGTCATGCGCGGGGCGCTCGAGGGACGACCAGGCGGCGCGTAGCAGCACCCATGGCATGGGAGGATGGCAGCATGCTTCGATGGTTGACCGCGGGAGAGTCGCACGGCCCCGAACTCATCGCCATCCTCGAAGGCATGCCCGCCGGGGTTCCGATCGGGTCGGCAGCGATCCGCGCCGACCTTGCCAGGCGCAGGCTCGGCTACGGCAGGGGGGCGCGCCAGAAGTTCGAAGAGGATGACCTCACGATCTCCGCAGGCATCCGCTTCGGCCTCACGATGGGAAGCCCGATAGCCCTACGCATCGGCAATACGGAATGGCCGCGCTGGGTCGAGGTCATGAGCGCAGAACCCGTAGATCTCGAGACGCTTCCGAAAGGCAGGGGCGCCCCCCTCACGCGGCCGCGGCCAGGCCACGCGGATCTCGTCGGGATGCAGAAATACGGCTTCGAGGAGGCCAGGAACGTCCTCGAGAGGGCGAGCGCGCGCGAGACGGCGGCGAGGGTCGCCCTGGGCGCCGTTGCGCGTGCGTTCCTCGCCGAGCTCGGCATCCGGGTTCTGAGCCACACGGTCGCGATCGGCACCGTGCGTGTTCCGGAGGGGGCGCCGCTCCCGGCACCGGATGACGTCGGCCGGCTCGACGCCGACCCGCTGCGCTGTGCAGACCCCGCGACGAGTGCGTGCATGGTCGGCGAGGTCGACACGGCCCAGAAGGACGGCGACACGCTCGGCGGCGTCGTCGAGGTTCTCGCCTACGGCGTACCGCCGGGACTCGGCTCCTACACGCACTGGGATCGCAGGCTCGACTCCCGCCTCGCGGCAGCGCTCATGGGCATCCAGGCGATCAAGGGTGTCGAGCTCGGCGACGGTTTCCGCACGGCGGAGCGTCGCGGTTCGGCCGCCCACGACGAGCTCTTCGCGACCCCAGGCGGCATCGCGCGCTCGACCGATCGCGCTGGCGGCACGGAGGGCGGGATGAGCACGGGAGGCGTCCTGCGGGTGAGCGCCGCCATGAAGCCCATCTCGACCGTTCCGCACGCGTTGCGCACCGTGGACGTCGCGAGCGGCGGCACGGCGGAGGCCCATCACCAGCGATCGGATGTCTGCGCAGTGCCGGCGGCTGGTGTCGTCGCGGAGGCCATGGTCACGCTCGTTCTCGCCGATGCCGTCGTCGAGAAATTCGGCGGGGATTCCGTCGAGGAGACGCGGCGCAACCTCGAGGGCTACCTCGCTGCCATGCCGGAGAACCTCAGGACCGATCCGGCCCTTCACGAGTCGTAGATGTCGGAACAGCGGCCCCTCCTCGTCGTCATCGGCCCGCCCGGCGCGGGCAAGAGTGTTCTGGGCAAGCAGGTCGCGCGACTCCTTCGGGTACCCTTCGTCGACACCGACCGGCGGGTCGTCGCACGCCATGGCCCGATCGCGACGATCTTCAGCGAACGCGGCGAGGAGTGGTTCAGGGCAGCGGAGCGGCTCGAGGTCGCGAGAGCGCTCGGCGAGCGCGCTGTCGTCACCCTCGGCGGGGGCGCGATCCTCAACAAGGACACCCAGGGCGAGCTCGCCGGCCAGCGCGTCGCCCTCGTCACGGTCAGCGCTGACGTTGTCGGCGCGCGCCTCGGCGGCGCAGTGAGGCCGCTGTTGAAGGATGGGCTGGAGTCGTGGAAGGCGATCGTCGAGGAGCGCAGGGCCCTCTATGAGCGCCTCGCGACGCGCACGGTGGACAGCTCGCACCGCACCACCGCCTCGATGGCGCACGAGCTGGCCGAGTGGGTACAGCGGGAGGAAGGGCAGGAATGACGACCATTGCGGTGCCGGGGACGGTCCCATACGAGGTGCACGTGGGGCGCGGGGTGCTCGACGGGCTCGTCGAGCAACTCGGGCCTGATGTCACGAAGGTTCTCGTCGTGCACCAGCCTTCCCTCGCGACGATCGCAGGTGAGCTCAGGACCCGGCTGTCGGAGAGCTACCAGGTTCTCCTCGCCGAGATCCCGGATGGCGAGGCAGCCAAGAGGGTCGAGGTCGCCGCCTTCTGCTGGCAGATCCTCGGCACCTCCGACTTCACGCGATCCGATGCCGTGATCGGCTTCGGAGGGGGTGCCGCGACCGATCTCGCCGGCTTCGTCGCCTCGACCTGGCTGCGCGGCGTCAAGCTCATCCAGCTGCCGACGACCGTGCTCGGGATGGTCGACGCCGCCATCGGAGGGAAGACCGGCATCAACACCTCGGAGGGGAAGAACCTCGTCGGCTCCTTCTATGCGCCCTCAGTGGTTCTCGCCGACCTCGACATCCTCGCCGGGCTCGACCGCGCCGAACTCCTCAGCGGTTTCGCCGAGATCGTCAAGTGCGGCTTCATCGCCGACCCGGAGATCCTTGAGATCGTCGAGCGGGACACCGCGGTGGCCACCGACGTCGCGTCCGAGGAGTTCCGCCGTGTTGTCGAACTGGCCATCGGGGTCAAGGCGCGTGTCGTCGGGGAGGACTTCCGGGAGGCCGGCCCGCGAGAAATCCTGAATTACGGGCACACGCTCGGGCACGCGATCGAGTACGCAGAACGCTTCCGATGGCGCCACGGGGCCGCGGTCTCGGTCGGGATGATGTACGCCGCCGAGCTCGCGCGTCTTGCCGGCCGCCTCTCCGACGAGGTCGTCGACCGGCATCGCAGCATCCTCACCTCCCTCGAGCTTCCCGTCGGCTACCCGCTCGGGCGCTGGAACACGCTCCTGAGCGTCATGAAGCGCGACAAGAAGGCCAGGGGCGACCTGCTGCGGTTCATCATCCTCGACGATGTCGCGCGCCCGACTGTGCTGGCGGGGCCGGACCAGTCGCTCCTCTTCGCCGCCTACCAGGAGGTCGGCGGTTAGAGTGACAGCTGTGACTCACGTGCTCGTGCTCAATGGACCCAATCTCGCGCGCCTGGGAAGCCGGGAGCCAGAGGTGTACGGCTCGCTGACGCTCGAGGACCTTCGCGATCGCCTTGCGGAGGCATCCGGAGAGCTCACGACAGAGTTGCGCCAGACGGACTCGGAGGCCGAGCTCATCGGATGGCTCCATGAGGCAGTGGACACGGGCTCGCACGTCATCCTCAACCCCGCCGCGTTCACGCACTACTCATATGCCCTGCGCGATGCGGCGGCGCTCGTCACCGATGCAGGACTCCTGCTCGTCGAGGTGCACATCTCGAACCCGCACGCGCGGGAGGAGTTCAGGCACACGAGCGTCATTTCCGGCGTCGCGACGGGCGTCATCGCCGGATTCGGCTTCGACTCCTACCTGCTCGCGCTCGAGCTGGTTCGTCGGCGTTCGCACTGACCCCGTAAACTGGCCCCCATGGCCTCAACTGCAGACATCCGGAACGGCGTCGTCCTCAACATGGACGGCGGCCTGTGGACCGTGATCGAGTTCCAGCACGTCAAGCCAGGCAAGGGCGGGGCCTTCGTCCGCACCAAGGTCAAGAACGTGCGCACCGGCAAGACCGTCGACCGCACCTTCAACGCGGGCGCGAAGATCGAGACGGAGACCGTCGATCGCGCGGACTTCCAGTACCTGTACAAGGACGGCGACGGCTACGTCTTCATGAACGTCACGGACTACGACCAGATCACCCTCTCGGAGGAACAGGTCGGCGACGCCCCCAACTTCATGCTCGAGAACCAGAATGTGACGATCGCGCTGCACAACTCCGAGCCGCTGTACGTCGAGCTCCCCGCCTCTGTCGTCCTCGAGATCACCCATACCGAGCCGGGTCTCCAGGGCGACCGCTCGACAGGTGGAACAAAGCCGGCGACGGTTGAGACTGGCTACCAGATCCAGGTTCCGCTCTTCCTCGAGCAGGGCACGAGGGTCAAGGTCGACACGCGCACGGGCGACTACCTCGGCCGCGTCAACGACTGACCCCGGACCGTCACGACCATGAGTGCGCGCACCAAGGCCCGCAAGCGTGCCCTCGACGTCCTGTATGGCGCCGATCTAAGGTCGGAACCCATCGGAACCGCGCTCGGCGTAGAGGATGCGAGGGCTGCGGCCGACTCGCGCCGGGGTTCCTCCTGGGTCTACGCGCGCGAGATCGTCAAGGGCGTCGAGGAGAACATCGCCGAGATCGATGAGTTCATCGAAACCTACGCGCTCGGCTGGACGATCGCCCGCATGCCGACGATCGACAGGGCGATCGTCCGCATCGGCATCTGGGAGCTCGCCTTCAATCCGCAGGTTCCGGATGCCGTCGCGATCGCCGAGGCCGTCGAGGCCGCCCGCACCTACAGCACGGAGGACTCGGCCGGCTTCGTCAACGGGCTCCTCGGCCGCATCGCGCAGGTGACGGGCTCACCGCAGTTATAGTGGAGTCACCAGGAATCCTTTAATGTCCGTCCGGAGAGGCGGGGAAGGAGGTCCGAATGCCTGCACGCACCGTGCTGCAGCACTCCGACATCACGCGGGCGCTGACCCGCATCTCGCACGAGATCCTCGAGTCCGACCTCGGCGGCTCTGGCCTCGTCCTCCTCGGCATCCCGACGCGAGGAGTGGTCCTCGCGGAGCGCATCGGTCGCCAGCTGGAGCTCATCGAGCCTGGCAGCGGCGTCACGGGAACGCTCGACGTCACGATGCACCGGGACGATCTCGCCAGGAACCCGACGAGGGCACCGCAGCCCACGCGCATCCCGCAGGGCGGGATCGACGGTCGCACTGTCGTTCTCGTCGACGATGTGCTCTTCTCCGGCCGCACGATCAGGGCCGCGCTCGACGCCATGATCGACCTCGGGAGGCCGCGGGCCGTCCGGCTCGCCGTGCTCGTGGACCGCGGCCACCGCGAACTGCCCATCAGGGCCGACTTCGTCGGAAAGAACCTCCCCACATCGACCGCAGAGCGCATCCATGTCCGCGTCGAGGAGATCGACGGGGTCGATGAGGTGACGATCGAGTCATGAGACACCTTCTGAGCACCAAGGATCTCGCTCGCGAGGAGGCCGTCGCGATTCTCGACGTCGCAGAGGACATGGCGGAGGTAGCGGGCCGTGAGGTTCCGAGGCTTCCCGCGCTGCGCGGGCGAACCGTCGTCAATCTCTTCTACGAGGACTCGACCCGCACACGCATCTCCTTCGAGGCGGCGGCGAAGCGCTTGAGCGCCGACGTCATCAACTTCAGCGCGAAGGGCTCGAGCGTCTCCAAGGGGGAGAGTCTCAAGGACACCGCGCAGACGCTCGCCGCCATGGGCGCCGACGCCGTCGTCATCCGGCATGCGGCATCCGGGGCACCCCAGGTGCTCGCGGCGAGCGGCTGGATCGACGCAGGGATCGTCAACGCGGGCGACGGTACCCACGAGCACCCCACCCAGGCGCTCCTCGACGCCTACACGATCCGCAAGCGGCTCCACGGTGACGATGCGCGCGGCCGCGCCCTCGACGGGACGCGCGTGACGATCGTCGGCGACATCCTGCACTCGAGGGTCGCGCGCTCGAACGTGTGGCTGCTCACGACCCTCGGCGCGAGTGTCGACCTCGTCGCACCGGCGACGCTCATGCCCGTCGCGATCGAGGGCTGGCCCGTCATCCAGGGCTACGACCTCGACAGAGCGGTCGACGCCGCACCGGATGTGGTCATGATGCTGCGCATCCAGGAGGAGCGGATGCATGCCGCGTTCTTCCCGAACGCGAGGGAGTACTCGCGGCAGTGGGGCCTCGACGACGAACGGATGGCACGACTCCCGGCCGATAGCATGGTCATGCACCCCGGTCCGATGAACCGCGGTCTCGAGATCTCCGCCAGTGCCGCCGACTCGACGCGGTCCACGGTGCGCGAACAGGTCGCCAACGGGGTCTCGGTGAGGATGGCCGTGCTGTATCTGCTGCTCACCGGATCGGGGGAGGGGCGCGCATGAACCGGATCCTCATCCGCGGCGCTGCGCTTCCCGACGGCTCGCGCACCGACATCCTCGTGGCCGACGGGCTCATCGCCGAACTCGGCCGCACAATCTCCGATGGCAAGGCGAGGCTCATCGATGCCGACGGGCTCATCGCGCTGCCGGGCCTCGTCGATCTGCATACCCACTTGCGCGAACCCGGTTTCGAGCACAGTGAGACGGTCCTGACCGGTTCGCGCGCCGCCGCGAAAGGCGGCTTCACGGCCGTGCATGCGATGGCCAACACCTCGCCGGTCGCCGACACGGCGGGAGTGGTCGAGCAGGTCCAGTCCCTCGGGGATGCCGCGGGCTACGTCATGGTGCGACCGGTGGGCGCCGTGACCGTCGGCCTCGACGGCGAGAGGCTCGCCGAGATCGGCGCGATGGCGCGGAGTCGCGCGGCAGTGCGGGTCTTCTCCGACGACGGGAAGTGCGTCTCGGATGCCCTCCTCATGCGGCGCGCGCTGGAATACGTCAAGTCCTTCGACGGCGTCATCGCCCAGCACGCCCAGGAGCCGAGACTCACCGAAGGGGCCCAGCTCAATGAGGGCGCGCTCAGCAGTGAACTCGGTTTGAGCGGCTGGCCCGCGGTGGCCGAGGAAGCGGTCATCGCGCGCGACGTCCTGCTCGCGGCCCACGTGGGCGCACGCCTCCATGTCTGCCACGTGTCGACGGCCGGATCGGTCGAGGTCATCCGCTGGGCGAAGGCGCGAGGAATCCCGGTGACGGCAGAAGTCACGCCGCATCACCTGCTGCTGACCGAGGAACTCGCCCGCGGCTACGACTCGCGCTTCAAGGTCAACCCGCCGCTGCGGAGGCACGAGGACGTCGAAGCGCTGCGCGCCGGGGTCGCCGACGGCACGATCGACGCGATCGCGACCGACCACGCGCCGCATCCGCGCGAGGCCAAGGACTGTGAATGGGAGGCGGCGGCGTTCGGGATGGTCGGCCTGGAGTCGGCGCTCTCCGTCGTCCAGGCCGCGCTCGTCGACACGGGGATCCTCGGCTGGGCGGATGTCGCGCGCGTGCTGTCGGCGACGCCGGCGGCGATCGGCGGGCTCGACGGCTCTGCACGTCGTATCGCGGCAGGGGCTCCTGCCGAGATCACACTCGTCGACGCCGCCGCGAACAGGGTCTTCTCCGAGGGCGACCTCGGCGGCCGGTCCGGCAACTCGCCGTATCTCGCGATGACGCTTCCCGGGCGCGTGGTGGGCACGATCCACCATGGTTACGAAACAGTTCGCGACGGCGTGCTCGTCGAGGAGAACGAGGTCGCCCGGTGGGCGACGGAATGGAGATCACAGTATCGTGGATAGGCTCCTGCCGAGCATCATCGTCGGACTCGTCATCGCTGCCGCCCTCGTTGGCATGCTCATCGGCTGGCGCGCACGACAGCGCCGACAGGCGGACATTCAGGAGCCGCACGGTGTTCCCGCTGACCCAGGGGACGTCGTCGTGAGCGCGAGCGGCCTCTACGTCGCGACGACGCGCAGCGGCGAACCGCTCGAGCGCATCACCGTGCGAAGGCTCGGCTACCCCTCACGAACCGTCGCGACAGTCCATGACCGCGGTATCGTGCTCGAGCTCACTGGCGAGGACTCCGTGTTCGTCCCCGCCACCGACCTCATGGTGGCGACGCGGGCGACATGGGCGATCGACAAGGCCGTCGAGCCGGGAGGGCTCGTCCTGCTCGGCTGGCGCCTCGGCGGCCTCGACGTCGACAGCTACCTCCGCCTCGATGGGGAACCGCAGGCGTTCCTGGATGCCGCCGCAGGCATCGCCGCACTCTCGCCGGAGGCGGACGCGTGACGCGCGGAAAGGAACCGGCCGTCCTCGTGCTCGAGGACGGGACCCGGTTTCCGGGTGCCGCCTACGGCGCCATCGGGAGGACCATCGGGGAGGCCGTGTTCTCGACCGGCATGACGGGGTACCAGGAGACGATCACGGACCCGTCCTACGCGGGCCAGATCGTGCTCATGACGGCGCCCCACATCGGCATCACCGGAGTCAACGACGAGGACGGCGAATCCGACCGGATCTGGGTCGCCGGCTTCATCGTGCGAGATCCATCCCGCACGGTGTCGAGCTTCCGCGCGACCCGCAGCCTCGACGCCGAGCTACTCGGCCAGGGCATCGTCGGCATGAGCGGCATCGACACCCGCGCGGTCACCCGGCGCCTCCGCTCGGTCGGTGTCATGCGCGCGGGCATCTTCTCCGGGCCGGATGCCACGCTCGACGCGGGGGAACAGCTATCCCTCGTGCTCGCGGGCGAGGAGATGGCAGGGCAGAATCTCTCCGCGGTCGTCTCGACCACCGAGCTCTACCGGCTGCCGGCTGAGGGAGCCAGGATCGGTTCGGTCGCGGTGCTCGACCTCGGTGTCAAGACCTCGACCCTGCGCCATCTCACGGCGCGCGGCTTCGAAGTGCTCGTGGTCCCTGAGTCGATTTCCGCCGCCGATCTCTTCGCTCTCGAACCGGATGCCGTCTTCTTCTCGAACGGACCAGGCGACCCCGGCGCATCCGATCGGCACGTCAACCTCCTGAAGGAGGTCCTCGAACGGCGATTGCCGTTCTTCGGGATCTGCTTCGGCAACCAGTTGCTCGGCCGGGCGCTCGGCTACCGCACCTACAAGCTTCCCTTCGGGCACAGGGGCCTCAACCAGCCGGTCGTCGACCGCGCGACGGGGAAGACGGAGATCACGGCGCACAACCACGGCTTCGCCGTCGAGGCGTCCATCGACGGGGTATCGGAATCTCCGGCCGGGTTCGGGCGCGTCGAGGTCAGCCACGTCAATCTCAACGACAACGTCGTCGAGGGGCTCCGAGCCCTCGACCTTCCCGCGTTCTCCGTGCAGTACCACCCGGAGGCTGCGGCAGGGCCGCATGATGCCAACTACCTGTTCGATCGGTTTGCTGCGATGGTGAAGGAGGCCGGTTCATAATGCCGAAGCGCGATGACATCCGCTCGGTCCTCGTCATCGGCTCCGGTCCGATCGTCATCGGGCAGGCCTGCGAGTTCGACTACTCGGGCACCCAGGCCTGCCGCGTGCTGCGCGAGGAGGGCGTGCGCGTCATCCTCATCAACTCCAACCCCGCGACGATCATGACCGACCCCGACTTCGCGGACGCGACCTACGTCGAGCCCATCACATGGGAGGTCATCGAGACGATCATCGCCAAGGAACGACCGGATGCCATCCTGCCGACGCTCGGCGGCCAGACGGCACTCAATGCGGCCATCGAGCTCCATGAGCACGGCGTGCTCGAGAAGTACGGCGTCGAACTGATCGGGGCCGACTTCGAGGCGATCCAGAAGGGCGAGGACCGCCTGCTGTTCAAAAACCTCGTGATCCAGGCCGGGGCGGAGGTCGCCCGCTCGCACATCGCCCACACGGTCGACGAGGCCATCGCGTTCGCCGAGGATCTCGGGTACCCGCTCGTCATCAGGCCCTCCTTCACGATGGGCGGGCTGGGGAGCGGCTTCGCCTACACGCGCGAGGAGCTCGTGAGGATGGTCGCGGACGGGCTGCACCAGAGCCCGACGACCGAGGTGCTCCTCGAGGAGTCGATCCTCGGCTGGAAGGAGTACGAGCTCGAGCTCATGCGCGACACGTCGGACAACACCGTTGTCGTGTGCTCGATCGAGAACGTCGACCCGGTCGGAGTGCACACGGGGGATTCGATCACCGTTGCGCCCGCGCTCACTCTCACCGATCGCGAGTTCCAGAACCTGCGCGACATCGGGATCGAGATCATCCGGCTCGTGGGTGTCGACACGGGCGGGTGCAACATCCAGTTCGCCGTCGACCCGGCGACCGGCCGGGTCATCGTCATCGAGATGAACCCGAGGGTCTCGCGATCGAGCGCGCTCGCGAGCAAGGCGACGGGGTTCCCGATCGCGAAGATCGCCGCGAAACTCGCGATCGGCTATCGCCTCGACGAGATCCCGAACGACATCACTGGGGTCACCCCCGCGAGTTTCGAGCCGACGCTCGACTACGTCGTCGTCAAGGTTCCTCGATTCGCCTTCGAGAAGTTCCCGGCGGCCGACCCCCGGCTCACGACGACCATGAAGTCGGTCGGCGAGGCCATGGCGATCGGGCGCAACTACGCGACCGCGCTGCAGAAGGCGCTTCGTTCGCTCGAGAAGCGCGGGTCGTCGTTCCACTGGGCAGGGGAGCCGGGGGACAAGGCGGAACTGCTCACCGCCGCGAGCATCCCCACCGACGGCCGCATCGTGACGGTGCAGCAGGCGCTCAGGGCCGGCGCCACGATCGACGAGGTCTTCCAGGCGACCGGGATCGACCCGTGGTTCGTCGACCAGGTGGTGCTCATCAATGAGATCGCCGACGAGGTCTCCTCAGCGGAGACGCTCGACGCCGGGCTCCTCCGGCACGCCAAGAACCACGGGTTCTCGGATGCCCAGTTGGCCGCTCTGCGGGGCCTCGAGGAGGCGGAGCTGCGCGTCATCCGTCACCATGAAGGCGTGCGCCCGGTGTTCAAGACGGTCGACACCTGCGCGGGAGAGTTCCCCGCGCTCACGCCGTACCACTACTCGAGCTACGACGAGGAGTCCGAAGTCACCCCGAGCGACCGGCGCAAGATCGTCATTCTCGGCTCAGGACCGAACCGCATCGGGCAGGGCGTCGAGTTCGACTACTCGTGCGTCCACGCGGCCTTCGCGCTCTCGGATGCCGGTTTCGAGACGATCATGATCAACTGCAACCCGGAGACGGTCTCCACCGACTACGACACGAGCGACCGGCTGTACTTCGAACCCCTCACGCTCGAGGACGTGCTCGAGGTCATCGACGCCGAGAGCGCGAGCGGGGAGCTCGTCGGGGTCATCGTGCAGCTCGGAGGCCAGACAGCGCTCGGGCTCGCGAAGGGGCTCGAAGCGGCAGGGGTTCGCATCCTCGGCACCTCTCCCTCCGCGATCGACCTCGCCGAGGAGAGAGGGCTCTTCTCCGGGATCCTCGACGCGGCCGGCCTCATCGCTCCGCGCAACGGCACCGCGACCGATCTCGCAAGCGCCGTCGCCGTCGCAGAGGAGATCGGCTACCCGGTGCTCGTACGACCATCGTTCGTGCTCGGAGGGCGCGGCATGGAGATCGTCTACGACACCGAGTCGCTCGGCGGCTACTTCGACCGCGTCGCGGACCAGGCGATCATCGCGCCTGGCCTTCCGCTTCTCGTCGACCGCTTCCTCGATGACGCGATCGAGATCGATGTCGACGCGCTCTTCGACGGGACCGAGCTCTACATCGGCGGCGTCATGGAGCACCTCGAGGAGGCCGGAATCCACTCTGGCGACTCTTCGTGCACCCTGCCTCCCGTGACGCTGGGGCGGGACGTGCTCGTCCAGGTGGGCGAAGCGACGGAGAAGATCGCCCGCGGCATCGGGGTTCAGGGACTCCTCAACGTGCAGTTCGCGATCGGCCAGGGTGTGCTCTATGTTCTCGAGGCCAACCCTCGGGCCTCGAGAACCGTCCCCTTCGTGTCGAAGGCGCTCGGGATCCAGCTCGCCAAGGCCGCGGCGCTCGTCATGGCCGGGTCGAGCATCCGTGCCCTCGTCGACAGCGGGATGCTCCCCGCCGTGGACGGGCTGCACAGCCCCATGGACTCTCCCGTCGCCGTCAAGGAGGCCGTGCTGCCCTTCAAGCGGTTCCGCACGCGCGAGGGGAGGATCGTCGACTCGATCCTCGGGCCGGAGATGCGGTCGACGGGCGAAGTCATGGGCATCGACTCGAACTTCCCCAAGGCCTTCGCCAAGAGCCAGGCCGCCGCCTATGGGGGTCTGCCGGCATCCGGGACCGTTTTCGTCTCGGTCGCCGATCGCGATAAGCGGGCGATCGTGCTTCCCGTCATGCGACTCCAGCAACTCGGGTTCGAACTGCTCGCGACGCAGGGCACAGCGGAGGTGCTCGCGCGCAACGGTATCGACGCTCGTGTCGTGCGCAAGCATTCGGATGCCATCCCCGGCGACGAAGAGGCAGGGGACACCCGCTCGATCGTCGAGCTCATCGGAGCGGGCGAGGTCGACATCGTCATCAACACCCCGAGCGGGCGCCGTGCCAGGGCCGACGGGTACGAGATCCGAACGGCGACTGTCGCTGCGGACAAGGCGCTCTTCACGACGATCGCCCAGCTCGGGGCGGCCGTGTCGTCGGTCGAGGCGATCCGGGAGGGGTTCGGTGTGCGCTCCCTTCAGGACTACGCACGGGACAGGGCGGCACGCCGTGCCTGACGCACCATTCGGCGAGAGGCTCGCCCACGCGTTCGCCACCAGAGGGCACCTGTGCGTCGGCATCGACCCGCATGCCGTCCTTCTCGCCGAATGGGGACTCTCCGACGACGCGGTCGGCGCCCGCGAGTTCGGCCTGCGCGTCATCGAGGCCGTCCGGGGGAGCGTGGGGATCGTCAAGCCCCAGGTCGCTTTCTTCGAGCGGCACGGGGCAGCGGGGTTCTCGGCTCTCGAGCAGGTCCTGGAGGCGGCGAGGGACGCCGGCCTCCTCGTGATCGCCGACGCCAAGCGCGGCGATGTCGGGAGCACGGTCGACGCGTATGGCGAGGTGTGGCTCACGCCGGGGAGCCCGCTCGAGGCCGATGCGCTCACGGTCAGCGCCTTCCAGGGCGTCGGCTCGCTCGCAGGGCCCCTTCGGCTCGCCCGTGACGCCGGCAAGGGCCTCTTCGTGCTCGCGGCGACATCGAACCCGGAGTCCGCCCAGCAGCAGGCGGCCATCATCGGCCAAGGGCGCAGGGCCGGCATGACCGTCGCCGCCGGTATTGTCGATGAGGTGATGGCTCTCAACGCGGCCGACGCGACCCGGAAGGTCGCTCTGGGCGACGTGGGCGTCGTGATCGGGGCGACCGTGGAGCTGTCCGAACTCGGCATTCCACTCGAGGCCATGGCTCTCGCCCCAGCCACCCCCGTCCTCGCTCCCGGTTTCGGCCACCAGGGTGCGCACTTCTCCGAGCTGCGCGCCCGGTATGGCCCCGCCGCGCCCTGTGTGATCGCCTCGACCTCGCGCGGGGTGCTCGCGGCTGGACCTTCCCGCATCGCCGAGGCCGTAGCGCGCCAGTCGGGAGAACTCGCGGAATGCCTCGGGTAGATCCGCCGGACGTTGATCGCGCCGCGGCATCGAGGGCGGCCGTGGCGGCCAGGCGTGCTCGGGCGGCGGTCAAGCGCGCGGTCGCCGAGCGCACGCGGAGTCCGCTCGATGTCGTCGAGAAGGGCTGGGCGGCATCCGGAAGCGTCGAAGCAGGCCTTCGGGTGCGGGAGCTCCTGGCGAGCATCCCCGGCCTCGGCCCAACGCGGACGGCCAGGGTCATGCAGGAACTCGGCATCGCGGAGTCGAAACGCGTTGGCGGGCTGGGACTGCGGCAGCGCGGCACACTGCACGACTGGCTTTCGCGGCGCGAGCAGCGACCCATCCGGACCGGACCGCTGCGCACGGGGCCATCGAGGCTCGTCGTGCTCGCGGGGCCGACGGCCGTCGGCAAGGGGGCCGTCTCCGGCTTCATCCGCGAGAACTATCCAGAGGTGCTCCTGTCGGTCTCGGCGACGACGAGAATGCCGCGCCCAGGCGAAGTCGACGGCGTGAACTACTACTTCGTGTCCGACGAGGAGTTCGACCGACTCGAGGCGTCGGGGGAGATGCTCGAGACCGCGACAGTGCACAACGCCTACCGGTACGGGACGCCGCGGGCGCCCATCGACGCCGCGATCGCCGAGGGCAGGAGCGTGCTGCTCGAGATCGACCTTCAGGGTGCGAGGTCAGTGCGCAGGGCGATGCCGGATGCCGTGCTCGTCTTTCTCCTGCCGCCCAGCTGGGAGGAACTCGTGCGCAGGCTCATCGGGCGCGGTACAGAGGACTCCGCGGAGCAGGCCAGGCGTCTCGAGACCGCCAAGACCGAATTGGCCGCCCAGGACGAGTTCGACTTCCGCGTCGTCAACGCCGACGTCGGCCAGGCGGCACGGGAAGTCGTAGACTTGATGGGGTTCCCCACACACTGACGGGCCGTTGAAAGCGGCCGGATACGGAGTTTCTTCATGGTCGAACGCGCCAAGGGCATCATCGATCCGCCCATTGACGAGTTGCTCACCAAGGTCGACTCCAAATACGCGCTCGTGATCTTCGCGTCACGGCGCGCGCGCCAGATCAACGACTACTACGCCGACCTGCACGAGGGAAGCCTCTTCGACAATGTCGGCCCCCTCGTCGACTCGACGATCGACGACAAGCCGCTCTCGGTTGCGATGCACGAGATCAACGAGGGCAAGCTGGTCCTGAAGAAGCTCGCGGAATAGCAGCTGCGGTGAACGTCGTCGTCGGCATCACCGGCGGGATCGCCGCCTACAAGGCGGTCGGCGTCGTCAGGGCGCTTGTGCTGGCTGGGCATGACGTTCACGTCGTTGCGACGGAGGCCGCCCTGCGCTTCGTGGGGATGCCGACTCTCGAGGCGATCAGCCGTAACCCCGTTCATCACGAACTCTACGAAGGGGTGGCTGAAGTACGTCATGTGGCGATCGGCCAGGCCGCCGACGTCATCGTCGTGGCGCCGGCGACGGCGAACACGATCGCGAAGCTCGCGACTGGGCTCGCGGACGACCTGCTCGGGACGACAATCCTCGCGAGCACGGCGCCCCTCGTCATCGCCCCCGCCATGCACACCGAGATGTGGCAGAACCCGGCAACCGTGCAGAATGTCGCCCTGCTGCGCGGGCGAGGGGTCACGATCGTCGGGCCGGGCACAGGGCAACTCACAGGGGCCGACAGCGGGCCGGGCCGAATGGCGGAACCTGAGGAGATCGTCGCTGCGACGCTCGCTGCGGTCGATGAGTCCGGGGGGAATGCGCACGACCTCGCGGGACGACGCATCGTGGTGACGGCCGGGGGCACACGGGAGCCCATCGACCCCGTGCGTTTCATCGGCAACCGCTCGAGCGGCAAGCAGGGTGTCGCGATCGCTGCCGCTGCGGCGGCGCGGGGGGCGCACGTCGTGCTCATCGGGGCGAACCTCGAGGTACCGGCCCCGGCATCCGTCACCCTGGAGACGGTCGGTTCGGCCGAGGAGCTCGCCGTCGCGGTCAGGGCGGCAACGGAGAATGCCGACATCGTCGTCATGGCGGCCGCCGTCGCCGACTACCGCCCGGAGAGTGTCGCGGGGGAGAAGATCAAGAAGGAGAGCCAGGGCGAGGAACTAGGCCTCACGCTGGTCCGCAACCCAGACATTCTCGCCGAGCTTGCCGCGACACGACAGGAGGGACAGATCCTCGTCGGGTTCGCCGCGGAGACCGAGCGGGACGATGCGGCGCTTCTCGAGCTCGGGAGAGCGAAGCTCGCGCGCAAGGGCTGCGACTTTCTCGTCCTCAACAGGGTCGGTTGGGACGAAGGGTTCGCCGTGGACGGCAACACCGTCACGGTCCTCAATCGGGCCGGCGATATAGTGTTGGAGACTTCAGGATCGAAGTCGTCGGTAGCCGGTCGTATCCTCGACCTTTTGAACTGATCCTCGACCCGTTAGGCATATTTTGGGCACGTCTCTCCGCCTGTTCACGAGCGAGTCGGTCACCGAGGGGCATCCGGACAAGGTGTGCGACCAGGTCTCCGACGGCATCCTCGACGCACTCCTGGCGGTGGATCGCAGCAGCCGCGTCGCCGTTGAGACCATGGTCACGACGGGTCTCGTGCACATCGCGGGCGAGGTCACATGCTCGGGGTACGTGGAGATCCCGCAGCTTGTTCGCGCGATCGTGAGCGGCATCGGCTACACCTCGTCCGCCGTCGGCTTCGACGGCGCATCCTGCGGTGTCGCCGTGTCGATCGGCAGCCAGTCCCCGGACATCGCGATCGGTGTCAACGTCGCACTCGAGGCCCGCGAGGGCATCCACGAGGACCCGCTCGACCAGCAGGGCGCAGGCGACCAGGGAATCATGTTCGGCTACGCGACGACTGAGACACCGCAGTACATGCCCATTCCGATCTGGCTGGCCCATCGACTTTCAGAACGCCTTGCCGACGTGCGCAAGAACGGCGACCTCGACTACCTTAGGCCGGACGGCAAGACCCAGGTCACGATCGGGTACGAAGGGGACACGCCCCGCACGATCGACACGATCGTGCTCTCGACCCAGCATGCCCCCACGGTCGACAACCCCCGACTGTTCGCCGAGGTCGAGGAGCTCGTGATCCGGCCGGTCCTCGAATCCGTCGAACTCGACGACGGTGACGTACGCATCATCATCAACCCGACGGGCCGCTTCGAGATCGGCGGTCCGCAGGGCGATGCCGGTCTCACCGGCCGCAAGATCATCGTCGACACCTACGGTGGCGCGAGCAGGCACGGTGGCGGCGCTTTCAGCGGCAAGGACCCGTCGAAGGTCGACCGTTCGGCCGCCTACGCGATGCGTTGGGTCGCGAAGAACGCCGTCGCGGCGGGGCTCGCCGATCGGCTCGAGGTGCAGGTCGCCTACGCGATCGGCAAGGCAGCGCCCGTGGGACTCTACGTCGAGACCTTCGGCACGGCGAAGGTCGACGAGGCGAAGATCGACACGGCGATCCGGGACGTCTTCGACCTGAGGCCGGCGGCGATCATCCGCGACCTCGACCTTCTGCGGCCCATCTACCGGCCGACGGCCACCTACGGGCACTTCGGCCGCGAGCTCCCTGACTTCACCTGGGAGCGACTCGATCGCGTCGACGACCTCCGCAGCGCGGTCGGGTTGTAACCATGCCGCCGGCATCCATCGCGCGGGTGCTGATCGACTCACCGCTGCCGCAGCTCGACAGGCTGTTCGATTATCGGGTCCCAGAGGCGATGCTTCAGGATGCTGTCCCCGGCGTACGGGTACGGGTGCCGCTGCGCTCGGCCGGCCGCATCGCCGATGGCTTCCTCATCGAACTCGTCGACAGAGTCGACTACCAGGGGGTCCTCAGCGAGGTCGACGCCGTGACCTCCCCTGCCCCCGTGCTGACCGAGCCGGTGTACACGCTCGCCCGCCGCGTCGCCGATCGGGCTGCCGGCAATGCGAGCGACATCCTGAGGCTCGCCGTTCCCAAGCGGCAGGTGCGTGTCGAGAAGGCCTGGCTCGCCGCTGGCGCGCGGGAGGCATCCGATGTCAACCCTGTCGCGGTCGCCGACTACGGGACCGCGGCGATCGACGAGGCGATTCTCGCGTCGCGTCGACTTGCCGTGGATGCCGTTCCGCAGGTCGTCGACGTCGGCGGCGACTGGGTGGGCCACTGGGCAGCGACCCTCGCGGCGATAGCGTCGCGCGCGCTTCAGACCGGCTCCGTCATCCTCGTCGTTCCCGACTACCGCGACCTCGACCAGCTCACGACGGCTCTCGAGGCGATCCTCCCCGCCGATCGCGTCGTACGCCTCGACGCCCGCCAGTCGAATGCCGACCGCTATCGCGCGCACCTTGCATGCCTCGATGGTGTCGCGAGGGTCATCGTGGGCAACCGCTCCGCGGTCTACGCCCCTGCCGCCAAACTCGCGCTCATCGCACTCTGGGACGACGGCGACCCCCTGCACAGCGAACCATTGAGCCCATACGTGCACAGCCGCGACGCCGCACTCCTGCGCCAGGAACTCGAGAGCTGTGCCCTCGTCTTTCTCAGCCACGCGAGAACGGTCGAGGTCGAGAGGCTCGTGCAACTCGGTTGGGTCGAGGCGATTGCACCCGTGAAGAGCTACCTCCCCAAGGTGATCCCCACGGCACAGCAGGCTTCAGAGGATCGTCTCGCCGCGCAGGCGAGGATCCCCTCGAGCGCCTGGCGTGAAGCGCGGGCCGCGCTCGAGCACGGTCCGGTACTCGTCCAGGTGGCCCGACCTGGTTACGCCCCGCAGCTCGTGTGCGAAACGTGCCGGCAGGTTGCCCGCTGCGCGCGGTGCAGCGGGCCGCTCGGGCTGAAGGCCGCGCGTTCGTCCCCGTCCTGCGCCTGGTGCGGCGCGATCGCGACCCAGTGGCGCTGCGCACACTGCGCAGGGCGCACCTACCGTCTCCAGGGGCAGGGTGCGACGAGGACTGCCGAGGACCTCGGCCGCGCCTTCCCGGGGGTTCCCATCGTCATCGCTGACGGCGAGCGCCCGGTGCTCGAGGTGGGCGCGCGGCCCGCCCTCGTCATTGCGACGCGCGGGGCAGAGCCGATCGCGGCGGGCGGGTACCGGGCTGTCCTGCTCCTCGATGGTGAGCGGATGCTGGCGCGTGAGAGCCTGCGCGTCGGCGAGGACTGCCTTCGCTGGTGGGCGAACGCGATCTCCCTCGCCGCGGTCGGTGCGCCGAGTGTGCTCGTCGGCGTCGGGGGCTCGCTCGCCGGGGCCCTCGCGACCTGGCAGCTCGCCGACTACGCGCGTGGTGAGCTCGCCGACCGCAGAAGACTTCGCTTCCCGCCCGCCGTGCGGGTCGCCACGGTGACCGGAGACGCGGCCTCCGTCGCACGTGCCACGGCCGCTGTCGAGAACCTTTTGGGTGTCGATGTGCTCGGGCCTGTCGAGTCAGAGCGCGGTGCGCTGCGGGCGATTGTACGACTCGACTATGCGCAGGGAGCCGCCGTCGCGACAGCGCTCAGGGCCGAGCTCATCCGTAACGCGACAACGCGCCGCAAGCGGGTCCCGGCGGGGGCCTCCCCGGCTGCCCTGCCTACACTGAGAGTCCGGTTCGACGATCTCGAACCGTTCGAGCAGTCATAGTCATTCACCGTCCGGGAGCCAGCTGGTGCGCATCATCTTCGCGGGGAGCCCCGCTGCCGCTGTTCCAAGCCTCCGGGCGGTCGCGGCGAGCGGGCACGAGCTCGTCGCCGTGCTCACGCGCGAGGACTCGCCGTTCGGCCGCAAGCGGATCCTGACTCCAACGCCCGTCGCAACTGTCGCCGCTGAGCTGGGCATCCCGGTGATCAAGGCGGATCGACTCAGCCCGGTGGCCGGGGAGATCGCAGCCCTCGATGCGGCCCTCGGCGTCATCGTCGCTTACGGGGGACTTGTGCGTGAACCGTTGCTCTCCGCACCCCAGCGCGGGTGGATCAACCTGCACTTCTCGCTGCTTCCGCGCTGGCGCGGGGCAGCTCCGGTGCAGCGCGCGATCATGGCGGGAGACGACGTCACCGGCGCGAGCGTATTCCAACTCGTCGAGGAACTCGACGCCGGCCCCGTCTATGGCAGGCTCACCCAGGCGATCGGCCGGAGCGAGACGGCCGGGCACCTGCTCGATTCGCTCGCGGAGGCGGGCGCCGGTCTCCTGGCCGGCGTCATCGACGCGATCGCCGACGGCTCGGCGCGGGCACAGGAGCAGGTCGGTGATATCACTCTCGCGCCCAAGCTCGGCATCGAGGATGGGCGCCTCGACTGGAGTGCCTCGGCCGACACGATCGATCGTCGCATCCGGGGCGTCACGCCGGAGCCTGGCGCTTTCACGACGATCGACGGCATCCGGGTCAAGGTCCTGGACGCTGCGCCTGCCCGTGATCGCCCGTCGTTGCCGCCCGGCCTCGTGAGCGCTGACGGGGGCATCCTCGTCGGGACGGCCACCGCGCCGATCGAGCTCGTCACGGTCCAGCCCTCAGGGCGGACGCCCATGCCCGCGGCCGCGTGGTGGCGCGGTCGGACCGGCCGGGGACCCGATGCGGCCGAGGTGCGCGCGGAATGAGAGTGCAGCCCTCGCGTCGCGTCGCCTACGAGGTCATCAGGGCGGTCTCCGAGTCGGACGCTTACGCCAATCTCCTGCTCCCGGTCAAGCTTGACCGGGCTGGACTCCGGGGCCAGGATGCTGCCCTCGCCACGGAACTTGCGTACGGCACGCTGCGCCGGCGCGGCTACTACGACAGCGTCATCGAGGCTGCGGCTGGGCGCCCGATCCAGCAACTGGATGCCCCCATCCTCGACGTCCTCCGGCTCGCTGTGCACCAGCTCCTGTCGATGCGCGTCGCACAGCACGCCGCCGTCGACGAGGCGGTGTCCCTCGCGCGCGAGGTCGGATCGCGCTCGGCGACCGGGTTCGTCAACGCGGTCCTGCGCACGATCACACGCACGAGCGCCGAAGAGTGGGTCTCGAGAGTTGTCGGCGATGCAACGACGGAGGATGGCCGCCTCGCCGCGGAGCACGCCCACCCGGCCTGGATCGTGCGCGCGTTCCGCAGGGCACTCGCGGCGGAGGGGCGCGAGAGTGAGCTCGCCGCGCTCCTCGAGGCTGACAATCGCGCACCGAGGGTGAGTCTCGCCGCGCTGCCGGGCCTCGCGAGTCCGACCGAGCTCGACGGCGCACTTCCGGGGAGATACTCGCCCTTCGCGCGTGAAAGCGAAGGAGGCGACCCTGCACGGTGGCCCGCCGTGCGCGATGGACGCGCGCGGGTCCAGGACGAAGGCTCCCAGCTTGCCGCCCTCGCGCTCAGCCGCGCGCGGCCGGTGGTCGCGGGGGAGCGCTGGCTCGACCTGTGCGCGGGGCCAGGCGGCAAGGCGGCGCTGCTCGCGGCGGAGGCGCTGGCCGGGGGCGCGACACTCGTGGCGAACGAGATCGTGCCTGCTCGCGCCGCCCTCGTGCGCAAGGCCCTGGCAGCCTTCGAGGACCCGCCGCAGGTGCTCGTTCAGGATGGTCGCGAATTCGGCGACAGGTTCACCGGCCAGTTCGACCGCATCCTTCTCGATGCGCCGTGCACGGGGCTTGGTGCACTCAGGCGGCGGCCGGAGGCGCGCTGGCGCAAGCAGCCCCATGACGTGCCGGAGCTCACGACCCTGCAGACCGAACTCGTCGACTCGGCGTCGCGCTCACTGCGACCGGGTGGCATCCTCGCCTACGTCACGTGCTCTCCGCACCTCGCAGAGACCCGGGTTATCGTCGACCACGCAATCAGGCAGGGCGGGCTCACGCCGCTCGACACGGGCCGGGTGCTCGCGTCCTTCACTGTCGAACCCCTCGAGCTCGGTGATTCGTTCCAGGCCCAGTTGTGGCCGCACCGGCACGG
>DAITPJ010000007.1:24023-41341 GCA_036833635.1 Terrimesophilobacter sp.
CCCAGTAGGCTGGCGGCATGCCGGTCCGTATCAACCCCAGCATCCTCTCGGCCGACTTCGTCAACCTCGAGCGCGACATCGGCCGCATCTCGACGGCCGACCTCGTGCACGTCGACGTCATGGACAACCACTTCGTGCCGAATCTCACCTTCGGGCCGCAGATGGTCTCCCGCATCCAGGCCGTTTCGACGATTCCCCTCGACGTCCATCTCATGATCGAGGACCCTGAGCGCTGGGCGCCCGGTTACGCCGAACTCGGCGCATACTCGGTCACCTTCCACGCCGAAGCCGCGCAGGATGCCGTGGCGCTCGCGCGCAGGCTGCGGGAGATCGGGTCCAGGGCGGGCATCGCGGTCAAGCCGGGAACCCCGATCGAGCCCTATCTCGGGCTTCTCGCGGAGTTCGACCAGGTCCTCGTCATGACCGTCGAGCCCGGCTTCGGCGGGCAGTCCTTTCTCGAATCGGTCATGCCGAAGCTCTCCGCGCTCTCGGATGCCGTGGCCGCATCCGGACTCGACGTCTGGCTGCAGGTCGACGGCGGCATCGACGAGCGGACCATCGTCATCGCCGCCGAGGCCGGAGCCGACACCTTTGTCGCGGGTTCGAGCGTCTACAACGCGGGGGAGCCGGCCGAGAACATCTCGAACCTGCGCGCTGCAGCTATGCGTCACATCCACTGACCTGCTTGGATGGACCGATGAGCGAATTCAACAGGACCAAGCCGGAGATCGACTTCTACGACGGCGAGGCGCCCGATGCGCTCGTCACGAGGGATATCGAGCTCGGGGACGGGCCGGAGGCGGCACCAGGAGCAACCGTCGAGGTGCACTACCTCGGCGTGGACCTCGAGACGGGCGAGGAGTTCGACTCGAGCTGGAGCCGCGGCGAATCCATCACGTTCCCGCTTCGCGGCCTCATCGCGGGCTGGCAGGAAGGCATCCCGGGCATGCGCGTGGGCGGCCGGCGCGAACTCGTCATCCCTCCGCGTCTCGCTTACGGCGAAGCGGGTGGCGGTCATGCGCTGTCCGGACGCACGCTCATCTTCGTCATCGATCTTCTGGGCGTGGCCTGACCGCAACACCCGCTACCCTTGAGCGCGTGAAGACCTTCGACGAGCTGTTCGCCGAGCTGAGCGAAAAGGCCGCGACCCGGCCGGCCGGCTCCGGCACTGTCGAGCGCCTCGACGCCGGGATCCACTCCGCCGGCAAGAAGCTCGTCGAGGAGGCCGCCGAGTCCTGGATGGCAGCGGAGCACGAGAGTGCCGACCGCACGGCGGAGGAGCTCTCCCAGCTGCTGTACCACGTGCAGGTCCTCATGCTCGCGAAGGGCCTCACGACCGCGGATGTCTACCGACATCTCTGACGCGTCCCCTCCTACCACAGCTCGCCCCCATGCGGACGCCGGACTGAACGACCAGCCGGCGAGTGAAGAGAACAAGCATGCTCAGAATCGCCATCCCCAACAAGGGAATGCTCGCGGAGGCTGCGGCCCAGATGCTCGCAGAGGCCGGATACGTCGTCAGGCGTGATCCGAAGGAACTCATCGTCTTCGACCCGGCCAACGACGTCGAATTCTTCTACCTGCGCCCGCGCGACATCGCCACCTATGTCGGCTCAGGCGCACTCGACGTCGGCATCACGGGCCGCGACCTGCTCCTGGATTCCCGCTCAGGGGCAACGGAGATCGTCGGGCTCGACTTCGGCGAGTCGACGTTCCGCTTCGCGGGGCCGGCCGGGCGCTTCGCGGATCTCGCCGACCTCGCGGGGGTCAGAATAGCGACGAGCTACCCCGGCCTGGTCAGCGGATTCCTCGAACGTGAGGGCGTCGTGGCCGAGCTCGTGGCACTCGACGGTGCGGTCGAGTCCGCCGTGCGGCTGGGGGTCGCGGATGCCGTCGCCGACGTCGTCTCGACCGGAACGACCCTGCGCCAGCAGGGCCTCGAGGTGTTCGGCCCGGTGATCCTCGAGTCCACTGCCGTCCTCGTCAGCTCAGGGGCAGAACTTCCAGGTCTCCCGACCTTCCAGCGGAGGCTCCAGGGGGTTCTCGTCGCCCGGCAGTACGTTCTCATGGACTACGACCTTCCGGCATCGCTCGTCGAGACGGCGTCGCGGATCACGCCAGGGCTCGAATCGCCGACCATTTCGCCGCTGCGCGACACCGAGTGGGTCGCGGTACGCGTGATGGTTCCCCGCGCGAGGATGAACGCGATCATGGACGAGCTCTACGAGGTCGGCGCACGAGCGATTCTCGTGAGCTCGATCCACGCGGCGCGCATCTGAGGTGTCGGACATGACGGTCGCCGTGAGGGTCATCCCGTGCCTGGACGTCGCGGGCGGGCGGGTCGTCAAGGGCGTCAACTTCCTCGAACTGCGTGATGCGGGCGATCCCGTTGAACTCGCGAGGGGCTACTACGACCAGGGCGCCGATGAGCTCACCTTCCTCGACGTGACGGCGACGATCGACGACCGGGCGACGACGCTCGACCTCGTGACCCGGACGGCTGAACAGGTCTTCATCCCGCTCACCGTCGGGGGCGGCATCCGGAGCGCCGATGACGTCGCCCGGCTGCTGGGCGCCGGCGCGGACAAGGTGGGCGTCAACAGCGCCGCGATCGCGCGCCCGTCCCTCATCGACGAGATCGCCGACCGCTTCGGCGCCCAGGTGCTCGTGCTCTCGCTCGACGTCACGCGTTCGGGCGACCGGTTCATCGTGACGACCCACGGCGGTCGCACGCGTACCGACCGCGATGCGCTCGCGTGGGCGAGCGAGGCGATCGAGCGTGGCGTCGGCGAACTGCTCGTCAACTCGATCGACGCCGACGGAACGAAGCAGGGGTTCGATCTCGAGCTCATCGCCGCTATGCGCACGCTCAGCAGCGTGCCCGTCATCGCCTCGGGCGGGGCGGGAGCGCTCGAGCACTTCGCGCCAGCCGTGCGGGCGGGGGCGGATGCGGTGCTCGCGGCATCGGTGTTCCACAATGGAGATCTCACGGTCGGCGCGGTCAAGCGCGAACTGGCCGCGCAGGGCATCCTCGTGAGGGAGACGGCGACATGACGCAGGACGAGGTCGAGAGCATTCTGGCGCGCGCCGCCTTCGACAGGGACGGACTTCTTCCGGCCATCGTGCAGGAGGACGGCTCCCTCGGCGTGCTCATGCTCGCGTGGATGGACGCCGAAGCACTCAGGCGAACACTCGCCGAACGCGTCGTCACCTTCTGGTCCCGGTCACGCCAGGAATACTGGCGCAAGGGCGACACCTCCGGCAATCGACTCGCGGTGCTCACCGCCGCGCTCGACTGCGACGCTGATGCCCTGCTTGTGACGGTCGCGCCCGTGGCCGCCGCATGCCACACCGGAACCCACTCGTGCTTCGATCCGCACGCTCGGGAGACACCGGCGTGACCTCGACGACGCGTGAACAGTTCGACGGGCTCCTGGCCGACCACCGCGTGGTGCCCGTCATCCGCGAGCTCTTCGCCGACGGCGAGACACCCGTCGGCATCTACCGCAAGCTCGCGCAGGGCGCACCGGGGACGTTTTTGCTGGAGTCGGCCGAGCAGGGCGGCATCTGGTCGCGGTATTCCTTCATCGGCGTCTCGAGCTTCGGAGTGCTCACGCAGCAGGACGACCAAGCCCTCTGGGTCGACTACGGCCTGCCCGCCGAACGCGCCCTCGGCGGCGACGCGCCCACTGCGCCCCTCGACGCACTCGAACGCCTGCACTCTCGATGGGCGACTCCCCGCATTCCAGGCCATCCGCCCCTGACAGGCGGTCTCATCGGTTTCATCGGATGGGAGGCGATCCGCCAGCTCGAACGGCTCCCGGATGCGCCTCCCGCCGATTACGAGATCCCAGGCCAGGCCCTCGGGTTCGTGCGCGAGCTCGTCGTCGTGGACCACAGGACGGGCATGGTCCTGCTCATCTCCACGGTGCTCAATGACGGGACCGAGGCTGCGGATGCCCTGTGGGCCGCATCCATCTCGGCCCTCGATGCTCTCGCCTCCCGGCTCGGAGAGCCGACGGAGGCCCAGCTCGCGGAAGTCGACCTGACTCGTGTCCCCGAGGCGCGCCATCGCATCGACGATGAGGCCTTCAGCCTCGCGGTCGAGGCCGGCAAGCAGTACATTCGCGACGGCGACGTGTTCCAGGTCGTTCTCTCGCAGCGGTTCGACCACGACGTGACCGCGGATCCCCTCGACGTTTACCGGGTCCTTCGCACGCTCAATCCGAGCCCTTACATGTACCTGCTGTCGCTCGCAGACCCGGTCGGCGACCCGTACTGGGTCGTCGGTTCCTCGCCGGAGGCGCTCGTCAAGGCCGACGAAGGGCGCGTGTACATGCACCCCATCGCGGGCTCGCGCCCGCGGGGCGACTCCCCTGAGCGGGACCTCGAGCTCGCACGGGAACTCCTCGGCGACGAGAAGGAGCGTGCGGAACACCTCATGCTCGTCGACCTCGCGCGCAACGACCTCCTGAAGGTGTGCACGCCGGGAAGCGTCGAGGTCACTGAGTTCATGCAGGTCGAGCGATTCAGCCACATCATGCACCTCGTCTCCTCCGTCGAGGGCGACCTGCGACCTGAGGCGGGGCCGCTTGACGTGTTCAGGGCGACCTTTCCCGCCGGTACGCTCTCCGGTGCGCCCAAGCCGCGTGCGCTCGAGATCATCGACGAGCTCGAACCGGCCCAGCGCGGCCTTTACGGGGGAGTGGTCGGCTACGTCGGGTTCTCCGGGGACCTCGATCTCGCGATCGCGATCCGCACAGCGACGATCGCGCACGGCGTCGCGCGCATCCAGGCCGGGGCGGGAATCGTCGCAGACTCCGACCCCGTGGCGGAGTTCGAGGAGTCGAGGAACAAGGCGGCCGCACCGCTCCAGGCGGTCGCTGTCGCGAACGCCATGCGGAGGGTAGGACGATGAAGCTCAAGACCACGAGCCTGTTTCTCGGAGTGCTTCTCTGCGCGGCCGCACTCCTCGCCTGGTCGCAACCCTGGTTCGTGGCGACCCTCGGCGGCGAGTCCGCAACGCATCCTCCCATCCCGGCGCCTGGCGACGTTGCGGCTCCGGCGGTCTCCGCGCTCGCACTCGCCGGACTCGCCGGCCTCGGGGCCATGGCGATCTCCGGGCCGGTGTTTCGGATGATCCTCGCGGCTCTCGAGATCGTCGTCGGGGGATGCATCGCGCTCTCGGCCGTGCTCGCCATGGTGGGCCCTGTCGGGGCGGTCGAACCTCTCGTCACGGGGGCGACAGGGATCGCAGGCCATGAGGCCGTCATGGGACTCGTGGCCACCGTTCCGGCCACCGTGTGGCCTTCTGTCGCGCTCGCGTCCGGAGTGCTCCTCGCGCTGCTCGGCTGCGCCATCCTCCTCACCGGTCGTGCCTGGCCTGGCTCGTCGCGCAAATACCAGCCGGTCCGATTCGGCCCCGCCGAACCGGGTGCCGGCCGGGAGCGCGCGGTGTCCGACTGGGACGCACTGAGCGAGGGCGGCGACCCGACAGCGCAACAGGCGTCCGAGCGTCCGGACCTCCAGTAGACTTGCGGCATCTTCTACCGGCGAGAAACACAGGAGTGACATGACCAGCGAAGACATCTCGGACCCCGGCCACGGGCATTCCCCTGCGGCATGGATCGCCGTCGTCATCATGCTGGCCGGCTTCGTCGTCGGCACCTTCGGGTTCTGGTTCGTCTCGATGTGGCTGATCTGGCTCGCCGTCGCACTCGTCGTCCTCGGCCCCCTCGTCGGCTGGATCCTCGCGAAGGCGGGCTACGGCGTCGCGGGCCCGCGGTACCAGCCGAAGAGTTCGCACTAGGCACGTGCTCTCCGAACTCATCGCCGGGGCCGTCGCCGACGCCTCCGCGCGACGGGCCGTGCGCGGTCAGGCCGACGTCGAGCGCGCAGCGCTCGATCGCGCTCCTGCGCTCGACGTGATCACCGCACTCGCCCCCTCCGAGCGCGTGAGGATCATCGCCGAGATCAAGCGCGCTAGCCCTTCCCGCGGCGCCCTCGCCGACATTCCCGACGCTGCTGAGCTCGCCGCGAAGTATGAGATCGGCGGGGCGAGCGCGATCAGCGTTCTCACGGAGGGCCGCCGGTTCGGCGGCTCCCTCCAGGATCTCGAGGCCGTGCGGGACCGCGTGACCATCCCGGTCCTCCGCAAGGATTTCATCGTGCTTCCGTACCAGGTGCTCGAGGCGCGGGCCGCGGGCGCCGACATCGTGCTGCTCATGGCGTCCGCGCTGGGGCAGGCGGAGCTCGCCGAGCTCTACGGGCTCGTCACGGATCTCGGGATGACGGCACTCGTCGAGGCGCACGATGCGGACGAGGTCTCCCGCGCGGTAGACATCGGCGCGGGAGTCATCGGCATCAACGCCCGCGACCTCACGACCTTCGAGCTCGACACGAGCCTCTTCCCCTCGCTCGTCGAGGGCATTCCCGACGGGACGATCAAGGTCGCCGAGTCTGCGGTTAGGAGCCCGCAGGATGTTGCACGTTACCGGGCGGCGGGCGCGGATGTCGTCCTCATCGGGGAGGCGCTCGTGACGGGCGACCCTGTCGCCACGCTCTCCGCATTCCTGTCCGGCGGGGAGCCGGCAACCACATGAGCCTGAGGGAGCAGAGCGGCCCGTACTTCGGCGAATACGGCGGTCGATTCGTGCCGGAGTCGCTCGTCGAGGCGCTCGACGAGCTCACGGCTGCTTACGCCGAGGCCAAGGCCGACCCGGCGTTCCAGGCCGAACTCGACCGCCTCGGCGCGACCTACACCGGGCGGCCGTCGATCATCACCGAGGTCCCGCGCTTCGCCGAACATGCAGGGGGAGCTCGCGTCATCCTCAAGCGCGAGGACCTCAACCACACGGGGTCCCACAAGATCAACAACGTGCTCGGCCAGGCCCTCCTGACGAAGCGCATCGGAAAGAACCGGGTCATCGCCGAGACCGGCGCCGGCCAGCACGGCGTCGCGACAGCGACGGCGGCAGCGCTTCTCGGCATGGACTGCGTCGTGTACATGGGAGAGCTCGACACGGAGCGCCAGGCCCTCAACGTCGCCAGGATGCGCCTGCTCGGCGCCGAGGTCGTCCCCGTCACGGCGGGGTCGCGCACGCTCAAGGACGCCATCAACGAGGCCATGCGCGACTGGGTCACGAACGTCGCGACCACGAACTACGTCTTCGGCACCGTCGCCGGCCCGCATCCGTTCCCCGCCATGGTCCGGGATTTCCAGAAGATCATCGGCGACGAGTCCCGCGCCCAGGTCCTCGAGCTCACCGGCCGGCTCCCGGATGCCGTCGCGGCGTGCGTGGGCGGCGGCTCGAATGCGATCGGCATCTTCGACGCCTTCCTCGATGACGCGGGTGTCGCCCTCTACGGCTTCGAGGCGGCGGGCGACGGGGCTGAGACCCCACGGCATGCCGCGACGATCACCAAGGGGCGTCCGGGGGTGCTGCACGGCGCGCGCAGCTATCTCCTGCAGGACGACGACGGCCAGACGGTCGAGTCGCACTCGATCTCGGCCGGTCTCGACTATCCAGGCGTCGGACCCGAGCACGCATGGCTCGCCGACCTCGGACGGGTGACCTACTTGGCCATCACCGACGCCGCCGCGATGGACGCCCTGCGACTCCTTGCGAGGACCGAGGGCATCATCCCGGCGATCGAATCGGCCCACGCCCTCGCCGGGGCACTCGACCTCGGCCGCGAGCTCGGGGCGGACGCGACGATCCTCGTGAATCTGAGCGGGCGTGGCGACAAGGACATGGAGACCGCTGCGGCGTGGTTCGACAACCTGGACGCATCGTGAGTGTCGTCGCCGCGGCCATCGACGCGCGCATCGCTGCGGGGTCCGGCGCGCTCATCGGGTACCTGCCGGTCGGCTTCCCCGACCTTGCGACGAGCATCGAGGCTGCCGTGGCGATCGCCGAGAACGGCGTCGACGTCGTCGAGCTCGGTCTCCCGTACTCCGACCCGGTCATGGACGGCCCTGTCATCCAGCGGGCGACCCAGAGGGCGCTCGCAGGCGGATTCCGCCTCGCGCACGCCTTCGAGGCCGTGAACGCGATTACCGCGAAGGTCGCGACTCCCGTCGTACTCATGACCTACTGGAACCCAGTCCTCCAATACGGCGTCGACCGGTTCGCGGACGACCTCGTTGCGGCCGGAGGAGCGGGGCTCATCACCCCTGACCTCATCCCGGATGACGCGGCGACCTGGCTCGCAGCATCCGAGCGCACGGGGCTCGACCGCATATTTCTCGCTGCTCCCTCCTCGACCGACGAGCGACTCCGGATGATCGCGCGGCAGTCCCGTGGTTTCGTCTACGCGGTCTCGACCATGGGAATCACCGGTGCGCGGGCCGAGGTGGACACCGCCGCACGGTCCCTCGTCGGGCGTCTGCGAGCGGCCGGTGCCGAACGCGCGTGCGTCGGCCTCGGCATCTCGAGCGCCGAGCAGGTGCGCGAGGTGCTTGGCTATGCCGACGGGGCCATCGTGGGCTCTGCGCTTGTGACTGCCCTTGAGCATGGCGGCGTCGCGGAGCTCGCCAGGACGGCGTCCATGCTCTCCGCCGGTACTAGGCTGGGTGAGCGTTTCCGCGCCACCCCCACGAAAGGCACTGACGAATCGTGATCTCGTCCCTGGCCTCGCTTCCGGCGAGCATCCCGAGTCCCGACTACGCGTGGCAGGTATGGCGCATCCCGATCGGGGAGTGGTTCGCCTGGCTCGGACTTCCCGCGGACTACCAGCTCAACGTCCACACCTACGCGCTGTGCATCATGGCCGGGATCATCGCCGCGACAGTGCTCACCGGCTATCGGCTGAGCAAGCGGGGGGCCGACGGCGGCCTCGTTCTCGACGTCGGGCTGTGGGCCGTGGTGTTCGGCATCGTCGGCGCACGCATCTTCCACGTCGTGACGCACCCTGACGATTACTTCGGTCCTGGCAAGGACCTCATCAAGACGCTCTACATCTGGGAGGGCGGCATTGCGATCTTCGGCGCGCTCATGGGAGGCGCCATCGGCGTCTACATCGGCTGCCGGCTCTCAGGCCTGCGATTCTGGAGCTTCGCCGACGCACTCGCGCCCGGCCTCCTGCTCGCCCAGGCGTTCGGTCGGCTCGGAAACTACTTCAACCACGAGCTCTATGGGCTCCCGACCGACCTTCCTTGGGGGCTCGAGATCGAGGCCACGAACCCCGCGTTCCCGGCCGGCCTGCCTGCGGGCACGCTCTTCCACCCCACGTTCCTCTACGAGATCCTGTGGAATCTCCTCGGCGTCGCGGTGCTCCTCTACGTCGAGCGGAAGTGGCGGCTCGAGAAGACGACGATCCCGTTCCTCGACGTCGATGTCAGGGCTCCCAGGCCCGGCGCCTACCGCCTGCAATGGGGCAAGCTCCTCGGCCTCTACCTCATCTGGTACGGCCTCGGGCGCAGCGTGTTCGAGTCGATCCGCATCGACCCGAGCGAGATCTTCTTCGGCATCCGCACGAACGTGTGGGCGGCCTTCGCCGCGATCCTCGTCGGGCTCGTCATCATCATCGTCCAATCGCGCAGGCACCCTGGCATCGAGCCGAGCCCGTACGTGCCAGGTCGCGAGTGGTCGCGCGATGCTGTTGTACACTCTGAAGACGTTTACGCGGATTCCGACTTCGAAGGCAATGACGGCTCGAATTCAACCGAACCCTCCCGGTCCGCGGACGCGAAGGCCACGAAGGCTGCCATAAGCGGCCGAGCCAAGTCCTAGCTCCAGCGCATTCACCCGCGGCCTCGGCCGGCGCCGGCATTCACGGGCCAGAGTCGTCCCACGATCCTGTGAGGACGCCGCATGCCCCTGACGCCACCGCACGCGCGCTTCAGCGCCGTACCCGCACGCACCGGGCTCTACGACCCCGCCTTCGAAAAGGACGCGTGCGGCCTCGCCATGGTCGCGACGCTGCGCGGGACGGCCGGCCACGACATCATCGACCTCGCCCTCACGGCGCTTCGCAACATGGAGCATCGCGGCGCGGTCGGATCCGACGCGGGGACGGGCGACGGCGCCGGCATCATGACGCAGGTCCCCGATGCCTTCCTGCGGGCCGTCACGGATTTCGAACTCCCAGCCGCCGGACACTATCTCGTGGGCGCCGCATTCCTGCCCGTCGATGACGCGGAGAGGGGCGCCGTCAAGAGCGGACTCGCTGAGCTTGCGGCATCCGAAGGACTCGCCGTGCTCGGATGGCGTGATGTCCCTGTCCGTGAGGAGCAGCTCGGAACGCTCGCGCGGGAGGCCATGCCGCGTATCGAGCAGGTCTTCCTGAGCGGGGCAGACCCCTCGGACGGAACGCTCTCCGGGCTTGCGCTCGACCTGCTCGCGTTCCGATTCCGCAAGCGCGCAGAACGCGAGCACGAGGTCTACTTCCCCTCGCTCTCCTGCCGCACGCTCGTGTACAAGGGCATGGTCACGACGCTCCAGCTCGAGCCGTTCTACCCCGATCTCTCCGACGAGCGCTTCGCTTCCCGGCTCGCTCTCGTTCACTCCCGCTACTCGACCAACACCTTCCCGTCCTGGCCGCTCGCCCAGCCGTTCCGGATGCTCGCCCACAACGGCGAGATCAACACCGTGCAGGGCAACCGCAACTGGATGCGCGCCCGCCAGTCGCAACTCGCCTCAGAGCTGCTCGGCGACATCCGCCCGCTCCTGCCGATCGTGACGCCGGGGGCGAGCGACTCCGCCTCATTCGACGAAGTCCTCGAACTCCTGACCCTCACCGGGCGCTCCCTGCCCCACGCGGTCATGATGATGATTCCAGAGGCCTACGAGAACCAGCCTGACCTCGCGGAGGCACGGCGCGCGTTCTACGAGTACCACTCCGTTCTCATGGAACCGTGGGACGGACCGGCCGCCATGGTCTTCACCGACGGCACGCTCGTCGGCGCGACACTCGACCGCAATGGCCTTCGCCCTGGCCGGTTTCTCGTGACGGATGACGGCCTCGTCGTGCTCGCGAGCGAGATGGGTGTCCTCGAGGTCGAGCCGAGCCGCATCGTGCGGAAGGGCAGGCTGCGTCCGGGCAAGATGTTCCTCGTCGACACCGAGGCGGGCAGGATCATCGAGGACGACGAGCTCAAGGACTCGCTCGCGGCGCAGAAGCCATGGGGCTCATGGCTCGAGAACGGCCGTATCAACCTCAGGGATCTGCCCGAGCGCGAGCACATCGTCCACACCGCGGCCTCGGTGACGCGTCGCCAGCGCACCTTCGGCTACACCGAAGAGGAGGTACGAATCCTCATCGCGCCCATGGCGAGTGCTGGCGCCGAGCCGATCGGCGCGATGGGAACCGACACGCCCATCGCGGTGCTCTCCGATCGGCCGAGGCTCCTCTTCGACTACTTCACCCAGCAGTTCGCCCAGGTCACGAACCCGCCGCTCGACAGCATCCGGGAAGAGGTCGTGACCTCCATGAAACTGGCTCTCGGGCCGGAGCTCAACCTGCTCGACGCGACGCCGGAGCACGCCTACCAGATCGTGCTCGACTTCCCGGTCATCGACAACGACGAACTCGCCAAGATCCAGCACATCGACGCATCGCCCGGCAGCCGCACGACCACGACGATCCGGGGTCTGTACCGCTTCGATGAGGGACCGGATGCCATGGCCGACCGGCTCGCCGCGATGTGCGCCGAGGTGGACGATGCGATCGAGCACGGTGCGAAATACCTCGTGCTCTCCGACCGCGAGTCGAACAAGGACCTCGCGCCCATCCCGTCGCTGCTCATGCTCTCGACCATCCACCACCACCTCATCCGGAGGGAGAACCGCCTCAAGGTGGGGATCATCGTCGAGGCGGGGGATGTCAGGGAGGTGCACCACGTCGCGCTCCTTATCGGGTATGGCGCCTCGGCGATCAACCCGTACCTCGCCATGGAGACGGCGGAGGAGCTCGTCCGCAGCGGCGTGCTCACCGATGTCGCCCCGGAGAAGGCCGTGGCGAACATCATCAAGGCGCTCGGCAAGGGCCTGCTCAAGACGATGTCGAAGATGGGCATCTCCGTCGTGTCGTCGTACGCAGGGGCGCAGGCCTTCGAGGCGATCGGGCTCGACCAGGGGCTCGTCGACAGGTACTTCACCGGCACGACGAGCCGGCTCGGTGGCGTCGGGATGGACGTCATCGCCGCAGAGAACCTGGCACGCCACCGCAGTGCGTACCCTGACGAGGCGGCGAGCCTGGCGCACGAGCGCCTCGCCACGGGCGGCGAGTACCAGTGGCGGCGCGGTGGACCCCCGCACCTCTTCAACCCCGAGACCGTCTTCCGCCTGCAGCACTCCACCCGAAACCGCCGGTATGACATCTTCCGCGAGTACACCCGGCTCGTCGATGAGCAGGCGACGAGCCTCATGACGCTGCGCGGGCTGTTCGGGCTGCGCGAGGGGGAGCGGCCTCCCGTGCCCATCGCCGAGGTCGAACCCGTCGCCTCGATCGTCAGGAGATTCTCGACGGGTGCCATGAGTTACGGCTCGATCAGCGAGGAGGCCCATACGACGCTCGCGATCGCCATGAACCGGCTTGGCGCGCGCAGCAACACGGGCGAAGGCGGGGAGACCGTCGAGCGGCTGCTCGACCCCGAGCGCCGCAGCGCGATCAAGCAGGTCGCGTCCGCCCGGTTCGGCGTGACGAGCCTCTATCTCACGAACGCGACCGACATCCAGATCAAGATGGCGCAGGGGGCCAAACCGGGGGAGGGCGGCCAGTTGCCGCCGACCAAGGTCTATCCATGGATCGCTCGCACCCGGCACGCGACGGCGGGCGTCGGGCTCATCAGCCCTCCGCCGCACCACGACATCTATTCGATCGAGGACCTCAAACAGCTCATCTACGACCTCAAGCGGGCGAACCCGGATGCGCGCATCCACGTCAAACTCGTGAGCCAGTCCGGAATCGGGGCAGTCGCGGCGGGCGTCGCCAAAGCCCTCGCGGACGTCGTGCTCATCTCCGGCCACGACGGTGGAACGGGTGCGAGCCCGCTCTCCTCGCTCAAGCACGCGGGAACACCGTGGGAGCTCGGTCTCGCCGAGACCCAGCAGACCCTCATGCTCAACGGGATGCGGGACCGGGTGGTCGTGCAGGTCGACGGCCAGCTCAAGACAGGGCGCGATGTCATTGTCGCCGCCCTTCTCGGGGCAGAGGAGTTCGGGTTCGCGACCGCCCCCCTCGTCGTGTCCGGCTGCGTCATGATGCGCGTCTGCCACCTCGACACGTGCCCTGTCGGTGTCGCGACGCAGAATCCCGAACTGCGCGAGCGCTTCACGGGAAAGCCGGAGTTCGTCGTGAACTTCTTCGAGTTCCTCGCAGAAGAGGTGCGCGAGTACCTCGCCAGGCTGGGGTTCCGGAGCATTGAGGAGGTCATCGGCCGGACTGATCTCCTTGACCTTGATCCCGCCATCCGGCACTGGAAGGCCGACGGGCTCGACCTCTCCCCGATCCTCGCCGGGCCGGCCTTCGACGCGGCGGAGCCCCGGCGCAACGGGCGAGCCCAGGACCATGCACTCGAGGAGCACATCGACCGTCGGCTCATCGCCCTCAGCTCAGACGCGCTCGAGCACCGCACCCCCGTCGTCATCGAGCTGCCGGTGCGCAACACCGACCGGGCCGTCGGCACGATGCTGGGCCACGAGATCACGAAGCGGTTCGGCGAGGCCGGGCTGCCCCCCGGATGCGTCGACGTCGCCCTCCGAGGCACGGCAGGCCAGTCGCTCGGTGCGTTCCTGCCCCGCGGGGTGACCCTGAGGCTCGAGGGAGATGCGAACGACTACGTCGGCAAGGGGCTCTCGGGAGGTGAGATCATCGTGAGGCCCGACCGGGCAAGCGTCTTTTCTGCCGAGCGCAACGTCGTGGCGGGCAACGTCATCGGGTACGGCGCGACGAGCGGGCGGATGTTGCTGCGCGGCGTCGTGGGGGAGCGGTTCCTCGTGCGCAACTCCGGCGCGACGGCGGTCGTGGAGGGAGTCGGCGACCACGCCCTCGAGTACATGACGGGCGGAATCGCCGTCATCCTCGGGCCTGTCGGCCGCAACCTGGGTGCCGGGATGTCCGGTGGAACGGCCTTCGTTCACCGGCTCAAGCCCGATCGCGTCAACCGGGAGGCGCTCGACAGCGGCGAACTCGAACTGAGGGTGCTCGACGCCGACGACATCGACCTGTTGGCCCGCCTGCTCGCGCTGCACCTCGAGTTCACCGGATCCACCGTCGCGGCGCGCATGCTCGCGGACATCGAATCGACGATCGCCGACTTCGTCAAGCTCGTGCCCCGCGACTTCGCGGCGGTCTCCGAGACAAGGGCCCTCGCCGAACTCGAGGGGCTCGATCCGGACGGCGACGTCGTCTGGGAACGCATCATGGAGGTGACGGGTGGCTGATCCGAAGGGCTTTCTCAAGACCAGGGCACGCGAGCTGCCCGCTCGACGGCCGGTGCCCGTCCGGCTCTTGGACTGGAAAGAGGTCTATGAGCCGGGTGACGGAGCCGTCCTGAAGCGCCAGGCGGGCCGCTGCATGGACTGCGGCATCCCGTTCTGCCACGAGGGATGCCCGCTCGGGAACCTGATCCCGGAATGGAACGACCTCATTCGCCGCGGCGAGGGACGGGAGGCGAGCGAGCGTCTTCACGCCACCAACAACTTCCCCGAGTTCACCGGGCGGCTCTGCCCGGCGCCGTGCGAGAGTTCCTGCGTGCTCGGGATCAGCCAGGAGCCGGTCACGATCAAGCTCGTGGAGCAGTCGATCATCGACCAGGCCTGGGAGAACGACTGGGTGCAACCGCACCCGCCCGAGCGCCTCACGGGCAAGACCGTGGCCGTCGTCGGGTCCGGCCCGGCCGGGCTCGCCGCGGCGCAGCAGCTCACGAGGGCCGGGCACACGGTCGCCGTCTTCGAGCGCGACGATCGCATCGGCGGACTGCTGCGCTACGGGATCCCCGACTTCAAGCTCGAGAAGAAGCACATCGAGAACCGACTGCGCCAGATGCAGTCAGAAGGCACGCGATTCCGCGCCGGCGTCAACATCGGAGTCGACATCGGCTGGGGAGAACTGCGGAGCCGGTACGACGCCGTCGTCATCGCGACGGGCGCCCTCGCCCCGCGCGACCTGCCGATCCCGGGGCGCGACCTCGCGGGTGTCCATTTCGCGATGGACTATCTCGTGCAGCAGAACAGGGTCGGCGCAGGCGATGCGGTGCGCGAACGGATCACCGCGGAAGGACGCCACGTCGTCATCCTCGGAGGAGGAGACACCGGGGCCGACTGCCTCGGTACGGCGCATCGCCAGGGGGCGCTGTCGGTCACGACGCTCGCGATCGGAACGCAGCCCCCGACCGAACGCGCGGGGCACCAGCCCTGGCCGACGCATCCGCTCCTCTTCGAGGTCACGACCGCGCACGAAGAGGGTGGTGAGCGGGTCTTCCTCGCCTCGACGGTGGAATTCCTCGCCAACGCCGCGGGGGAGGTGCGCGCGCTCCGCGTCGCCGAGACCGAGTACCTCGACGGGCGGCGGGTTCCGAAGTCCGGGACCGAGCGCGAGATCCCCGCGGACCTCGTTCTCCTGGCCCTCGGATTCACCGGTACGGACAGCGAGGGGCTCGACACCGAGCCCGGAATCATCGTCGATGGCGGCACCGTCGCCAGGGACGACGACTACCAGACCGGCGCATCCGGAGTGTTCGTCGCGGGGGACGCCGGCCGCGGCCAGTCGCTCATCGTGTGGGCGATCGCCGAGGGCCGCGCGACGGCCGCCGCTGTTGACCGGTACCTTGAAGGGGACACCGAACTGCCGGCGCCGGTCCGGCCCATGGACAGGGCATTGTCCCTCTGACCTGGAATTCACGGCACTTCACGAACAAAGGAACACAGTGAGACGCGCAAAAATCGTTGCGACCCTCGGCCCTGCCACCTCGAGCTACGAGAACATCAGGGCGATCATCGACGCGGGGGTCGACGTCGCGAGAATGAACCTCAGCCATGGCACCTACGAGGTTCATGAGGAGGTCTACGAGAACGTCAGGAGAGCGGCGGATGCCGCCGGCCGCGCCGTCGCCGTGCTCGTCGACCTGCAGGGGCCCAAGATCAGGCTCGGCAAGTTCGAGGCCGGCCCCTATGAGCTTGCCGTGGGAGACGAGTTCCGCATCACGATCGAGGACATCGTGGGAAACAAGGGCATCTCGTCGACGACCTACAAGGGGTTGCCCAACGACGTCAAGGCGGGCGACCCTCTCCTCATCGACGACGGCAAGGTCACCCTGCGCGTGACGGGAACCGACGGCACGGTCGTCACGACGATCGTCGAGGTGCCTGGGGCCGTCTCGAACAACAAGGGCATCAACCTTCCTGGTGTGGCCGTCAACGTGCCCGCCCTTTCGGAGAAGGATGAGGCGGACCTGCGCTGGGGCCTTGGGCTCGGCGCCGACCTCATCGCGCTCTCCTTCGTCCGCAGCGCCGACGACATCGTGCGCGTCCACGAGATCATGGCGGAGGAGGGGCGCAAGATCCCCGTCATCGCGAAGATCGAGAAGCCCCAGGCGGTCGACAACCTCGAGGGCATCATCGACGCCTTCGACGGCATCATGGTCGCGCGAGGGGACCTCGGTGTCGAACTGCCGCTCGAGGCGGTACCGATCGTCCAGAAGCGTGCCGTCGAACTCTGTCGCCGGATGGCCAAGCCTGTCATCGTCGCGACCCAGATGCTCGAATCGATGATCTCGAGCCCGCGGCCCACGAGGGCAGAGACCTCGGATGTCGCCAACGCGGTTCTCGACGGCACCGACGCCGTCATGCTGAGCGGCGAGACGAGCGTGGGCGAGTTCCCCGTCATCACGGTGCAGACGATGGCCCGCATCATCGAGTCGACCGAGGAGCACGGGCTCGAGCGCATACCGCCGCTCGGGGTCAAGCCGCGTACCCAGGGGGGAGCCATCACGCTTGCCGCCGCCGAGGTTGCGGACTTCGTCGGGGCGAAGTTCCTGTGCGTGTTCACGCAATCAGGTGACTCTGCGCGCCGCATGGCCCGCCTGCGGTCGAGCATCCCGATGCTGGCCTTCACGCCCGAGCTCGGCATCCTGAGACGCATGGCGCTCACCTGGGGCATCCAGTCCTTCCTCGTCGACCTCGTGACGCACACCGACGCGATGTTCAAGCAGGTCGACGACATCCTGCTCGCGAAGGGTTTGGCGGAGGTCGGGGACAAGGTCGTCGTGATCTCCGGTTCGCCTCCCGGCATCACGGGTTCGACGAACGACCTGCGGGTGCACAGGATCGGTGACGCGCTCAACGCGGTCGCGCCGGCCTGGGCGCAGTAGCGGG
>DAITPJ010000008.1:0-6200 GCA_036833635.1 Terrimesophilobacter sp.
GTGCGCTGGCGGTACTCGAGCGGGTCGACATCCGCCATGAGGTGGCCGCGCACGCGGTAGGCGTTGATGAGCTCCTGCACGCGGGAGGTCTTGTCGACCGAGTTGGCCGTGTCGACGTGGATGTCGGCCGCCCAGTGGATGGGGTCGTACGGGATGCGCAGCGCCGCGAAGATGTCCTCGTAGAAGTGGCGCTCACCGATGAGGAGCTCGTGGACCTTGCCGAGGAACTCGCCGGACCCCGCGCCCTGGATGACACGGTGGTCGTAGGTCGAGGTGAGGGTGATGGTCTTGCCGATGCCGAGGCTCGCGAGCGTCGTCGGGGACATGCCCTGGAACTCTGCCGGATAGTCGAGAGCGCCAGCGCCGATGATGCAGCCCTGCCCTCTCATGAGACGGGGCACGGAGTGCTCGGTGCCGATGCCGCCCGGGTTCGTGAGGGAGATCGTCGTTCCCGCGAAGTCGTCGGCCGTGAGCTTGTTCGCCCGCGCCTTGGCGACGAGCACCTCGTACTCGGCCACGAACTCGGCGAAGCCCATTGTGTCGGCGCGCTTGATGCTCGGGACGAGCAACGCACGGGAGCCATCGGGCTTGGGGACGTCGATGGCGATACCGAGGTTGACGTGCGCCGGTGCGACGACCGAGGGCTTGCCGTCGACCTCCTCGTAGTAGACGTTCTGGCTCGGGAAGGACTTGATCGCCTGCACGAGCGCCCAGCCGATGAGGTGCGTGAACGACACCTTGCCGCCGCGGGCGCGCTTGAGGTGGTTGTTGATGACGATGCGGTTGTCGATGAGGAGCTTCGCAGGGACCGTCCGCACGCTCGTCGCGGTCGGAACGGTGAGGCTCGCATCCATGTTGGAGGCGAGGGCCTTCGACATGCCCTTGAGTGCCTGGACTGTCTTCTCCGGCTCACCGTCATCCGTCGCCCCCTCGACCTTCTCGATCGGTTGGGTCTTGGGTGCTTCGGCAGGGATGGGCTGCGACTTGGGTGCGACCGAGGTCGTACGGGCGACGGGCTGAGTGCCGGTGGTCGGGCCGGATGCCGCCTCGGCGTGCGCCGTTTGCGCTTCCGCGGCGGGTGCCGGCTGGGCATCCGGTGCGGGTGCAGGCGGGGCATCCGTCACCGTGGGGATCACGCCGGTCGTCTTGATGCTGTGGTAGTTCTCGAGGATCGGCCACCAGGACTGGTCGACCGAGTTCTTGTCGGCGAGGAAGTTCTGGTACATCTCGTCCACGAGCCACTCGTTGGCCCCGAACTCGCCGGACGAACCGTCCTCGGTCTGTCCGGTGATTTGGCTTGACACGCCTGACCGCCCACTCTCCGTTGTCAGAGTCTTCACTATCGCTTTGGCTGGGTGAGGGTGACCGCCGGCCACACCTGGTCCAAGCTTAATGGCATTGGCTGAGAGCCGCGGCTCTCGGGCCGAGCGGCTACCTTTAAAAACATGAAGTTTTATGAGGCGGCGCCGACCCACGACCTGACCTACTCCGACGTGTTCCTCGTTCCGAGCCGGTCGGCGGTCGCGAGCCGTCTCGACGTGTCGCTCGCCCCGGATGACGGCACTGGCGGCAGCATCCCGCTCGTCTCGGCGAACATGAACTCGGTCACGGGAGCGCGGCTCGCGGCGACGATGGCCCGTCGTGGCGGACTCGGCGTGCTGCCCCAGGATCTCCCGCTCCAGGAACTGGATGCGGCGATCCGCTGGGTCAAGGCGCAGGAGACCGTCTTCGACACCCCCATCGAGCTGCCGCCCGACTCGAGCGTCGCCGACGCGCTGCACCTCGTACCCGCGATCGTGGGGCAGGGCATCGTCGTGCGCGAGACCGGGGGCGAATATCTCGGATGCCTCGACGCATCCGAACTGGCACGTGCTCTTCCCGGTGCGCGGCTCGGCGACCTCCTTCACGGAGCACTGCCCTCGCTCGACGCCGACGACGTCGCCGACGCGCGCAGCGCATTCGACCTCATGGTCGAGGCAGGGCTCGAGTTCGCCCCCGTCCTCAGGCACGGGTCGCTGGTCGGCACCCTGAGCCGCACGAGCGCGCTGCGCTCGACCCTTTATGCGCCGAACCTCGACGGTGACGGCCGGCTGCGCGTCGCGGCCGCCGTCGGCATCAGCGGGGACGTCGCTGGCAAGGCGAAGGCACTCGCATCCGCAGGAGTGGACGTGCTCGTCCTCGACACCGCGCACGGCGACCAGGAGGCCATGCTGCGGGCCATCGCCGCCGTCGCCGGTCTCGGCCTCGGGCTTCCGCTCGTCGCCGGCAACGTCGTCACCGCCTCGGCTGTGCGCGACCTCGCCGCGGCGGGCGCCACGATCATCAAGGTCGGTGTCGGGCCGGGCGCCATGTGCACGACGCGCATGATGACGGCCGTGGGCCGACCGCAGTTCTCCGCAGTGCTCGAGACGGCGCAGGCGGCGCGCGAGGCCGGCGCGGCGGTCTGGGCGGATGGCGGGGTCCGCTATCCGAGGGACGTGGCGCTCGCGCTCGCCGCAGGCGCAGCATCCGTCATGATCGGCTCGTGGTTCGCCGGAACGATCGAGGCACCAGGCACGCTGGAGGCCGACGAGGAGGGAAGGCTTTACAAGGAGAGCTGGGGCATGGCTTCGACGAAGGCGGTCCGCGACCGTTTCGACCGTCTCGACGCTTACGAGCTCGCGCGCAAGACCCTCTTCGCGGAAGGGATCTCCTCCTCGCGCATCTACCTCGACCCGCTTCGACCATCGGTCGAGGATCTCATCGACATGATCACCTCCGGCGTGCGGTCGTCCTTCAGCTACGCGGGCGCACGTGACCTCGCAGAATTCCGGGAGCGGGCACTCGTTGGGGTGCAGTCGGCGGCGGGGTATGAGGAGGGGAAGGCGCTTCCCGTTGGCTGGTAGCCGGGCTTTCGCGGCGGGAAAGATATACTCGTTGAGATAATGGACGACCCTCCGCCCAAACGCACGGCCTCGAGCCGTGCTGCCGGCAGGCACGATGTATGAGTTGACCATGCTCGGCGTCGGCCTCCTCCTGACGATCGGCACCGGCCTCTTCGTGGCCTCCGAGTTCTCCCTCGTGAACCTCGACCGCTCCGAGCTCGAAGCGCGGCGGGAGCGGGGCGAGCGCGGTCTCAACTGGACGATCGGCGCGCTCCGGATCACCTCGACGCACCTCTCGAGCGCGCAGCTCGGGATCACTCTCACAACCTTGCTCACGGGCTTCACCCTCGAGCCGGCCCTGAGCGGCTTCCTGCGCCCGCCTCTCACCGCGATCGGTTGGCCGGATGCGGTGGTCACCGTCGTCGCGACGACGACCGCGATCGTCATCGCGACGCTGCTCTCGATGATCATCGGTGAACTCGTCCCGAAGAACTTCGCACTCGCGCTCCCGCTCGCCGTCGCGAAACTCGTCATCCCGTTCCAGGTGGTCTTCACCGCGGTATTCCGACCGGCCGTCGCCCTGCTCAACAACACGGCGAACGTCATCCTGCGGGCGTTCGGTGTCGAGCCCAAGGAGGAGCTCTCCTCGGCGAGAACGGCGGAGGAGCTTCGGTCCCTCGTGCGGCGGTCGGCGACGGCGGGAAGCCTCGACCACGACACCGCGACCCTGCTGGCGCGCACGCTCGTGTTCAGCGGGCACCTCGCCGCCGACGTCATGACCCCGCGGCCACGCGTCGCGAGCGTCGACAAGAACGAATCGGCCAGGGCGGTCATCGAGCTCGCACGCACGACGGGCTACTCACGGTTCCCCGTGATCGATGACAGCATCGACGAGGTCGTCGGCCTCGTCCACGTCAAGCAGGCGGTCGCGGTTCCCAGGGAGCGCAGGACCGACGTCCCGGTGTCCGCGCTCACGTCCGAGGCGCTGCGGGTCCCGGAGACCATGAAACTCGACACCCTTCTCGGCGAGCTGCGCGGGCGCGGCTACCAGATGGCCGTCGTTCTCGACGAGTACGGGGGAACGGCGGGTGTCGCGACGCTCGAGGATCTCGTCGAGGAGCTCGTCGGCGAAGTCGCGGATGAGCACGACCGCACGAGGGCCGGCATCGTGCGCTCGCGCGACTGGGTGACCTTCCCAGGGATGCTGCGCCCAGACGAACTGCTCGACCGCGCGGGCGTTGCGGTTCCCGAGGACGGCCCGTACGAGACCGTCGCCGGCTTCATCATGAGCGAGCTCGGCCGCCTTCCCGTCGTCGGCGACACTGTCGAGGTTCCTGCCGGGATCTTCAGGGTCGACCGGCTCGATCGCCGGAGAATCGACCGCATCCGATTCACGCCCAACCCCCCTGAGGTCGGTGAGCAGCCATGACCGACTTGTGGGGCATCGCGTGGCTGGCCATCCTCCTGCTCTTCAACGCCTTCTTCGTGGCCGCGGAGTTCGCGGTCATCTCTGCGCGCCGCTCGCAGATCGAGCCGAAAGCGGATGCGGGCAGTCGGGCGGCAAGGACGACGCTCTACGCCATGGAGCACGCGACGCTCATGCTCGCGACGAGCCAGCTTGGCATCACCGTGTGCTCGCTGCTCATCCTCAACGTCTCAGAGCCCGCCATCCACCACCTGCTCGAGTTCCCCCTCGGCCTCACCGGATGGCCGGAGCCGGTCATCGCGGGGATCGCGTTCGGCATCGCGCTCATCATCGTCTCGTTCCTGCACGTCGTGCTCGGCGAGATGGTGCCGAAGAACCTGTCGTTCTCGGTTCCGGACCGCGCGGCCCTCCTGCTCGCGCCACCGCTCGTGTGGATCTCGAAGGTCTTCCACCCGATCATCGTCGCGCTCAACGCGATGGCCAACGGCGTGCTCCTGCTGTTCAGGGTCGAACCGAAGAACGAGGCCAACAGCGTCTTCACGATCGATGAGGTCGCCAACATCGTCGCCCAGTCCCGGCGCGAGGGAGTGCTCAAGGACGACATCGGGGCTCTCACCGCCGCGTTCGAGTTCAGCGCGAAGAAGGTGCGCGACATCGCCGTCGGCATGGCCCAGCTCGTGAGCCTTCCCGAGGAGACCACCCCCGAGCAGGTCGAGCGCGCCGTCGCCCAGCACGGCTTCTCGCGCTACGTGCTGCTCGACGCCGACGGCGACCCGAGCGGCTACCTCCACCTCAAGGACGTCATCGACCTCGAGGAGACCGACGAGTTCACAGAGCCCGTGCCGCCCAAACGCATCCGGAGGCTCATCTCGATCTTCCAGGACACCGACCTCGAGGACGCGCTCGCGGCCATGCGCCGCTCCGGTGTCCACCTCGCGCGCGTGTTCGACGAGCACGGCGCCGCCCGCGGCGTGCTGTTCCTCGAGGACATCATCGAGGAACTCGTCGGCGAGGTGCAGGATGCCACAAGGCGCCATCGGGGCTGAGCGAACTAACGTGATGGCATGACCGGCTACACCGAGTGGACAGCGACCCAGGCCCGCGACTGGATCGCGGTGCCCAGCGAGTGGGACGACAAGTACTCTCATGGCGCGCTCGGGGTTCTGACCGGATCCGCGGACTACCCAGGGGCAGCTGTGCTCGGCGTGGACGCTGCCCTGCACACCGGAGTGGGGATGGTGCGCTACCTCGGTCCTGAGCGCGCGGCGGACCTCGTGCTCGGCCGCAGACCGGAAGCCGTGACCATCGACGGCCGGGTGCAGGCCTGGCTCCTCGGCTCCGGGATGGAGGACATCACCGACGACACTCTCGCTTCCGCGCGCTTGTGGACGGCGCTCGAGTCCGGACATCCGATGGTCCTCGACGCTGGCGCGGTCGGCTTCTCCGGTGAGGCGGCGGGGCCAACGGTGCTCACCCCCCACTACGGCGAACTCGCGAGGACACTCGGGGCCGACATCGCCGAAGTCGCCGCAGAACCGCAGGAGTGGGCCGATCGGGCCGCCAGGAGTCTCGACACGACCGTCGTCCTCAAGGGGCACACGACCTGGATCGCGGGTCCTGGCGGCGCGTTCAGCGTCCAAGCACCGACGACCTGGCTCGCCACGGCAGGCACCGGGGATGCGCTTGGGGGCATCCTCGGCGCGCTTCTGGCAACTCACGCACGGGCAATCGACGAGGACGACGCGATCATCACCCAGCTTGCGGCGACCGCGGTCATGCTGCACGGGCTCGCCGCGGCGCGGGCGGGGGCAGGCGGCCCCTTCACGGTGCTCGACCTCAATGCCGCCATTCCGGCCGTCATCTCCGGGCTCTGACCGCCATCCGCGAAATAGTCGGCTGATCTGAACCGT
>DAITPJ010000008.1:6300-32615 GCA_036833635.1 Terrimesophilobacter sp.
TCGGCAGGAATCCCGTGGCTCTCTGGTCGGCCTTCATCCTCGCCCATCTCTGGCTCGGGCTGCTCAACCTCTACGGCAGCGGGCTTCCGCTCGGCGATGTCACGATCGTCTACAAGTTCTGGTCCGACCAGGTCTTTCTCGGCGGCTTCTGGGTCGGCATCGACAGCTCCTGGGTCTACCCGATCCTTGCGATCTTCCCCATGCTGGGCTCTGCGGCGTTCGGGCCGGGGCTCTACGCGAGCACGTGGCTCACGATGATGGTGATCCTCGACGCCGCCGCCTTCGCGAGCATCATCGGCTGGCGCCGTGCGGCCCGCCGCGCGGTCGCCGCGTGGTGGTGGATCGGGTTCCTTTTGCTCCTCGGCCCCATCGCGCTCGGACGCATCGACACCGTCACGATCGCGCTCGGCATCGTGGCGGTCTCCGTCGCGGCGAGCAGGCCATGGCTCGCCGCGCTCGTCCTCTCGATTGCAGCCTGGGTCAAGGTATGGCCTGCGGCGCTCGTGGCCGCCATGGTCGTCGCGCTCCGGGAGCGCTGGCGCATTCTCGCGATCGCCCTCGGCGTGAGCGTCGCCGTGCTCGCGGGTGCCCTGGCGTTCGGCAGCGGGGCGAACGCCCTGAGCTTCGTCACCCAGCAGACGGGCCGGGGTCTCCAGGTCGAGGCGCCGGTCAGCACGATATGGCTGTGGCGTGCGTTCGCCGGTGCGCCAGGGACGTTCGTTTACTACGACCGGCAGATCCTCACCTGGCAGGTCACCGGCGACGGCGTCGGGGTCGTGAGCGCCATCATGACCCCGGTCATGGTGCTTGCCGTCATCGCGGTCGTTCTCGTGGCGGTCCTCGCGCTGCGCAGGGGGGCGGAGCCGACGGCCGTGCTCGCCCTCACCTCCCTTGCCATCGTCTCAGCCCTCATCGCGTTCAACAAGGTCGGGTCGCCGCAGTTCATCGGATGGCTCGCCGTCCCCGTCGTGCTCGGGCTGTCGACACGCACCCCGGACGGCAGGTGGTGGTTCAGCGTTCCGGCCGTGCTGAGCGCCGTCACTGCCGCCCTGACACAGGCCATCTATCCCTACCTCTACGGCTGGCTCCTCGGTCTGCACCCGCTCATGCTCGCCGCTCTCACGGCGCGCAACGCGCTCGTGTTCGCGCTGCTCGGCTGGGCCGTGCACGCGCTCTGGACCTCAGCGCGCCCCGAGCTGGTCGAGGCGACCGACTGATCCGGTTCTGACCCGGTCAGAACCCGCCGGACTCGTCCACCTGGAGCAGGATGCCGTCCTGGATGGCCCGCTTGCGCAGGGCCACCTTCGTCCCGACGTCGATGCCCGCGACGCGATACTTCTCCCGAATCCGCTTGAGGTAGGACTTCGCGGTCTCCTCCGAGATCCCGAGCTGGAATGCGACGGCCTTGACCGGCTCGCCGCCGCCGTAGAGGGCCATGACCCTGCGTTCCTGGGCGCTCAGCTTGGGCGCTCCGCCGACGTCGCTCGCGTTGAGCGCGAGGTCGAGCTCCGCGGAGATGAAGGATTCGCCCTTGTACGCCGCCCGGATCGCCTCGACGATCATGGCCGCATCCTCGCTCTTGACGAGGTAGCCGAGCGCACCGGCGCCAAGCGCCTCCCGCACGACGTTCGGCTCGGAGTAGGTGCTCATGAGCACCGTCTTGACGCCCGTTGTCCTGAGGGTCGAGATCTTGAGCGAGATCGGCAGGTTGTCCTTGAGGTCAAGGTCGAGGAGCACGACGTCGACCGGGAACTCCGGATGCGTCAGCAGCTCTGGCCAGGTGGTCACGGCCGCGACCATGGAGATGTCACTCGCGGCGTTGCGGATCCATTCGGTGAGCGCACCGAGCAGCATCCGGTGGTCGTCGACGAGTGCCAGGCGGATCGGTCGGTCCTCGGTCACGGTCATACCCCTATCTGTGTACTGCCTGTTCAGCATGGTATTGGTCCGCGGGGTTCGCGACCACGCAATCGATCTCGACGCGCAGGCTGGAGTTCTCCGTCGAGTTGGTGAATGTACCCACCCTCGCAATCGAACCCCAGGTCGCAGGATCGACGCGATTGCGGGAAACCCGCGTCGTCGTGATGACGATCGGCACGGAGATCGAGTTGGTCTCCACGTCGGCCGAAGGCGGCGCGACGGGCCCGAGTGAGAGCTGCACAGTGGGCCTCTCCTTGGTCTTGTCGCTCACGAGGAGCCAGACGGCCGACAGCAGGCCGTCGCGCTGCTGCGGATCGAGGAGGCCGGCGAGGCTGCCCGCGTCGGTGAGCGTGACCGACTTGCCCAACTGCTCGGATTCCGTGATGGCGTGGTAGAGCCAGGTCTCGCGCCTGCCCTCGATGAGATGGAGTCGGAGCTCCGTCGCGAGCGACGCCGCGATCGACGCCGTCTTCGGGTCGAGAGGAAGTTTCGTGCGCCCGCTCGCCACGGAGTCGAAGAGTTCCTCCGCCGCGAGGTCGAGTCGGGCGAGCTCCTCTGAGGCGAGCATGCCGACCGCGAAGCGAGGGGCGGAGACCGTGCTCTGCACGAGGACGCGGTCGAGTTCGAGCTGCACCATGCGGCGGAATTGCAGGACGAACCAGGCGGCGAAGACCGGGGGGAGCACGGCCGCTCCCAGCGCGACGAGTTGAGCAGGGAGGGAGGCAGGCGTGAGCGGCGTCGTGACGACGATCGCGACGACGAAAGCGATCGCGATGAGGCCGGCCGCGATGAGAATCTCGACCGTGCGCCTCAGCGTCACCGCGAGCAGGAGCCCGCAACCCGCAGCCACCGAGGCGGTTGCCGTGGCCCCGATGTCGCCGAGAGGCCAGATCGCGATGAAATCGAGTGCGATGACGATCGCGAGGCTCGCGAGGAACGCTGCGAAGAGCCAGTCGGGCATCCGCTCACCGAGCAGCGTGATCGTGACGGCGACTGAGGCGAGGGTGAGGCAATAGACGAGCCACGCGAAGGAGATCGGGAGCGGATCCGGATACTGCGGCAGATGCGCGAGGAACAGCGCGAGGCCGAAGATCGCGGCGGCACCGGCGACAATGCCGCCTCCGATGCCGAGATAGCCGGTTCCCAGGCTCGCGCCACCCGCGCTCGCCTGCCGAAGCGCTCGAGCGGCGGGGGAGCCCGCGGACGGCTTGGGCCGGCCCCGCTTGCCGATGATCACACCGAGGGTGTTCTCCTCCGGCCGTCCGTAGCCGCTCACTTCGGCACCTCCAGCACGACCGTCGTTCCAGAGCCCGGCGCGGAGAAGAGCCGCGCCGATCCGCCCACTTCCCCGAGTCGCGCGATGACCGAGTCCTTGAGGCCGAGCCGCGCAGAGTCGATGTCCTTGACGTCGAACCCGATCCCGGAGTCGGTGACCATCGCCCGGACGGTCGTCGCGTCGTCCGTGATCGTCACGTGCGCCTCGGTGACGCCCGCGTGCCTGCGAACGTTCTCGAGGCACTCGGCGAGGGCGAGGAGGAACGCGTCGAGCACATCGCTCGGCAGGAGCACCTGCCCGGTGCCATGCCAACTGACCTCGAGGCCGATCCTGCCGAAACGCTGCTTGACCGACTCGAGAGTCGTCCCGAGGATGGCGTCCTCCGAGAGCGGAAGAGGGACCGCCCCGGTCGTCGGGGGAACATCCTCGACCGATACGCCTCCACCCAGCCTGAGTTGGCGAAGGAGCTGAGCGTCGTCCCCGGCCTGCGCCCGCAGTGCGTCGGCCGTGACCCCGACGCCGGAGTGAGCGAGCAGCGTGAGGGTCGCGAGGACCGTGTCGTGGAGCAGGCGGGCGCCCTGGCGCCGCTGTGCCTCGATCTCACTCGCCTGTCGCTCGGCACGGTGGGCGCGACCGATGCTGTAGATGCGACGTGCGGCCCGCGGAACGCTTGCGGACACCCAGATCCCGGCGAAGGCCGACACGAGCCAGCCGAGACCGACCGTGGCGACCGGGATGCTCATGATGCTTCCTTCGCCCGTCGCCATGACGACGAGTGCCATCGTCGCCACGAAGGCCGCTGCGAGGACCAGGACGCGGGCGACCCGACTGACGAGGACGAGGGCGAAGGAGGCAATGGCGCCGCCCGCGAATGGGATGAGGGCGATTGCAAGTGCGCTGTCATCGGGCGAACCGAACGGGAGCTGGACGATCGTGAGCACCCCAAGACCTGCGGCGACGCCGAGCAGGACCCAGAGGATCGAGTGGTCGCTCCCGAGCCTGGCGAGGCAGAACACGAGAAGCACGCCGAGAAGCAGCGCGGCGAAGAGGCTCGTGATGTCCACGACCCCCGGAATGCTCAAGCCCACGAACGAAATGACAGTGAGCGTGATGCCCACGAAACGTGCCGCCCTGTGCAGCAGGCGATCGCGTTCCTTGGCGATGAGTTCCACGCAAGCTATCGTCACATGTCTGTGCCCATTTGTGGGGGTGCGACACTGCGGAGTCGCGGTTTGAGGTCACGCCGACACGCCGGGAACCTGCAGGTTCCCAGCATGATCACCGCGCCTCCTCAGCCCCAGCCGCAGGCGAGCGCGACGAAGTCGTACAGCGCGGAGCGGGTCGCATCGTCGACGCCGATGTAGACGACCCCGGTGTCCTGGCGCGTTGTGACAGTGAAGGTGAAGAAGGTCCCGCGCTTGTCCTCGAGCACGACGTGGGGGTCGCAGCGCGCAGGCACGAGGGTCAGCGTGAAGGTCACGGGTGAGGTCGCCGCGCCGATGTCGAGGCCGAGCGGCACGGTCTCGCCGACGACTCCCGTGGCAGGGTCGCGCAGGCTCAGGAGAGGACTGCCCCTCACGTTGTCGATCACCAGGATGCCGCCGGCGCCCGTGGGCGTCGCCGTGAAGTCGAGGAGCGCGGCGGGCCGACCGTCGATCGTCGTCGGCAGGAATTGGGGTGCGGCCGCGACTGTGGCGACTTCGGCCACGAACTCGTCCCGGCAGTCCTCGGCGGCAACGATGGCGAGTTGGCCCATCCGGTCGACCGCCGTCACACGCGCCTTCCCCTCTGCGCCATCGAACGAGTAGTGAAGGACGACGACGGGATCGCCCCGCTGTGCGGCGCAGTCGGCGGCGGGAAGGACGACCCGCAGGTCGGTGACCGTCCCTGGGCGCACGGTCGTCGGCGCGCGCTCGTACTCGACAGCCGGCTGGAAGGCCGGGGACGAGAACGAGGCCCCGAGGACCTCGAGCGGCAGGTCGCTCGCGTTGGCCACGGCGAGCTCGAGCTTGTGCTCCGCGTAGTCGATCCTGCTCTGGTACACGTCGACGCTGATGCCGGACGGAAGCCCGCCGTCATGAGCGGGGCTCGTGGGCGACGCGGTGCATCCGGACAGGGCCAGCCCGGCGAGAACGAGCGTGGCTGCCCACGCGACGAGCGGGGTTCGCAGCGGCATTCCGACAGTGTATGACTCGAACTCAGTCGGGGTCGATCCAGCCTTCCCGGATGCCGTGGTTGCGAAGAAGCGACCGGGTTCCGAGCTCGACACCGACCTCACGGTACTTGCGCCTGGCACGCTTGATGTAGGACTTGACCGTCTCGTCGGTCGTCGACATCGCGGTCGCAACCTCCTTGATGCTGCGCCCCGTCGCGTAGAGGGCGATGGCCTCGTGCTCGCGCTGTCCGAGTTTGGGATCGGCGGGCACCGGAACATCCTTGATCGCCGCCGCGAGACCGGGCGCGAGGTGCCGTCGACCTTTCGCCGCCGCCCTGATCGCGCTCACGAGGTCTGCGGCCCCGTCGGTCTTGGGCACGTAGCTGAGAGCTCCGGCATCCATGGCTCTCAGCACAGTGGCTGCGTCGGAGTGCCGGCTGATGACGACGACCTCGCTTCCCGCCGCCCGCAGGGCCGCGATCTTCGTGCGGGCAGAGATCGAGTCGTTGAGGTTGAGGTCGAGCACTGTCACGCTTGCGGGGAACCGCGGGTTGTCGATGAGTTCGCCCCATGAGCGTGCGGCGATGACGACGTCGATGCCGATGCTCGCATCGGCGAGGTGCGCGACGAGCCCGTCGATCACGAGCGCGAAGTCGTCGACGATCGCCACCCGGATCGGGGGCGTGTCTCGTCGGTCAGGTGGATTCACGTTGCGGCCCCCTGGATCACTCCCGCCAGTATAACGAGATTGAGTATCCCTCTTGGTTGCCGAAGGTCAGTGCTCGAGAAGGCGCGAGAGCTCTGCCCCGACGAGACGGTCCTCGATGAGAAACCCGTCATGCCCGAAAGCGGAGGAGATCACGACGGGCTGTGCCCCGTGAATGCTGTTCGACAGGCCAACGGCGATGGCCTGCTGGGTGGGGACCGGGAAGAGGCGGTCACTGTCGATGCCGAGCACGAGACTGCGCGCCGTGACTCTGGAGAGCGCGGCGGCGACGCCTCCCCGGCCCCTGCCGATGTCGTGCGCGCTCATGGCGGCGGCGAGTACGCGATAGCTGTTGGCATCGAATCGCCGCGTGAACTTGTTCCCGTGGAAATCCAGATAGCTCTCGACCGCGAATTTGCCATGGCCTGCAAGAGGGTCGATGCCACTCTGCCAGGTGCGGCGGAATCGGTCATTGAGCTCACCTGGCGAGCGGTAGCTGAGCAGCGCCATGCGGCGCGCGAGCGCGAGACCGGCATGGGGGCCGTCGCCGTCGTCAGCGTCGTAGTAGTCGCCGCCGCGGAAACCGGGGTCCATGCGGATGGCCTCGAGCTGGATCGAGTTGAGGGCGATCTCGTCCGCGTCGCTCAGCGCCGGCGCGGCGAGCACGCCGACCCGTTCGACGCGCTCTGGCAGCCCGGCCGCCCACTCGAGGGCCTGCATTCCGCCCATCGAGCCCCCGATGACGGCGGCCCAGCGACGGATGCCCATGGCATCCGAGAATGCGGCCTGCGTTGCAACCTGGTCGCGGATCGTGAGGGCGGGGAACCGGGAGCCCCACTCATGCCCGTCGGGCGCGAGACTCGACGGGCCCGTCGTGCCCTGGCACCCGCCGAGCATGTTGGGGGCCACCACGAACCACCTGTCGGTGTCGATCGCCAGGCCCGGTCCGACGATTCCGGACCACCAGCCGTTGGTCGGATGGCCGGGACCTGCGTCGCCCGTCACATGGCTGTCGCCGGTGAGCGCGTGGAGGATGAGGATCGCATTGCCCGCATCCGCATCGAGGCTGCCCCAGGTCTCATAGGCGACGCGGACCGAGGGCAGGCGCTCTCCCGCCTCGAGCGACTGCGGCCCGAGCGACACGAAGCGGCGATGCCCGACGGGGTCCCCGTTGCGCCAGGCGCCCGTGACGGGAGGCTTGCCCAGCAGGGCGCGCACGTTCTCCTCTGTAATGAAGCCAGAGGGAACCGAGTCCGCCGTCGTCTGCCAATCCATGTCCCCGCCGATTCCTGTCCCGACAATTCTCTCCCGGGACAGGAACCGCGGGGTGCAGTGTTACGCCTCGCGGGCTCAGGCCGCCGCGCGCACCGTCCCACGCGCGGCAAGACCGCTCGTGAGGTCGGCGATGATGTCGTCGATGTTCTCGAGGCCCACCGAGAGACGCACGAGCCCGGGCGTCACTCCCGCCGTGAGCTGCTGCTCCGGCGTGAGCTGCGAGTGCGTCGTCGAGGCCGGGTGGATGATGAGGCTGCGCACGTCCCCGATGTTGGCGACGTGGCTGAAAAGGCTCACGCCGTCCACGAGCGCGCGCCCGGCATCCACCCCTCCCTTGAGCTCGAAGGAGAGCACGGCCCCGGTTCCGAGCGGCGCATACGTGCGGCCGGCGTCGTACCAGGGGCTCGACGGCAACCCGGCGTAATAGACGGTCTCGACCTCGTCGAGGCTCTCGAGCCACTCCGCGACGGCCTGGGCGTTCTGCACGTGCCGTTCGACGCGCAGGCTCAGGGTCTCGATGCCCTGGATGAGCTGCCAGGCGCTCGCCGGCGCGATGGCGGCGCCGATGTCGCGCAGGAGTTGGACCCGAGCCTTGATGATGTAGGCGATCGCGTCACCGAGCACCGTCGTGTAGCTCGCCCCGTGGTACGAGGGATCGGGCTCTGTCAGGCCAGGGAACTTCTCGACGTTCTCGCTCCATGCGAACTTTCCACCGTCGACGATGATGCCGGCCATGACCGTCCCGTGACCGCCGAGGAACTTCGTCGCGGAGTGGACGACGATGTCCGCACCGTGCTCGAGCGGGCGGATGAGATAAGGCGTCGCAATCGTGTTGTCGACGATGAGAGGAACCCCGTTCTCATGTGCGACATCCGCGACGAGACGGATGTCGAGGATGTTGATCTTCGGATTCCCGATCGACTCAGCGAAGAGCGCCTTCGTGTTCGGCTGCACCGCGCGTCGCCACTCCTCGGCGTCATCCTGGTTCTCGACGAAGGTCGTCTCGATGCCGAGCTTGGCGAGCGTGTACTTGAAGAGGTTGTACGTCCCGCCGTAGATCGAGGAGGAGGCCACGATGTGGTCGCCGGCCTGGGCGATGTTGAGGATCGAGAACGTCGTCGCCGACTGGCCAGACGCGAGCAGGAGCGCCGCCGTTCCGCCCTCGAGCGCCGCAACCCGCTGCTCGACGACATCCTGGGTCGGGTTCTGGATGCGCGTGTAGATGTTGCCGAATTCGGCGAGGGCGAAGAGGTTCTTCGCATGGTCGGCGCTGTTGAAGACGTAGGCCGTCGTCTGGTAGATCGGTGTCGCGCGGGCGTTAGTGGCCGGGTCTGGTCGCGCCCCGGAGTGGATCTGTCTGGTCTCGAACTTCCAGTCGGCTGCGAGGTCGGCCATGATGCTGCTCCCTTGGGTCGTGGTTCGGGGCGGCGTGCGCCCGATCGAACGAGACTAGGTTCCGCCGCGGGTGCGGGCAATGTGGTCCGCAACACGAGGTAACGGAGGCGGCTCCGGTGGTGCGGGGGCGAAGAGCCAGTCCGCCCGCGGCTCGATGATGGGTCGAAAGACCCTGCGCACCATGCGGCTCGAGAGTACGAGCGAGGTCGCGATGCTCGCCAGGATCATGAGTACGAGCCAGGAGGCCGAGGCGTGCTCGCCGGTCAGGAACCCGCTCTCCCTCAGCGGGTAGAGCACGAAACTGTGGAGGAGGTAGACGTACATCGTCGCCTTGCCGAGATCCGTGATCCAGCTGACCCGGCGCGGCACGAGTGCGAGGAACGCCGCACACAGCGCGGCAGCCACGACGATGAGTCCGAACCGGATGAGGCCCGCCCACCAGGACTCGAGCCCGAGGCCGGAGTACGAGTCGTCGTAGAAGAACCAGAACCGCAGGTCGATATCGCGCCAGGTCTGGATGAAGGCGGCGACGACGCAGAACCAGGCGGCGAAGACGGCGACGGCGCCGCTCCGGATCCACCAGACCTGGGTGCCCAGGTTCTGCCACCGCTCGACGATGCCCCATTCGCGCGCCTTCCAGCCGAGGATGAAGAACGGCATGATCCCGATGGCCCTCGAGAGCGAGAAGGTGCTTCCGACGTTGTCGAGGTACCCGACGCCGACGGAGAACAGCACCGAGAGGATGAGCGGCCAGCGCAGGAGCGCGAGATAGGGAAGGACGAGCCGGAAGATCGCCAGGGCGAGCAGGAACCACAGCGTCCAGCTCGGCTTCGACGGGTTGAAGTTGCCCCTGCCCTCGACGAGGAACTGCACGAGCGACCAGATCGCCTCCATGACGAGGTAGGGGATCACGAGGTGGGTCAGAACCTTTTTCATGCGGCGCAGCGTCGGGGGCTTCGCGGTCGAGAAGTAGCCGCTGATGATGGCGAAGGCCGGCATATGGAAGGCGTAGATGAAGAGGTAGACGATGAGGGCGTTGTTCGAGTCCGCCGTGAGCCGCTGGATGCCGTGACCGATGACCACGAGTGTCACGGCGAGGAACCGCGCGTTGTCCCACAGCGGGATTCGCCGGGCGTGCGCGCGGGTGCTCGTCCGAGCGTCAACTGTCATCCGTCCCTTGGTACCACCCGCACGGCGGGGCTTCCTGACAGACTGATGTGAGGACGTTGAAAGGCAGGATCATGGCGGGACGCCGGGTAGTCGTGACGGGGGCAAGCTCGGGAATCGGGGAAGCGACAGTGCGGCTCTTCCGGTCGCACGGCTGGGATGTCGTCGGGGTTGCACGCCGGACCGACCGACTCGAGGCGCTCGCGGCCGAGACCGGAGCCTCCGTGTTCACCGCCGATCTCACCGACCGGGCCCAGGTGGATGCGCTGCGCGACCACCTCGCGGAGGGCGGGCCGGTGCATGCACTCGTCAACAATGCCGGAGGCGCCGTCGGCATGGCCTCGGTCGAGGAGAGCGACCCGGAAGACTGGATGCGCATGTTCGACGTCAACGTCGTCGCCGTGCAGCGCGTGACGGCAGCGCTCCTGCCTCTCCTGCGGGATGGCGCGCGTGAGAGCGGCCATGCCGACATCCTCATGCTCGGTTCGATCGCCGGACAGGTCGCCTACGAGGGCGGCGGCGGTTATAACGCGTCGAAATTCGCACTGCATGCCATGACGGGTGTTCTGCGCCTCGAGCTCGTCGGCGAGCCGATCCGCGTCATCGAGGTCGCGCCCGGCATGGTCAGGACCGAGGAGTTCTCCCTCAACCGGTTCGGCGGCGACCGGGCACGCGCCGACGCCGTCTACGCGGGAGTAGACAACCCGCTCACGGCCGAGGACATCGCCGAGGTCATCGTGCTCGCGATCGAGCTTCCCGGCCACGTCAACCTCGACCTCGTGACGGTCAAGCCCGTGGCGCAGGCCGCGCCGCACAAGGTCGCGAGAAAGCCCCTCAGTCCGAAGGACTGACTTCGCTCAGCCTCGCGAAGGCGAGCGCGGCCAGGTACGCGGCGGCATCCGGAAGCACGCTGTCGTCGAATCGGGCGAGATTGGAGTGGTTGTTGGGGGCGGTCGCGGGGTCGAGCTCGGGCGGGCACGCGCCCACGAAGATGAAGGCGCCTGGGACCTCGCGCAGCACGGAGGCGAAGTCCTCGGCGCCGCCGATGGGCGTCTCCATGATCTCGAATCGCTCCTCGCCGAACATTTCGCGCGCGACGGTGCCGGCGAGCTCGACGTGCTCGGGCGCGTTCTGCAGCGGGATCGTGATGATCTTGAACTCAAGATCCGCCGTGAGGCCGTAGGCGCCCGCGATGCCGGTCACGAGCTCCGCGCTGTGCCGCTCGATGGCCTCGAGATTCTCGGGGGAGAACGTGCGGATCGTCGCACCGAAGGACGCCGAGTTCGGGATGACGTTGTTGGTCCCTGGCTCGCCGCCGGCAAGCCAGCCGACGGTCACGATGACCGGGTCGAAGGCGCTGAACCGACGGGTGACCATGGTCTGGAGGCCGCTCACGATCTCGGCGAGCGCCTGGTTGGGGTCGCGAGCGAGATGCGGAGCAGAACCGTGCCCGCCGCCTCCCTTGACGGTCACATTGAGCTCGGCGGCGGCGGCCATGAGCGTCCCCGGGCGAGTACCGAAGTGTCCGAGAGCCTGGGTCGTGGTCACGTGCAGGGCGTACGCCCCCACGAGGTCGCCCTTTGCATGCTCGAGCATCCCGTTCTCGAGCATGAGGTCGGCGCCGCGATAGCCTTCCTCGCCCGGCTGGAGCATGAAGACCACTTCTCCCGCGAGCTCGTCCCTGTGCGTCGCAAGAAGGTGGATCGCCCCGACCGCGATCGCGGCGTGCAGGTCGTGACCGCACGCGTGCATCCGGCCTGGCAGCTCCGAGGCGAAGTCGAGGCCGGTGTCCTCCTGCAGCGCAAGGCCATCGAGGTCGGCGCGCAGCAGCACGGTGGGGCCGGGCCTGCCGCCCGTGATGCGCACGAGAGCCGAGGTCATCGGCCCGGTCGGGCCGGCATCCCAGCGCTCGATCTCGATGGGCAGCTCTGAGATCGACGCCATGACCCGGTCGAGCGTCTTCGGGGTCTCGAGCCCGAGCTCCGGATGCCGGTGGATGTCCCGCCGCACTGATTGGAGGGGCTCGAGGTAGCGTGTTGCCTCTGTCGCGAGATCCTTGAGATTCATCGTGCTGCGACCGCCTCAGGCTCGAGCTCGGTTTCCGCATCCGCGAACGCGAGCTTCGGAACGAAGAAGAGCAGCACGGCCGCCACGAGCGCCCCGCCGCCGCAGATGCCCCACACGAGGTAGTACCCGAAGAGGCTCCCCGCCGTTGCGCCGGCGAGCTGCACGGCGCCGATCGCGAGGACGATGGCGAAGACGCTCGAGGCGAAGGACCCGCCGATCGTCTTGGTCGTGTTGGTGAGCGCCGAAGCGATCCCGGTCTGCCCCCGGGGTGCCGCAGCTGCCGCAGCCGCCGGCATGGCACCGACGAGAGCCCCGCTGCCGAGGCCGGCGACGACCATGTTCATGAAGACCTGCCAGGTCTCGAGATGGAACGGGATGAAGAGCAGGTACCCGATCGCGACGAGGAAGGCGGCAACGATGAGGGCAGCCCGCGGCGTGCGCCATTTCGAGACGAGCGGGAACAGGAGCGCGCCCACGATCATCGACACGAGGTAGAGGCCGATGAGGATCGATATCGTGCCTGACGTGAGCCCGAGGCCGTAGCCGAGAGCCTCCTTGTCCGTGCCGGCGTAGGTCGCGAGCGGGGCCTGGGCGCCGAGAAGGCTGATGCCGATGAGGAACGCCGTGAGCTGCACAGGCCACATGTTGGACTGCCGGAAGACCCGGATGTCGATCGCCGGGTCCTTCTGCCGCAGCTCGAAGGCGACGAACGGCCAGAAGGCGAGGATGCCGGCGACGATGAGCGCCCACGGCCACCACTCCGTGTCATTGAACTTGAGGAAGGTGAGGCCGGAGGTGATGAGGAGGAGCGCGATCGTGAGGATCGAGAAACCGACCCAGTCGAGGCTGCGGCCTGGCAGCGGCTCGGACTCCGGCACGCCGAAGAGGATGACGAAGAATACGAGCGTCACCGCGACCGCGGGGACCATGAGCGTCGGCACGACCGAGGTGCCGAGTGCGGCGGCGCCTCCGAATGCCTCGAAGATCGCCGAGCTGCCGAGAGCGCCTGCGATCGCCCCGGCTTCGAGTCCGACGATGAGAAGGCCCGCCGCCTTGCGGGTCGCCGAGGGCGCCCGCCCGCTGCGGCGGCCCTTGTCGAAGATGAGGGCGATCTCGAGCGGCAGCCAGACGACGTAGAAGGCCTGGAGGGTCCAGGCGACGAGGAAGCTCGTGAAGTCCCCCGCGAAAGCGAGCCACCAGGTCGCCCCCGCGGTGAGCACTGTCGAGACGAGCAGGATCCTCTTGTGGCCGTACATGTCGCCGAGCTTGGCGAGGATGGGCACGACGAGCGCGGAGAGCAGGAGCTGGGCGCCCTCGAAAATGTTGAAGTCGGCATCCTTGATGCCAAGGTAGTCGACGAGATCCGGGATGAGCGGGACATAGAAGCCCTGCAGGATTCCACTGACGAACTCCACGAAGAACAGGAACCCGATGAGGCTTGCCGTCACCGCACCGGCGCGGCCGCGAAGAAGGGACATGAACGCACACTAGCGCGTCGTCCAGCCGTAGTCTGCTGTCATGGCCGCGCCCAAGCCGCTCCGCGAGCTCGTCGACCCCGGCTGGGCCTCCGTGCTCGAACCGGTCGCGGGCCGGGTCGCGGCGATGGGCGATTTCCTGCGCGCCGAGGTCGCCGCAGGCCGCGGCTACCTTCCGGCCGGTGAGAACGTGCTCAGAGCATTCGGCTACCCTCTCGCGGGAGTGCGCGTGCTCATCGTCGGGCAGGACCCGTACCCGACTCCTGGACACCCGATCGGCCTGTCGTTCGCCGTCGAACGCAGCGTGCGGCCCGTCCCGCGCAGCCTCCAGAACATCTATCGCGAGCTCCACGACGACCTCGGCGTCGTGCCGCCCGTCCATGGCGACCTCACCGGGTGGGCCGAGAGCGGGGTCATGCTCCTCAACCGCGTGCTCACGGTGCGGCCCGGAGCATCCGGATCCCATCGTGGGAAGGGCTGGGAAGAGGTCACCGAGCGCGCGATCCGGGGGCTTGTCGAGCGCGGAGGGCCGCTCGTCGCGATCCTGTGGGGTAGGGATGCTGCTTCGCTCCAGCCCATGCTCGGAGGCGTCCCTGTCGTGAAGTCCGCGCATCCGAGCCCGCTCTCGGCGACCGGCGGCTTCTTCGGGTCGCGGCCGTTCAGCCGAGCCAATGTGCTCCTGGCCGAGCAGGGCGCGCCGCCGGTCGATTGGACGCTTTCGTCGGATGAGCAGGCCGCCCGGCTAGCGGACGGCCGGAACATCTGATTTACTTATTCTATGCCAACTAGCACAACAATCGAGATCGCCGATCTCGCCAAGTCGTTCGGTCCCGTGCGTGCTGTCGACGGGCTGACGTTCACGGTCAACCCAGGCCAGGTCACCGGTTTCCTCGGCCCGAACGGCGCAGGCAAGACCACGACTCTCCGGATGCTGCTCGGCCTCGTTCGGCCGAGTTCAGGTTCGGCGACCTTCGGAGGCGTCGAGTATCGTGACCTGCCGCGGCCGCTCGAGACCGTCGGGACAGCTCTCGAGGCCTCGAGCTTCCACCCGGGGCGGTCTGCACGAAATCACCTGCGGGTCTACGCGCTCGCCGCGGGCATCCCGCAGTCCAGGGTCGACGAAGTGCTGGCCCAGGTCGGCATCGCCGAGTTCGCCGATCGGCGGGTCGGCGGGTACTCGCTCGGCATGCGCCAGCGGCTCGGTCTCGCCTTCGCCCTCCTCGGCGACCCCGGCGTGCTCGTGCTCGACGAACCCGTCAACGGGCTCGACCCGGAGGGGATCAAGTGGATCCGATCCTTCCTTCGGCAGCTCGCCGCCGAGGGAAGGACGGTCCTCGTCTCGTCGCACCTGCTGAGCGAGGTGCAGCAGAGCGTCGATCGCGTCGTGATCATCTCGCACGGCGCGCTCGTCTACGAAGGCGGTCTCGCCGAGCTCGAAGGCGGGCCACGGGTCATCGTCGACGCCCCGGATCGGACCGCCCTCGCCTCCGCCCTGGGCGCCGCCGGGGCGACGGTCGAGGAGACCCCGGCCGGCCTCGCCGTCACCGGGCTCAGCCCGGAGCGGGTCGGAGCGATTGCGAGCACTGCGGGGGTCGCCCTCCGCCACCTCGCCGCGGAACAGACCGGAATCGAGAAGGCCTTTCTCGAGCTCGTCGGAGAAGGGGGGCAGCTGTGAACGTCATCGCCGCGGTACGCGCCGAGTTCGCAAAGATGATGACGGTGCGCCTCTGGTGGGTGCTCCTCCTCGTGCTGGCAGGCTACGTCGCGTTCACGGCCGGCATCCTCGCGCTCGCCTTCAGCGGGCTCGGGGGAGCGCTCGGCTCGCCCGGCGGCGACCCGGCCGGCGGCGGGATGCCTGGCATCCCGGATGGCGCGCTTCCTCCCATCATCTACAGCATCGCCTCGAGCATCGGCTACGTCTTCCCGGTGCTGCTCGGCACGCTCGCGACGACCGTGGAGTTCCGGCACCAGACGCTCACTCCGACGTTCCTTGCGACACCGCGCCGCGGGGTCGTGCTCGGCGCCAAATACCTCGTTCTCCTCGGGTTCGGCGCGGTCTTCGGGCTCGGCGGGCTCGTCGCCTCGGTGGGCCTCGGCGCCCCGATTCTCGCGGCGACCGGCCACGAGACCGGTCTCGGCGACTCGGATATCTGGCTCCTGCTCGCCCGCATCGTGCTCGCCATGGCGATCTGGGCCATCATCGGCGTCGGCCTCGGCGCCCTCATCCCGAGCCAGGTCGCGGCGATCGTCATCGTGCTCGCGTTCACGCAGTTCGTCGAGCCCATCCTGCGTCTCGTCGCCTCGTTCTGGGACTGGACCGCCGGCATTGGCCAGTTCCTCCCCGGTGCGGCGGGCGACGCGCTCGTCGGGTCGAGCATCTTCACGACGCTCGGCGGAATGAGTCCCGACGCTCAGGTGCTCGACTGGTGGCAGGGCGGTCTCGTGCTCCTCGCCTACGCGCTCATCGCCGGTGCCGTCGGTTACGCCACGAGCTGGCGGCGTGACGTAACCTGACCCCATGCCGGAGGAGTCATTCTCGTACACGCTGCGCGACGCCCGCCCGGCAGACCTCCCGTACATTCTCGCCATCTACAACCACTACGTCGCCAACTCGACCGTCACCTTCGACGAGCAGCCGCTGAGCCTGCGCGAGCTGCGCGCGAAGTTCCAGCACCAGATCAAGCTCCGGATGCCGTACCTCGTCGCCGAGAGTCCAGGAGGCGACATCCTCGGCTACGCTTCCGTCGCGCCGTGGAAGCCGAAGGCCGCCTACCGTTACACGGCGGAGAGCTCGATCTACCTCGGCCCGGCCGCGACCGGTAAGGGGCTCGGCCACGCCCTGCTCGCCGAGCTCATCGAGCGGTCGAGTGCCGCTGGCCTGCGTGAGCTCATCGCCGTGATCGCCGACCAGGGGGCGGAGGCCTCGCTCGCTCTGCACGAGGGCTTCGGCTTCCGGGAGATCGGCCGCATGGGTCGCGTCGGCTACAAGTTCGAGCGGTGGCTCGGCACGATCCTCCTGCAGAAGTCGCTCCGGTGAGCCCGGCGGCCGGTTCAGGCGGCCGACTCAGTGGGCGCGGAAGAGCTTCATCGACGTCGGTGACATCGTGATCGTCGACCCAGGAGCGTGCTCGCTCTGGTCGATCCAGTCGAAGGCGCTGTCGAAGAGGAGAGTGTAGGACGCAACACCCGCGTGGGCAGGAAGCGTGACGGTCTCTGCGGCCTCGAGCCCGTGCACGACGAGCAGGATGCGGTTGAATCCCTCGACCTCGTGGGTCGCGGCGGCGAGATACTGCAGGGTGCGTTCGGCAGGGGAGTCCCAGTCCTCGATCGACATGGAGGCGCCCGCCGCGTTGAACCAGTCCATCTGGGTCGCGGTCTCGAGCGTCTCACCCCACACGCCGAAGTCGCGGGGGCGCACGGCCGGATTGTCGAGCCGGAACCGGATGCCTGCGGTCGTGATCTTCAGGAGGTCGCGCTGCCACTCCTCGAGCTCCCACGGCAGCCAGCTCAGTTCGTCGTCGTGGCAGTAGGCGTTGTTGTTCCCGCGCTGGCTCCTGCCGATCTCGTCCCCCGCCGTGAGCATCGGGATTCCCGCGGAGAGCAGGAGCGTCGCGAGCAGATTGCGCATGGCCTTTCGCCGGGCGGTCGTGATGCCGGGATCATCCGTCGGCCCCTCGACGCCGTGGTTGAACGAGTGGTTGTTGTCGGTCCCGTCGCGATTGTTCTCGCCGTTTCCGAGATTGTGCTTGTCGTCGTAGGCAGTGAGGTCGCTCAGGGTGAAACCGTCGTGCGCCGTGACGAAGTTGACCGACGCGATGGGACCGCGTTCGGCGGAGAATACGTTCGAGGAGCCGGACAGTCGGGTCGCGAACGGGCCGATCCCGATCGGGGCGGCTCCGTGTGCGCGCGCCGCAGCAACGTCGGTGAGCCAGAAGCTGCGCACGCGGTCACGGTAGCCGTCGTTCCACTCGAGCCAGCCATCCGGAAACCTGCCGGTCTGCCAGCCGTCCGGGCCGACGTCCCACGGCTCGGCGATCATCTTGACGCCGGCGAGCTCCGGGTCGCTCACGATCGCCGTGAGCAGCGGATGTTCCGGGTCGAAGTCGCCTTCTGCGTTCCTCCCCAGCGTCGCCGCGAGATCGAAGCGGAAACCGTCGACCTGCACCTCGTTCGCCCAGTAGCGCAGCGAGTCGAGGACGAGGCGCTGGGCGACCGGGTTCGAGGCGTCGAGCGAATTGCCGCATCCGGTGACATCGATATAGTCCCCGGCGTCGGTCTGCCGGTAGTAGGTCGCATCGTCGAGCCCGCGCAGGCTCGTCGTCGGGCCGCCGGGGCCCTCCTCCGAGGTGTGGTTGTAGACGACGTCGAGGATGACCTCGATGCCCGCCTCGTGGAGCAGCCGGACCATGCCCTTGAACTCCCGCAGAATGCTGTCCGGGCCAGCTTTCTGCGCCTGCGGGGAAGCCCAGGCCGCGTGGGGGGCGAAGAAGGACAGCGAGTTGTAGCCCCAGTAGTTGCTGAGCCCCATGGCGACGAGGCGCTGCTCCGTCACGAACTGGTGGATCGGGAGCAGCTCGACCGCGGTGACGCCGAGTCCCGTGAGGTAGGCGATCGTGGACTCGTGGGCGAGGCCGGCGTAGCTGCCGCGAAGCTCCTCGGGAACCGCCGGATTGAGCTTCGTGATGCCTTTCGCATGCGCCTCATAGATGACCGTGCGGTCGAGCGGCGTCGCCGGCTTTCCGACTCCGCCCCAGTCGAACTGGTCGTCGAGGATGGTCGCGCGCCATTCGCCGCCGCTCGTCCTCGTGAGGCCTCGGGCGTATGGATCGATCAGGTGACGGTTCGGGTCGAAGCGGCCGCTTTCGCGCGCGGCGCCGGTCGCCCTCAGCGTGTAGTTCCTCCCCGCCACGAGCTTCGGCGATGTCGCAGACCAGACGTGGCCGGCATCCGCTTCGAGCGGGATGGTGTCGGTGATCCAGTTGGGATCCTTGCGTGAGAACAGGCACAGTTCGATCGACGTCGCGCTCGCGGAATATACGCGCACCTGGCCGCCCTGCGCGGTGATACGTGCCCCCAGGTCGTGCAGCGGATCGGCGGAAGACATCGTCCTAGAGTAATTGAGTGCGGACGAACGGCCGCGCCGACGGGAGGGGCGGGATGCCGGTCTATCTCGACCATGCGGCGACGACGCCCATGCTGCCTGCCGCACGGGAGGCGTTCGTCGAGGCGCTCGGGCTCGTCGGGAACCCGTCGTCGATCCACAGCGACGGCCAGAACGCGAAACGGATGCTCGAGGAGGCGCGCGAGCAGGTCGCGGCGAGCCTCGGGTGCGACCCCATCGAGGTCGTCTTCACGTCGGGAGGGACGGAGTCGGTCAACCTCGCGATCAAGGGTCTGTACTGGGCCGCTTCCCTCGCCGCTCCCGCGCGGCGGCGCATCCTCGTGCCGCGCGGCGAACACCACGCGACGATCGACACCGTCGAGTGGCTCGAGACGCACGACGGCGCGATTGTCGAGTGGATCCCGGTCGACGAGCACGGCAGGATCTCGCTCGCAGCCGTTGCCGAGGCGCTCGAGAGCCACGACGACGTCGCGCTCGTGACCATGCTCTGGGCCAACAACGAGGTCGGGACGATCCAGCCCGTGGCGGAGCTTGTTGCGCTCGCCGCGGCGCACGGTATCGCCGTCCATGCCGACGCCGTGGGAGCCTGGCGGCACCTTCCCATCGACTTCGCCACCTCCGGTCTCGCCGCGCTCTCGGTCTCGGCCCACAAAATCGGGGGGCCGTTCGGCATGGGCGCCCTCGTGGTCTCGCGTACCGCGACGATCGTCCCGCTCATCCACGGCGGCGGGCAGCAGCGGAAAGTACGGTCGGGAACCCAGGACGCGCCGGCCGCTCGCGCCTTCGCCGTCGCAGCGCAGCATCCGGTCGCCGACCTCTCCGCCCTGCGCGATCGACTCATCGCCGGCGTGCTGGCCGCCGTGCCCTCAGCCGAGCTTCGTGGTCACCCCGTGGATCGCCTCGACAACAACGCCCACTTCACCTTCCCAGGGTGCGAGGGCGACTCGCTTCTCTATCTTCTCGACGAGGCGGGCATCTCCGTGAGCACGGGCTCGGCCTGCCAGGCAGGGATTCCGGAGGCGAGCCATGTGCTGCTCGGGATGGGCCTGGCCGAAGGCGAGGCGAGGGGAGCGCTGCGGTTCACACTCGGGCACACCTCGACCCATGACGATGTCGACGCCCTGCTCGCGGCGCTCCCCGCAGCGCACGCGAAAGCCGCGCGGGCAGGGCTCGCGACACGGGACGTAGGGTTGAAGGCGTGAAAGTCCTGGCAGCATGAAGGTTCTGGCGGCAATGAGCGGCGGTGTCGATTCCGCCGTCGCGGCGGCGCGCGCGGTCGATGCAGGGCACGAGGTCGTCGGTGTGCATCTCGCACTCAGTCGGATGCCGGGGACGCTGCGCACAGGCAGTCGTGGCTGCTGCACGATCGAGGACTCGATGGACGCCCAGCGTGCGGCGAACGTCATCGGCATCCCGTACTACGTCTGGGACTTCTCCGAGCGCTTCAAGCTCGACGTTGTCGACGACTTCATCGCAGAGTATGCCGCCGGCCGCACCCCGAACCCGTGCCTGCGCTGCAATGAGCGCATCAAATTCGCAGCGTTGCTCGAGAAGGCGCTCGACCTCGGCTTCGACGCCGTGGCGACGGGCCACTACGCGAACGTCGTGACGGCAGCGGACGGGTCGCGCGAACTCCACAGGGCCGCCGACTGGGCGAAGGACCAGTCCTACGTCCTCGGTGTTCTCACGGCGCAGCAGCTCGCCCACAGCATGTTCCCGCTCGGCTCGACGCCGAGTAAGGCCGAGGTTCGGGCAGAGGCGGCCGCGCGGGGCCTGAGCGTCGCGAGCAAGCCGGACAGCCACGACATCTGCTTCATTCCGGATGGCGACACCAGGGGCTGGCTCGCCGAGCGCGTCGGCGCCGAGCCGGGGGCCATCCTCGACCGCACTGGCGCGAAGCTCGGAACGCACGAGGGCGCCACGGCCTTCACCGTCGGGCAGCGCAAAGGACTCAACATCGGGTTCCCCTCGGACGATGGCAAGCCGCGTTTCGTCCTCGAGATCCGGCCGAAGACCAACGAGGTCGTCGTGGGTCCGCGCGAGGCGCTCGATGTCGCCGAGGTCGCCGGATCGCGCTTCAGCTGGGCAGGGACAGCCCCCGCGCACCTTGACGAGCCCCTCGCCTGCGACATCCAGATTCGCGCCCACGCCGACCCCGTGCCCGCGACGCTCGTGCGGCGCGACGGCGAGCCCGGCGGCGTCGAACTCGTCGCGACCCCGGATGCCCCGCTCAGCGGCGTCGCGCCCGGCCAGAGCTGCGTGATCTACCTCGGCACGAGGGTGCTGGGCCAGTTCACGATCGACCGGACGGTCTCGGCCGCCCCGGTCCCGGTGTCGGCCGGCCCGCTCGAACCCCACGGCGTCTAGTACAATTCGAGGGGCTTCAGGAACCAAGCCGGGTTCGCTCGCCTCGCCGATGATCCCCGTGAGGCCAACTCCAGTGAGGCTCCTGTGACCGCCAATCCGCTCGCTCCGCCGTGGCTCGAACCGCCCGCGGACGCCAACGCGCTCGCGGACGGCGTCTGGCCGGCCAGCGCGCGGCGTGCCGCAGAAGGCGAACTCGAGTTCGGGGGAGTCAGCGCCACCGCACTCGCCGCCGAGTTCGGCACACCGCTCTACGTGCTCGACGAAGCGGATGTCCGTGCGCGCGCCGCCGGCATCCGCTCCGCCTTCGAGACCGCGTTCGCTGCGATCGGCGCGAACGTGACGGTGTATTACGCAGGGAAAGCTCTCCTCTCGGCCGCCGTCGCCCGATGGATGGATGAGGAAGGCCTCGCGATCGACGTCGCGAGCGGCGGCGAGCTCGCCCTCGCGCTCGCCGCGGGCATCGACGCATCCCGGCTCGGATTCCACGGGAACAACAAGAGCGTCGCCGAGATCGACAGGGCCGTCGCGGCGGGGACCGGCGCGATCGTGATCGACAGTGCGCTGGAGATCGAGCGGATCGCGGAGGCGGCGGAGCGGCACGGTGTGACCCAGGCGGTGCGCCTCCGCGTCAACACGGGCGTTCACGCCCACACCCACGAGTTCCTGGCGACAGCCCGCGAAGACCAGAAATTCGGCGTTCCTCTCCCGGAGGTCGCTCGGCACGTCGAGAGCATCCGATCGCATGAGTCGCTCGAGTTCCTCGGGCTGCACTCGCACATCGGCTCCCAGATCTTCGACGTGAGCGGGTTCGTCGAGGCGATCGGACGCCTTCTGGCGATCCACGCGCTCCTGCTGGAGAACGGGCCGGTCCCCGAACTCAACCTCGGCGGCGGCTTCGGCATCGCCTACACCTCCATCGACAGGGTGACACCGATCGAGCACATGGCCCAGGAGCTCGCGGCGGCCGTCGCGCGCGAGGCCGAGCGGCACGGCATCCCGGTGCCGGATATCGCGATCGAGCCCGGCCGTGCGGTCGTCGGGCCGGCCGGAGTGACGCTCTACACCGTCGGAACGATCAAGGACCTCGACATCGCGGTGGCGTCCGGCATCGCCGTTCGGCGCTACGTGAGCGTCGACGGCGGGATGAGCGACAACGTGCGCCCTGCGCTCTACGGTGCCGACTACTCCGCCCGCATCGCGAACCGCACCTCCGACGCGGATGCCTCGCTCGTTCGCGTCGCGGGCAAGCACTGCGAGAGCGGCGACATCGTCGTGCATGCAGAGTACCTGCCGGCCGACGTCACCCCAGGGGACCTGCTCGCGGTCGCGGCGACCGGCGCGTACTGCTGGTCGCTCGCGAGCAACTACAACTACCTCGCCCGTCCGGCCGTCGTCGCGGTGGCCGACGGTGCAGCGCGCGCGATCGTGCGGCGTGAGACGGAGGACGACCTGCTCGGCAGGGACCTCGCACTCGTGACCTCCCGCGAGGGGGCCTCGCAATGATCGAGTACCGGAACCTGCGCGTCGCCCTGCTCGGCGCCGGCAACGTCGGTGCCCAGGTGGCCGCGCTCCTTCTCGAGCACCGCGGCGAGCTCGCCGAGCGCGTGGGGGCCGGCCTCGAACTCGTCGGGATCGCCGTACGCGATCTCGATGCCGAGCGAACCGTCGACCTCCCGGCGGAACTGCTCACGACCGACGCGGAATCCCTCATTCTCGGCGCGGACATTGTCATCGAGCTCATGGGCGGTCTCGAACCCGCGCGCGAGCACATCCTCCAGGCACTCAACTCTGGCGCCGATGTCATCACCGCCAACAAGGCCCTCCTCGCCACGCACGGGCCGGAACTCTTCGAGGCTGCGGAGCAGGTCGGCGCCCAGCTCTACTACGAGGCGGCCGTCGCGGGGGCGATTCCCATCATCCGGCCGCTGCACGACAGCCTCGCCGGCGACCAGGTGCGGCGCATCCTGGGCATCGTGAACGGGACGACGAACTTCATCCTCGACCGCATGCACACGACGGGCGCGACGCTCGAGGAGGCGCTCGCGACCGCGACGGAGTTGGGCTTCGCCGAGGCCGACCCGACGGCGGACGTCGACGGCTTCGACGCGGCACAGAAGGCGGCCATCCTCGCGAGCCTCGCCTTCCACACGGTCGTTCCACTCGAGTCCGTGTACCGCGAGGGCATCGCCGGCATCACACTCGAACAGGTCGAGGCGGCCACGAGGGCGGGCTACGTCGTCAAGCTCCTCGCGATCTGCGAACGGCTGACCCTTCCCGCCGGGCCACAGGATGCCACGGGCACGGAGGGCGTGAGCGCGCGCGTCTACCCGGCGCTCGTCCCCGCCGACCATCCCCTTGCCGCGGTGCACGGTGGCAAGAATGCGGTCTTCATCGAGGCCGAGGCGGCTGGCGACCTCATGTTCTACGGAGCGGGCGCCGGCGGCCGCGAGACGGCGTCCGCCGTGCTCGGCGACCTCGTCACTGCCGCGAGGCGCCACGTCATTGGGGGGCCGGGTATCGCCGAGTCGCGCCATGCGAGCCTTCCGATCCTCCCCATGTCGAGCATTACGACGCGGTACCAGATCACCCTCGAGGTCCTCGACCAGCCGGGGGTGCTCGCGGAGATCGCCGATCTCTTCCGTGAGCACGGTGTCTCCGTCGAGACGCTCGTGCAGTCTGTCGCGTCGGCGCGGGACTCTGCAGCTCCCACCGCTACCCTTGTCATTGGCACTCACGAGGCGTCCGAATCTTCCCTTGCCGCGACCGTCACATCCCTGGCCGCGACCCCCGTCGTCGAATCCGTGGTGTCCGTTCTAAGAGTCGAGGGACTGTGAGCATGTCCAGGCCGAATCCGTCCAGGCAATGGCGAGGGGTCCTCCGCGAGTACGCCGACCGGCTCGACGTGAGCGACGCGACTCCGGTCGTGACGCTCGGTGAGGGTGGAACGCCGCTCATCGAGGCGACGCCTCTCTCGGCGCAGACCGGCGCGAACGTCTGGATCAAGTTCGAGGGCATGAACCCGACGGGCTCCTTCAAGGACCGGGGAATGACGATGGCCGTCTCCAAGGCCGTCGAGCATGGGGCGAAGGTCGTCGTGTGCGCGTCGACCGGGAACACCTCGGCGTCGGCGGCCGCGTACGCGACGAAGGCCGGGATCGCGGCCGCCGTGCTCGTGCCGAAGGGCAGGATCGCGATCGGCAAGCTCAGCCAGGCGATCGCCCACAACGCCCAGCTCCTCCAGGTCGATGGCAACTTCGACGATTGCCTCGAGATCGCCCGTGAGCTCGACGCCCGGTACCCCGTGCACCTCGTCAACTCGGTCAACAACGACCGCATCGAAGGCCAGAAGACTGCGGCATTCGAGGTCGTCGAGGTGCTCGGGGACGCGCCGGACTTCCACCTCGTACCCCTCGGCAACGCCGGCAACTACACGGCCTACCATCGCGGCTACCGCGAGGAGCTCGCACGCGGCGCCACGACGAGGCTCCCGCGGATGTTCGGCTTCCAGGCCGAAGGCAGCGCACCCATCGTGCGCGGACACGTGGTCAAAGACCCGGAGACGATCGCGAGCGCGATCCGCATTGGCAACCCCGCATCCTGGAAACTCGCCCTCGCGGCCCGCGAGGACAGCGACGGCTACTTCGGAATGTTCACGGATGCCGAGATCCTGCGTGCCCATCGCATCCTCTCGGCGGAGGTCGGCATCTTCGCCGAGCCTGCCTCCGCGATCGGCGTCGCCGGCCTGCTCGAGCGCTCACGGGCAGGCGAGATCCCGAAGGGATCGACCGTCGTCATCACGGTCACCGGGCACGGTCTCAAGGACCCGCAATGGGCGGTGCGACTCCCGGACGGCAGCGAGGCTGTACCGACGGTCGTGCCGGCCGACACCGACGAGGTTGCAGGGGTGCTCGGCCTCGCCGACCTGAAGGTCGACGGATGACACCGACCGCGCCCATTCCCGTCGGCACCTCGGTCTCGGTCAAGGTTCCGGCGACGACCGCGAACCTCGGCCCGGGCTTCGACACGCTCGGTCTCGCCCTCTCGCTCTATGACGAGCTCGAGGTCACCGTTCGTGCGGAGCCCGGTGTCCACGTCACGGTCGAGGGTGTGGGGGAGGGGGTCGTCCCGACGGACGAGACGAACCTCGTCGCCCGCTCGATTGCCCATGTCTTCGCGAGCGTGAAGCTTCCCATGCCTGGACTCGAGATCCTCGCCCGCAACGCCATCCCGCACAGCAGGGGCCTTGGTTCCTCAGGCGCCGCGATCGTCGCCGGCATCATGGCGGGCAAGGGGCTGCTCGACGGAATCGCCGAATTCGACCCGGTGACCCTGCTCGAACTCGCCACGGAGCTCGAGGGGCATCCGGACAACGTGGCCCCTGCGCTCTTCGGCGGGCTCACGATCGCCTGGGTCGCCGACGACGGTCCCAAACATAAGAAGCTCATCGCCCACCGTGGCGTCTCCACCGTCGTCTTCGTTCCTGAGGCAGCCATGTCGACCGCGCTCGCCCGCAGCCTGCAGCCGGCTTCCGTGCCCCATGAGGACGCCATCTTCAATGTCTCGCGCAGCGCGCTGCTCGTCGCCGCACTCGTGCAAAGCCCGGAGTTGCTGCTCGCCGCCACGGAGGACCGGCTGCACCAGAGCTACCGCGCGAGCGCCATGCGCGAGACGGACGATCTCATCCGGATGCTGCGCGAGCACGGTCTCGCGGCGGTCGTTTCCGGGGCCGGCCCGTCAGTGCTCGTGCTCGGAAGCGACCCGAGCCAGCGTCTCACCGCGGCTGAGCTCGTCGCGCAGAACTCGACTTCGACGTGGCAGCCGCTCATGCTGGCCGTCGACTTCAAAGGTGCTACAGTGATGAGGCACCCGGTAGAAGGCTCCGACTGACGAAGTTGGAGAGCCCGAGTGCAATCACCAGCCATCGTCGAACCCTCACCCTGCGCACCCGCACAGACTCGGTGACGGGCATCCGTCGACAAGCTCCGCTGCCAGCGGCAGCGCACCATAGGTGCGAGCGCCCTGCAGGGGAAAGGAATCCTCTCAGTGACTGATCCAAATGTTCGCGCCACCGGGCCGGACACCGGCGTCACGCTCTCCGGGCTCCGACTGCCTGAGCTTCAGGCTCTCGCAGCGGACCTCGGCATCAGCGGCGCCGCCAAACTACGCAAGGGAGAACTCGTGGAGACCATCTCCGAGGTCCAGGCAGCGCGGGGCGCTGCATCATCCGAACCCGCGACAGGCGCCGTCGCACCTGAAGCGCAGGAGTCCGCGCCGAAGAAGCGCGCCCCTCGTCGGGCCACCGCCGCCGCAGGAGTCGTGACCACGACGGTCACCGAGGCGCCGGCCGAACGGCCCAGTGCCGAACAGCCCAGTGCCGAACAGCCCAGTGC
>DAITPJ010000008.1:32715-35203 GCA_036833635.1 Terrimesophilobacter sp.
GCCCAGTGCCGAACAGCCCAGTGCCGAACAGCCCAGTGCGGATGCTCCTCCCGCGGCCGACGAGCCTGTTTCCGGCGAGACTGCTCGCGGGCGCGCCCGCACCGAGCCGGCCAGCACCGAGCCGGCCAGCACCGAGCCGGGAAGCACCGACGCAGCCAGCCCCGACTCGCCCAGCACCCAGTCAACCAGCACCGAGTCACCCACTACCGAGCAGAACGGCGACGCCGCCTCGGGGCAGCGCAGCCGCAGCCGCAATCGCAACCGCGGCGACAAGCAGCAGAGCGAGGGCCAGCAGGGCGACAGCCAGCAGACCGACAAGCAGCACGGCGACCGCAAGCAGGACCGTCAGCAGGGCGATCGCCAGCAGGGTCGCCAGCAGAATGACCGCCAGCAGAGTGACCGCCAGCAGAGTGACCGCCAGGACGACCGCCAGCAGGACGGCGACGACCGCAACGGTCGCAACCGTTACCGCGACCGCAAGCGCCGCGGGCAGGCCCACGACGACCTCGAGCCAGAGCTCACGGAGGACGACGTGCTCATCCCTGTCGCCGGCATCCTGGATGTCCTCGACAACTACGCCTTCGTGCGCACGAGCGGCTACCTGCCTGGCAACAACGACGTCTACGTCTCGCTCGGGCAGGTCAAGAAGTACAACCTGCGCAAGGGCGACGCCGTCGTCGGTGCGATCCGCCAGCCCCGCGAGGGCGAGAACCCAGGGCGCCAGAAGTACAACGCGATCGTCAAGATCGACTCCGTGAACGGCCTCGCGCTCGACGGCCTCGCCGAGCGCGTCGAGTTCGGAAAGCTCACGCCGCTCTACCCGACCGAGCGCCTGCGCCTCGAGACCGAGGCCGGCAAGCTCACGACCCGCATCATCGACCTCGTGTCGCCGATCGGCAAGGGCCAGCGCGGCCTCATCGTCTCGCCGCCCAAGGCCGGCAAGACCCTCGTGCTCCAGGCCATCGCGAACGCGATCGCCAAGAACAACCCAGAGGTCCACCTCATGGTCGTGCTCGTCGACGAGCGGCCCGAAGAGGTCACCGACATGCAGCGCACGGTCAAGGGCGAGGTCATCGCCTCGACCTTCGACCGCCCGGCAGAGGACCACACGACCGTCGCCGAACTCGCGATCGAGCGCGCGAAGCGCCTCGTCGAGCTCGGCCACGACGTCGTCGTGCTGCTCGACTCGATCACCCGCCTCGGCCGGGCGTACAACCTGGCGGCCCCGGCATCCGGGCGCATCCTCTCCGGCGGTGTCGACTCGTCGGCGCTCTACCCGCCCAAGCGCTTCTTCGGCGCGGCGCGCAACATCGAGGACGGCGGCTCGCTGACCATTCTCGCGACGGCGCTCGTGGAGACCGGATCCAAGATGGACGAGGTCATCTTCGAGGAGTTCAAGGGGACAGGCAACATGGAGCTTCGCCTCTCGCGCCAGCTCGCCGACAAGCGCATCTTCCCCGCAGTCGACGTCAACGCATCCGGGACGCGCCGTGAGGAGATGCTCATGGGCACCGACGAGGTCAAGGTCACCTGGAAGCTGCGCCGCGCGCTCGCCGGCCTCGAGCAGCAGCAGGCGCTCGAGATCGTGCTCGGCAAGCTCAAGGAGACGAACTCCAACGTCGAGTTCCTCATGCAGATCCAGAAGTCCCTCCCCGGCGCGGCCGCGAGCAAGGACGACTGATCGTGTTCGAGTCAGTGGCTGTGCTGCTGGCCGAGCACGAAGACCTGCAGGTTCAGCTCTCCGACCCGGCCGTGCACGCGGATGCGGTGCGGGCCAGGAAGATCAATCGACGGTACGCAGAGCTAAGCCAGATCAAGGCTGCGCACGAGCACTGGGTGCAGGCGGGAGAGGACCTCGCCGCAGCACGTGAGCTCGCAAAGGACGACGACTCGTTCGCGGCGGAAGTGCCGGCGCTCGAGGAGAATCTCACCGTCACGCAGGAGAAGCTTCGCCGACTGCTCATCCCCCGTGACCCGGATGACGGGCGTGACGTCATCATGGAGATCAAGGGCGGTGAAGGCGGCGCCGAGAGTGCGCTCTTCGCGGCCGACCTCCTTCGCATGTACCTGCACTATGCGGAGTCGAAGGGGTGGAAGACCGAGATCCTGGACAGCAACGAGAGCGACCTCGGCGGCTACAAGGACGTGCAGGTCGCGATCAAGTCGCACGCCTCCGACCCGTCCCAGGGCGTCTGGGCGCACCTCAAGTACGAGGGCGGAGTGCACCGTGTGCAGCGCGTGCCCGTCACCGAGTCGCAGGGCCGCATCCACACCTCGACGACGGGCGTGCTCGTGTTTCCAGAGGTCGATGCACCCGAGGAGGTCGAGATCAGCCAGAACGACCTCAAGATCGATGTCTACCGCTCGAGCGGCCCCGGCGGCCAGTCGGTCAACACGACGGACTCCGCCGTGCGCATCACCCACCTTCCGACGGGCATCGTCGTCTCGATGCAGAACGAGAAGAGCCAGCTGCAGAACCGCGAGGCCG
>DAITPJ010000009.1:0-3803 GCA_036833635.1 Terrimesophilobacter sp.
GGTCGGGCGGTCAGGGCGTTGGCGACGGCGTCGGCTCCGGCACGCCGAGCACATCGTCAGGGTTCGTGCACGCGCCCGTGGCGGGGATCGAGCCGACCGCCAGCCTGAGAGCCACGAGCGCGTTCGTTCCCGATGCCCGGTCGCCGTCGACGACCACTTCGACCGCTGGGTCCCGCCCGTAGGTCGTGAAGATGTAGTTCGGTGCCTTGCTGTCATCGCGCAGCCAGTCGATGCCATCGAGCGACACGCAGAGAAGCGTCGACGGTCCGGGTACCGGAACACCGCACCGCAGGAGTATTGCCGCCGGGTTGCCCCACGCGCCCGTCCCCTGGGCGTTCGTCTCGCGCTTGAGCCAGAGTCCTGCTGGGTCGGTGCCGGCGTCCCGCTGGGCGGCATCCTCGATCGCACTCGGGAGGCGCACGATGACCTCCGCACATTCGGGGTCGGCGGCATCCGGGGCGGCCTCGAGCGGCACAGTCGGGGCGCATCCGGAGAGCGCGAGAAGTGCGAAAGCGGCGAGAGCGGCGGCGAGCACGCTCCGGCGGAACGGAGACATCGAGGACGGTGACATCGCTTTCAGGCTACCGTGTGAGCATGCCGAAGGATGCCGCGCAGGGCGAGACTCTCGGCGTTCTCGGCGAGTCGCGCGTGCTTGCGCGGATCTTCCCGAGGCTGCCGTCCGCCGCGGCTCAGATTCTCGGCCCCGGCGACGATGCGGCGATCCTCGCCGCACCGGACGGCAGGTACGTCGTCACGACCGACCTCATGATCCACGGGCCCGACTTTCGCCTCGCCTGGTCGACCCCGCACGACCTCGGCTGGAAGGCGGCCGCATCGAACCTCTCCGACGTCGCCGCGATGGGGGCCGTTCCGACGGGTCTCGTTGTCGCGATCGCCGCACCGGCCGACTCGCCCGTGAGCCTTCTCGAAGGCATCGCCGACGGGTTCCGCGACGCGTGCGAGGCGCTCGCCCACGGCAGCGGAATCGTCGGCGGCGACCTCTCGGTCTCGGACACGCTCACGATCGCGGTGACCGCGTTCGGAGATCTCGGGGGGCGAGCGCCTGTACTGCGCTCCGGCGCTCGCGTGGGCGACGTCGCGGCGGTCTCCGGGCAGCTCGGCGCGGCCGCCGCGGCCCTGCGCCTGCTCTTCACCGACGCCGTCGACGCCGACGGGGTTCCGGATGCCGCCCGCGCGGCCCGGCTTCGCGACCGCACCCGCGCGCAACTGGCCCCGCATCCTCCCATCGGCGATGGTCGGCTGGCCGCGCTCGCCGGCGCTACGGCGATGCTCGACCTGAGCGACGGCCTTGCGCGCGACGCCGCACGGGTCGCCGCGGCGAGCGGGGTCGCGATCGACTTCGACGGGCGCGCCCTCGGCGACGACCCTGAGCTCGCATTGGGCGGCGGAGAGGACCATTCGCTCTTCGCGACCTTCCCGCCGGGCACGGCGCTGCCCGGCGGTTTCAGGGCCGTCGGTGTCGTGCGCGCGGGAAGCGGCATCCTGCTCGATGGAGTGCAGCATCCGGCGACCGGTTGGGACCCCTTCACGGGATGGGACCGTTCAGCCGGCTGAGGCCCACCACAAGGTCGTGTCGCCATAGTCCTTGCGGCGGTCGAGTGTGAGCCCCTCCGGCCAGGCGGGTTCGGTGGCTTTCACCGACCGTTCGACCATGACGATGGCGGCGGGGGAGAGGCGGGGCGCGAGAGACTCGAGCGCGCGGCGCAGTTCATCGTCGCCGAGCTCGTAAGGCGGGTCGAGGAGTGCGAGATCCCATGGGCCGCCGCCTGCCTCGAGGAATGCCTGAACGGACGTGGCCGAGACGGCGAGATCCGGTGCCAGGCCCTTTGGCGCGTTGCGCGCGACCCGCGCGGCGTTGTCGCGGCACACCTTCGCGGCGGCGGGGTTCCGTTCGACGAGCGTGACAGCCGCGGCCTCGCGGGATGCGGCCTCGAGCCCGAGCGCGCCCGAGCCCGCGTAGAGGTCGACGACCCTTGCCCCGCGGATGGCGTCGCGCGACTCGAGGGCCGAGAAGATCGCCTCGCGCACCCGGTCGCTCGTCGGTCGCGTCCCCGATCCGGGAACCGTGAGCGCGAGCGACCCCGCGAACCCGGCGATGATCCTCGTCACCCCGCCAACCTATCCCGCGGCCTGAACGAAAACGAAGGAGATCCGCCCGCCGCGCGCCATTTCGGGCCCGAAGTGGCGCATCCGGCGCCGTTCTCCTTCGTTTTCGTTCACGCTGGGCGGTGCGTGGGCGTGCCGTGGCGGGGCGGATGCCGTGGCGGCGTCGCCGGGCGCCGCTACCCTCGTAAGCGTGGCCTCCCCTCTCGACGCGAAACTGAGCGGCCCGCTCGGCGGGCGCACCGCGGCTGCCCTCGCGAAGGGCCTCGGGCTCGAGACCGTCGGCGACCTGCTCATGCACTTTCCCCGCCGCTACGCGCGCCGCGGCGAGCTCACGGCGCTCAGTCGGCTGCCGCTCGACGAGAACGTCACGATCGTTGCCGAGGTCATCGAGGTGCGCGAGCGGCCCATGCGCGCGAAGAAGGGCACGATCCTCGAGGCCGTCATCACCGACGGCAAGGGGCTCCTCACGCTCACCTTCTTCAACCAGGCGTGGCGCAGCAAGGACCTGCGGCCGGGCACGCGTGGCATCTTCGCGGGCAAGGTGGGCGACTACCGCGGCACGCTCCAGCTCGCGCACCCCGACTACGAGCTCTTCGAGCCCGACGAAGCGCTGCGCGGCGAGGCCGCTGAGGCCTGGGCCCACACGCCCATCCCGATCTACCCGGCCACGGCATCCGTCGCGAGCTGGCAGCTGCACAAGGCGATCGGCGTCGTGCTCGACACGCTCCCGCCGCTCGCCGACCCGGTCCCGGATGCCGTGAGCGAGTCGCGCGGGCTCATCCCGTTCTCCCGTGCCCTCGAACTCATCCACCGCCCGACGGTCGACGCGGAGTGGAAGTCCGCCCGCGCCTCCCTGCGATTCCACGAGGCGTTCGTGCTTCAGGCCGCACTCCTCGAGCAGCGTGCGCGGCTCAAGGAGCAGGCGGCGGTGCCACGCGTGCCGAAGCCGGGCGGGCTCCTCGAGCAGTTCGACGCGGCGCTCGCCTTCACTCTCACGAGCGATCAGGCCGCGGTCGGCGCCGAGGTCGCCGAGGACATGGCGCAACCGTCACCCATGAACCGGCTGCTGCAGGGGGAGGTCGGCTCGGGCAAGACCGTCGTCGCGCTCCGGGCGATGCTGGCCGTCGCCGACAGCGGGGGCCAGTCGGCGCTCCTTGCTCCCACCGAGGTGCTCGCCGGGCAGCACCTGCGCTCGATCGTCGCGACGCTCGGCCCGGATCTCGCCGCACGGCTGCGGCCGACGCTCATCACGGGGCAGCTCCCGATCGCGGACCGCAGGAAGGCGACGCTCGCCGCCGTCACGGGCCAGGCGCACATCGTCGTTGGCACTCATGCACTCCTGAGCGAGTCCGTCGAGTTCTTCGACCTGGGTCTCGTCGTGGTCGACGAGCAGCACCGCTTCGGCGTCGACCAGCGTGAAGCCTTGCGGCGCAAAGGCGCGGTGCCGCCGCACGTGCTCGTTCTCACCGCGACACCGATCCCGCGCACGGTCGCCATGACGGTCTTCGGCGATCTCGATGTCTCGACGATCGCCGAGCTTCCGCAGGGCAGGCTGGGCATCGAGACGTTCGTCGTGCCGCTCGCCGAGAAGCCCGGCTGGCGGGCGCGCATCTGGGAGCGCCTCGCGGAGGAGGTCGCGCTCGGGCGGCAGGCCTTCGTCGTGTGCCCCGCGATCG
>DAITPJ010000009.1:3903-5105 GCA_036833635.1 Terrimesophilobacter sp.
AACGTCACCGACACTCTCGCGCTGCTCCGCGCGCATCCGGCTCTCGCACAAGCCCGCATCGAGGCGCTCCACGGCCGCCTCTCGAGCGACGAGAAGGATGCCCGGATGCGCGCGTTCGCCGCGGGGGAGCTCGACGTGCTCGTCGCGACGACGGTCATCGAGGTCGGGGTCGACGTGCCGAACGCCTCCGCGATGATCGTGCTCGACGCGGAGCGCTTCGGCGTCTCACAGTTGCACCAGCTGCGCGGCCGGGTCGGGCGCGGCGGGGTGCCTGGCCTGTGCCTGCTCGTGACGACGGCCGAGGAAGGGACCCTCGCCCGCGAGCGTGTCGATGCCGTCGCGGCGACCCTCGACGGATTCGAGCTCGCGCTCATGGACCTCGAGCTCCGGCAGGAGGGTGACGTTCTCGGCGACGTGCAGTCCGGCGGTCGGTCGAGCCTGCGGCTGCTGCGCGTCGCGAAGGACGGCGACCTCATCCTCGAGGCGAGGGCGATCGCCGAGGAGGTGCTTGCCGCCGACCCGGGTCTCGAGCGGCATCCGGCGCTGCGCGAGGCGCTCGACCGGCGCCTCGACGAGACGACCCGCGACTTCCTCGCCAAGACCTGACCCCGTCGGCTTTCATTATTCAGGAGTTTGTGGGGCAGGAGTTGCCGGTGCGGTCGCCGTGGCCTTTGCCGCCTCATTGTTCTCACCCGTCACAGAACCTCCTGAATGATGAAAGCCCGCGGGCGATAGGGTTGGCGTATGCACAGGATCGCCGTCGTTCCGGGGTCATTCGACCCGATCACCCTCGGGCACCTGGACGTCATCGATCGTGCAGCGGGCCTCTTCGACGAGCTCCACGTGCTCGTGGTGCACAACCCCGACAAGACCGCGCTCCTGCCCGTCGCCCAGCGCGTCTCCCTCATCGAGAAGTCGATCGCGGATGCCGGGCTCAAGGGCGACATCCGGGTCACGTCGTGGAGTGTCGGGCTCCTCGTCGATTACTGCACGGATGTCGGCGCGAGCGTGCTCGTCAAGGGCGTGCGCTCGCAGGTGGATGTCGCCTACGAGACGCCCATGGCGATCGTCAACCGCAACCTCGCTGGCGTCGAGACGGTCTTCCTTCTGCCCGATCCCGCCCACGCCCACGTCTCGAGTTCGCTCGTGCGCCAGGTCGCGGCGCTCGGCGGCGACGTGAGCCCCTACGTGCCGAAGGCCGT
>DAITPJ010000009.1:5205-26076 GCA_036833635.1 Terrimesophilobacter sp.
TGCGCCAGGTCGCGGCGCTCGGCGGCGACGTGAGCCCCTACGTGCCGAAGGCCGTCGCCGAGTATCTGCAGGCCCCGCCCGGCACGGCCGGATGACAACGCGCCACTTTGTCGTCGTCGCGCCGTCTGCAATCGGCGCGTCGTCAACCGACTAGGGTGTCGTCGAGCCGCCCATGATTTCCACGATTTCACCAGAGGATCTGCTCGCCGGGCCGCGCGGTCGACGGTTGTGCCTGAGCGTGGCCGAGTGGCTTGATCCGAGCATCCGGTCGCTCCGTGCGGAATTCGCACCCGATCCGCTCGACCCGGAGGTGGCGCGGGCACTCGCCGCTGCCCTCGTCGATCTCGATTCTGCGCTGCTTGCGAGCGAGACGGATGAACTCCGGATGCTTGAGCCGCTCGCCCAGGCCGTGAGCCTGGCTGCGTACTGGCAGCCGCCGTACGAGGACGATGTCGTCGCGGAGATGCCCGAAGTGCAGGAAGCGCTCGTGCCCCTCGCGCGGGCGCTCCTCGCGGCCCCGGCCACCGAATGGTGGGCGAGCGGCCTGGCGGAGGACCAGCGGTTCGTCGAGTGGGACGAGAGGCATGAGGCCAGGCTCAACCTCGACCCGGCGGGCGGCAAACTGGCGGCGTGGAGGGCGGCGACGCTCGCGGAGGAGGCCGGCGCAAGATCACGGCCGACGAATCCAGCCGCGCCTGTCGGTGGATCGTGGTGGTCGTCTCCGGCCAACTCCGGCCTGCCGAGAACGGCTCGCGCGCTCGACGGGCTCGGTTCGGTCGGGCTCGACCTCGAGGAGGACGGCTTCGGGGAGACGGAGGCGCGCGTCGTCCGAGTTGTTGCACGGCAGGGCATTCGCGTCTACGAGCTCTACGGCCCCGACGACTGGACGGCGCTGGTCGCGAAGTATCCGCTTGAGGTGAGCCTCTCGCGCAAGCACGACTGGTGGCGGGTCACCGGCCTCGACGGCGCCTGGCTGATCCCTGACTGGCGGGCGGTGGCGGAGGACTTCGACGTCGTGCATCTCACGGTGACGGGATACCTCCGCACCGCAGGGCGTGCCCTCGAGGCCAAGGCCGCCCGCACTGTCCTCGCCGGCTGGAATCCCGACGAGTCGTTCTGGCTCACGGATGTGCTCGAGACGGTCTCCGGACCGACCGACTGGCGCAGGGCCGACGAGCGCGCACGATGGGAGCCCGCGGAGATGACAGGATGAGTGGATGCTTCCCCTGAAACTCGGCTACAAGGCATCCGCCGAACAGTTCGCCCCGCGAGACCTCGTCGAGTACGCGGTCGCGGCCGAGGCCCATGGCTTCGAGAGCGTGACGGTGAGCGACCACTTCCAGCCGTGGCGGCACGAGGGAGGCCACGCGCCGTTCTCGCTCGCCTGGATGGCGGCGGTCGGCGAGCGCACGAGCACGATCACGATCGGCACTTCGGTCATGACGCCGACGTTCCGCTACAACCCGGCCGTCATCGCCCAGGCCTTCGCGACGATGGGCTGCCTCTACCCTGGCCGCATCCTGCTCGGGGTCGGCACGGGCGAGGCGCTCAACGAGATCGCGACCGGATTCCGCGGCGCCGGCGAACAGGACTGGCCAGAGTTCAAGGAGCGCTTCGCACGCCTGCGCGAGGCCATCCGCCTCATGCGCCGACTGTGGACGGAGGACCGGGTCGACTTCGAGGGCGAGTACTACTCGACGCATGGCGCGTCGATCTACGACCGGCCGGATGCGCCGATCCCCGTCTACATCGCGGCCGGCGGCCCGATGGTGGCGAGGTACGCTGGCCGGGCCGGCGACGGCTTCATCTGCACCTCGGGCAAGGGCATGGGCCTCTACACCGACGAACTGCTCCCCGCTGTCGCCGAGGGTGCGGAGGCTGAAGGCCGCGACTCCGACGCGATCGACCGCATGATCGAGATCAAGCTCTCCTATGACCCTGATCCGGATGCCGCGCTCGAGAACACCCGCTTCTGGGCGCCGCTCGCGCTCAGCAAGGAGCAGAAGCACGACATCGACGATCCGATCGAGATGGAGAAGGCGGCGGATGCCCTGCCGATCGAGCAGATCGCCTCGCGCTGGATCGTCGGCTCCGATCCGGATGCGGTGGTCGCCGACATCCGGAAATACATCGATGCGGGCCTCAACCACCTCGTCTTCCATGACCCGCGCAACGATCAGGCGCGCTTCCAGGAGCTCTTCGCGCGCGATCTCGCCCCGAGGCTTCGCGCGCTCTGACTGTCGGGAAGACCACGTAGGCCCGGCGATACAGTGAGACGGTGGGTTTCACGAACGCCGAGCTGGAGGCATACTACGGCGAAAGCCTGCCCGACCTTGTCGGCCCGGACATCCGACTGCTGCTCGTCGGGATCAACCCCGGGCTTCTGACGGCCGCCGTTCAGGCCCACTTCGCTCGGCGCGGGAACCGGTTCTATCCCGCGCTCTATCGTGCGGGCATCCTGGACCGCATCGTCGATGCGTCGACCGGTTTCGATCCGGATGATCGCGAACACATCCTGGCCCGCGGCCTCGGGATCACGAGTCTCGTGCCCGCGGCCACCCGCCGGGCGGACGAGTTGAGCACGAGCGACCTGAAGTCAGGGGCCGAGAGCCTCGCGGGGCGAGTCGCGACGTACCGGCCGCCGGTCGTGGCGATGCTCGGCATCACGGCGTATCGGGCCGCCTTCGGCCGCAAGGATGCCGTCATCGGACGACAGCCGCACACGCTCTCGGATGCCGCGCTGTGGGTCGTGCCGAATCCGAGCGGCCTCAACGCCCACTCCTCGCTCGCCGACCTTGCTCGCGCCTATCGCGAGGTCGCGGTCGCCGCCGGAATCCCGGTCTACGACCCGCCGCAGGCCTGAAGGGCAGCATGCGAAAGGGCCGCCGCCGGGAGTCGATCACCATGCGGTGATGCTCCGGCGGCGGCCCTCGTTGGGCGCGCATTACTGGCGCGGGGTGTTCAGGAGGCGCATCCGCTCTGCTGCGAGCTCGCGCTCGAGCATGGCGAGACGCTGCTCCACCCGGTTTGCGCGTCGTTCACGGGACTCGACGGCGAGTGGCCGACGACCCCACTTCACGAGCGCGACGCCGACGTGCAACGCGACCCGGTCGACGAGACCGACCCTGCGCGCCTCGCGGCGGTGCTGCGACTCCACCGATTGCGGCGGATGCTGGTGGCGATCGCGTTCGATCGTCATGACGGTATTCATGGTTGTGTTCCTCACTTCTGATGGTTCGTACAGGTCGCGGCGCACACGATCGATGAGCGATCGAGTGACGCCGCCATACGGGGTGATGGCCCGGATGCTGCACGCAGAGACGCTGCAGCGTTGGCACGGAAAGGTGCCGGCCGAGCCGGGCTTCGAAAGCGCCACCACCGTCCGATTCGGTGACGTTCAGCCTTTCGGGCTGCGCTCCCGGGTCAGGAGGTGAGGGCGCAGACGAAGCCGGCGGTTGAACGGGAGATTCCCGGAATATCTGTAACGAACACGCTGGCCTCCTTTCGTCTGTTGCGCGGGTTACACCGTACTGCGCGTGCGCCTGCCGCGCAACGCCGGGCGCGGTAATCGCTGCGGGAGTTATGCATCCGTTACGCCGAAGCTGCGGAGGCGCCTGCGGCGCCGAATCCCTAGGATGCTGGACATGCCCTTTGTGTTCTCCGCGCTGACCCTCCTTCTCATGATCGGAGCGCTCGCCGACATCATCACGCGCGACCAGTCGCAGGTGCGGCACCTTCCCAAGCTGGTCTGGATCATCCTCGTGATCCTCATTCCGCTCGTCGGGTCGATCCTCTGGTTCGTCGTCGGCCACGAGTATGCGGCGCCGGCAGACCGGGGCACGTTCGGCGACCCGCGCCGGTGGGAGAAGCCCGAGCCCGTCGCGCGGGACACGGCCGCCGAACTCGCTGCGCTCGAGCGGGAGATCGAGGCGAACGAGAAATCCGATCGCATCCGGAAGCTCGAGGCGGAGCTCGAGCAGAAGCGCCGGTCGAAGGGCGACACCCCCTGAGCCACGTGATGAGGCCCACACCGGGCGCACCCGATCCGCGACAATAGACCCGTGCCATCGACCCCTCCCAACACCGGCTCGCATATCGGGCTCGCCGCAGCGCTTGACCAATTCGCCCCCGGCGAAGTTGTCGAGCTCGCCGCGCACGCCGAGCGGGCTGGTTTCCAGGGAGTCATGGCGGCCGATCGCTTCCAGCCCTGGGTCCCGAATCAAGGAAATGCCGCATTCGTCTGGCCCGTTCTCGGCGCTGTCGGGCAGGTGACGACGAAAGACCTTGGAACGGGTGTCACGGTGCCCGGCTACCGCTGGCATCCGGCCATGGTCGCCCAGGCCAGTGCGACGCTCGGGGCGCTGTACCCCGGCCGGCACTGGCTCGGCATCGGCTCCGGCGAGGCGATCGACGAGCACGTCGTGGGCGGGTACTGGCCAGAGACCGCGGAGCGCATCAACAGGATGTTCGAGGCCGTCGAGATCATCCACAAACTGTTCACGGCATCCGCGGCGGGTCGCGATACGAAGCACAGCGGGCAGTACTTCACCCTCGAGTCGACGCGGCTCTGGACGATGCCGGAGACCGCCCCTGAGATCCTCGTGGCGACGTCCGGACCCGTCACCGCGAAACGCGCCGGCCGCACGGTCGACGGTCTCATCATCGATGGCGCGCCGTACGACAGGATCCCGACACTCTTCTCGCGGTTCGACGAGGGAGCGCGGGAGGCCGGTCGCGGCCACGGCACCCGCGTCCAGCGCCTGCACCTGAGCTGGGCGGCGAGCATGGACGAGGCGATGACGAACGCGATGACCGAGTGGCCGAACGGGGGCCTGCGGTTCCCGCGCTCCGACATCCGATCGCCGTTCGAGTTCGAGCAGCTCGCCCGACTCGCCCGTCCGGAGGACTTCGAGGGCCGCATGGTCGTCTCCGACGACCCCGATGTGCATCGCGCGGCCATCCAGCGGCATCTGGACCTGGGCTTCGACCGCGTCTACCTGCACAACGTCGGCCGCAACCAGCGCGAGTGGATCGACGTGTTCGCCCGCGACGTGCTTCCGAAGCTCGTGCGCTGATGCCGGGCTTCAGCGTGTGGACGGTCGAGGGCATCCCCGAGGTCGTGGCCGGCGACGACCTGCCGACGATCATCGCGGATGCCGTGGGGGCTCTCGAGGACGGCGACATCGTCGCCGTCACGAGCAAGATCGTCTCCAAGGCCGAAGGGCGGCAGATCGAGGCGGCCGACCGGGAGGACGCGATCACGGCGGAGACCGTGCGCGTGGTCGCCACCAAGGCGCACCCCGGCGGCGTGACGCGCATCGTCGAGAACCGGCTGGGCCTCGTGCTCGCGGCGGCGGGCGTCGACTCGAGCAATGCGCCGGACGGCACGATTCTGCTCCTGCCGCTCGACCCGGATGCCTCGGCCCTCGCGATCTGCTCGGCCCTTCGTGAGCGGTTCGGGGTGCGCGTCGGCGTCGTCGTGACCGACACGCTCGGCCGGCCATGGCGGCTAGGGCAGACGGACGTGGCGATCGGGGCGGCTGGGCTTCACGTGCTCGACGACCTCCGCGGCACGACGGATGCCGGCGGTCGCCGCCTCGAGGCGACGATCGCGGCGGTCGCCGACGAGGTCGCCGCGGCGGCCGACCTCGTGAAGCGCAAGGCGTCCGGGCTGCCGGTCGCCGTCATCCGGGGCCTCGCTCATCTCGTCGGCGCTCTCGATGAACCCGGCGCAGCAGCGATCATTCGCCCGGCCGCAGAAGACCTCTTCCGGCTGGGAAGCGACGAGGCCTACGCCGAGGGCTTTCGCGACGGCGGAGGCTCGGCCATTGACTCCGCTGATTGAGTAGCGCCCGGAGGGTGCGTATCGAGATCCGGGTATGGGTTGCCGGGTTTCGATACGGTCGCTGCGCGACCTACTCAACCAGCGGGTAGGTACGGGCGGCCATTGACTCCGCTGATTGAGTAGCGCCCGGAGGGTGCGTATCGAAATCCGGGTATGGGTTGCCTGGTTTCGATACGGTCGCTGCGCGACCTACTCAACCAGCGGGTAGGTACGGGCGGCCATTGACTCCGCTGATTGAGTAGCGCCCGGAGGGTGCGTATCGAAATCCGGGTATGGGTTGCCTGGTTTCGATACGGTCGCTGCGCGACCTACTCAACCAGCGGGCAGGGGCTACCAGCCGCCCCCGCCTCCGCCGCCCCCGCCGCCGCCGGAGGAGCCTCCTCCGCTCGAGCCGCCCGAGAAGCTGCTGCCGCCAGAGGAACTCCAGGACGATCCGGACGATGAGGGTGGTGGCGGCGTCGTCGCGAAGTAGGTCGACCCGACCGAGTTCGAGAACGTCGAGAGCCTCGCCACGTCTCCCGAGCCCGAGTACCACTCGGGCGTGCCCGCCTGGGCGTAGTGCCGCCCGAGTTCGCCGATCCACTCCTTCTCGATGCCGAAGATCATGGCGTAGGGCAGAAGCTTCTCGTAAAGCTTGACGATCGCTGACTCGTCCGTCACGTCGATGCGCTCGGCGGTGTCGGGCGCCTGCAGCACCCGGATGCGGTCGGCCTCTGCGAGTTTCACATAGTCCCGGATGCCGTACAGGTAGTCCCGCATCGCCGCACCCTCGGCGGTCATGACGGATGGCGGCGTCGCGAGGGCGGCAACGACGATCCAGCCGACGGGGCAGAGGACTGCCGCGAGCCAGACCCCCGCAGTGTCGGCCTCGAAGCCCAGCGCGACGAACCACAGCGCGATCGCCGCGACCGCGACGGCGAAAGTCGCCCATCGAACCATCCGGGGGACTCTGGTGGCGGGCCGGGCGCGCCAACCGCGCGAACTCACCTCCTGGAAGACAGCGTTCCTTCGGGCGGCGAGGCGGTCACCGAGCCCGTAGTCGCTCGCGTCGAGAGCCTGCCGGCGGCCGACGCTGAGCTTGCCGAAGAGAGCCTTGAGGCTTGTCCGCTCCTCGTCGCGGACGGTCGGCCAGCCGGCGAGCAGTTCGAGCTCGTAGCGGGAGTTCCTGCTGCGGTCGGGGTACTCGCGGATGGCGAGGATGCGGTTCACCGCGAACCCGACGATCTGGGCTGGCAGGGCCGTCTGGTCCCGGTGGAGGAGTGCTGCTGCCAGCATGGGGTAGGCGTCCTTCGGCGGGGTGTACTCGGGAATGATGACCCCCCGCCCGCGGTCGTCGCGCCACACGAAGAGCCGCAGGGCGAGCACGAACAGGAACGCGGCGCCCGTGAGTCCGAGCAGCACCCACGGCAGGATCGCGAACGCCCAGTGGTCGCGCAGGAGCGGCGGGTCGACGAAGGCGCCGGGGTCGAAGCCGATCGCGATCGTGAGGTTCTGGTACGGGCCGAGCTCGGTCGCGCTCGCCGTGATCGTGTCGCCGGACCGCTCGATGTCGCAGCGGTCGGTGCTTCCCTCGTAGCCCTGGTAGCACGCGAGGTTGCCCGTGAGGTCGGCCGCGGTGCCGTCGGCGAGGTGCACCGTCGCGGTGACCCGCCCGAACGGCTGCGCCCATCCGGTGCCGTTGACGTCCCAATAGAACTCATCGGATGCCGTGTCGGCGAACGAGCGCACGACGTTCCGCTGGGTGTACTCGATCCGGTACGTCTGGGCGCCGTGGACGTAGCGGTCGGCGTCCCCGATCCTCAGTACGGCGAAACCGTTGTCGTCGTTGCGGGAGTAGTCGACGGTAGACCCGTCCCCGTCGGTCACGCTCACGTCGGAGAGCCAGAGCTCCACGTCACCGTACTTGAGCGGGATGGCCCGCTCGATGCCGTGGTTCTGGTCGAAGTCAGGGAACACGGCCTCGAGCGTCTCGACCGTGCGCAGCGTCGCGTTGCCCCCGGCGTCGCGCCCGAGGTGATAGTCGACCGACATCGAGGTGAACGTGAAGTCCTGCGGTGACGTGTTAACTGTGGCGACGGCGGCCGCGCCGGGCACCAGAATCGCTGCTGCGACAACGAACGTGAGGGCCGTGAGGCGCAGGCGCATGGGGACAGAGTATCGGAGAACTCACTGCCGAAAGAGGCCAGAAACTGTAAGACTCATAGCGAGGATTCAGGCGACCCACGAGGGAGTGCCCATGGACGCAGCGGGACGATTCGGCCGCCCTGCGTCGCGCCGCGTGCGGGTCGTCGCACTGACCCTGCGCGGGGGTTCCGTGCTCGCCGTCGGCGTGATCGCCCTCGTCGTCGCCTACATCGCCGGCTGGCCCGAACTGCTCATCCTTGCCTGCTTCTGCGGCGTTCCGCCCCTGCTCGCGCTCCTCTTCGTGTTCCGGATGCGGCCGCGTGTCTCGGTCGCCCGCTTCACGACCCCGGCGATCGTCACGGCGGGCAACACCGGCTCCGCGCGGCTCAAGGTCGGCAACCTCGCCGGCGCGAGGACTTCACTCGCCCACTGGCACGACGAGCTGCCGTGGAGCCCAGGGGCCACGCGCCGGCAGGAGCTTCCTGCGCTCGCCGCCGGGGCCACCCTTTCACTTCAGTACGCGTTCACACCGCCACGCCGGGGCATCGCGGAGCTCGGGCCCCTCGTGATCGAGGTCGCCGACCCCTTCGGGCTCGCCAGGGGAGAGTTCCCCGTGGGGGATCGCCATCGCGTCGTGGTCGCTCCCGAGACCGTCGAGCTCGACCAGGGGGCTGTCGACATAGCGTCGGACAGCGGTTCGGCGCGGCTCTTCCAGCATCGCGCCCTCGCAGGCGAGCACGACATCATGACCCGCGACTACCGGCCAGGGGACGCCCTCCGCCGCGTGCACTGGAAAGCGTCGGCGCACCACGGCGACCTCATGGTGCGCGAGGACGAGAAGCGGAGCCACGCCGAGGCCCTGCTTCTCGTGGACACCCGGCGCGGCTCGTACCGGGACGCGTCCCGCACCCCGTCGCCTGACCGCCCGGAGAGCGAGCGCTTCGAATGGGCTCTGCGCATGGTCGCCTCGCTGCGCGACCACCTTGTGCGCAACGGCCTCAAGGTGCGGGTCGCGGAGACGGCCGTCCCCCAGCTCGCCGATGCCGACCACGTTGACGACTTCGTGGAAAGCCTTGCCAGGGTACGGCTGAGCTACCAGGACGGGCCGTCGCTTCGCCTCGCTGAAGCCCGCGCGGAGAGCCTCGGCTCGCTTTTCGCCGTGCTCGACGCTCCGGATGGCGAGACGGTCGCGGCGCTCGTCGAGCAGCGCGGCTCCTTCGATCTCGCGGTCGCGTTCCTGCTCGGGGGCGCGGGAGAGCCGCTCGCCGAGCGGCTCGAGCGCGCGGGCTGGACCGTGCATCGCGTCGGCGTCGACGAAACGGTCGCCGAGGCATGGCAGGCACTCGGCTCAGGGGGCGACGATGGCCGCGATGCCTGACACCGCCTCGCTCGGGGGCCGAACTCGTCCAGCCGGATCCTCCCGGGCCAGGACCGACGTGCTGCGGGTTCTCGTGCTCCTCGCCGCGTTCGGGGCGACCTTCGGCGGCTTGAGCACCATCCTCGAGGGTGTCGCGTGGTGGGTGCTGTGCATGCTGCTCGCGGTGCTCGTCTTCGGCGGGGGCCTTGCCGTGCGCACCGCCCTCCCGAGGCATCCGCTCGTCGCCCGGATCGTGGGACCGATCGCCGCTGCCGTCCTCGCGGCGGGGGCGATCGTCATCCGGTTCGCCGCCGACACCGCGATTCTCCTCGTCGTCCCGACCGCCGGGACGTTCGACCGTTTCGGCCGACTCGTGCGCGATGCCGGGTATTCGATCACCTGGCAGAACGTCCCCGCGGCGGCCGATGAGCCGATCTCGTTCGTCCTCATGATCGGGGCTGCCGCACTTCTCGTCCTGGCCGAGATCCTCGCGTTCTCGCTACGCATGCCTGCGCTCGTCGGCGTGCCCCTCGCCGCGATCTTCCTCGTGCCAGGCATGACGCCGGAGGGAGCGACCGACGGCTGGTTCTTCGTCGCGAGCGCCCTCGCATACCTCGCTCTGCTCCTCGTCGGGCGGCGTGGCCAACTCGTGCCGACGGTCGCGATCGCCGCCGCCGCGGTCGTCAGCGGCCTCATCCTGCCCTCCGCGCTGCCGAGCACCGACATCACGGCGACGAGCAACAGCCTCGGCCCTTCGGTCTCGACCGGCGTCAATCCGATGCTGCGCCTCGGAGAAGACCTTCGCAGCGGCGACAGCCACGTCGCTCTCACGTACAGCACGGTGTCCGGCACTCCGCGGTACCTGAGGCTCGTCGAGGTCTCCAACTTCTTCAGCTCGCGGTGGGGACCCACCCAGCCGGCGCTCGACCCCGACAATCGGCCGGCCGACTTCCCGCGCCCGCCTGGTCTCGCCGTCGGCATCACGACGGAGAACGAGGTCACCTACCTTCACGTCGGGAACCTCCTGAGCCCATGGCTGCCCGTCCCGTATCCGGCCACGAGTATCACGGGGCTCACCGGTTCATGGCAGTACCTGCCGGAGTCCTTCACTGTCGCGAGCAACCTCTCGCTCGCCCGCGGCGAGGACTACACCGTCTCGAGCGTCGTGCTCGCCCCGACGCCCGAGCAGCTCCTCGCCGCCGGATCCCGGGTCCCAGAAGGCTTCTCGGACTACCTCGCCCTGCCGCCGGACACCCCCGAGATCGTCGCCACGACCGCGAGGGATCTCACCGAGAGCGAGTCGAGCAACTACGAACGTGCCCTCGCCATTCAGGAGTACCTGAGATCGGCCCCCTTCCAGTACTCCGAAACGGCGCCGGTGACCGACGGCTACGACACGACCGGGGTCGACGCCGTCGCCGCCTTCCTCGAGCAGCATCGCGGCTACTGCATCCACTTCGCGTCGGCCATGGCCGTCATGGCGCGGGAGCTCGGCATTCCGAGCCGCATCATCGTCGGGTTCCAGCCTGGCTCACTGCAGAACGGAAGCGACCGCGGGCGCCGCATCTTCGAGGTCACGACGAAGGACCTTCACGCCTGGCCAGAGCTCTACTTCTCCGGGATCGGCTGGGTCCAGTTCGAACCCACCCCGAGCCGCGGCGCGATCCCCGACTACGCGAACCAGGCGCTCGCGGGAGTCCCTGGGATCCAGCCGGGGGTCGGGGGAGCCGGCAATCCGCCGCCGGGGCTGGGTGACGGGTCCGCTCCGCAGATCGACGCCGGCCCGACCGTCGTGAGGTGGCTCACGAGCGGCGGGACGCCGATCTGGTTCGCGATCGGAGGGGGCGTCATCGTCCTCGGCGGGATCGTCCTTCTCCCCGCGGGCCTGCGAGCGCTTCGCCGGAGGCGCCGAATCGTGGCGCTGAGAGCCGGCCGCGGCACCGTCGCCTCCGCCTGGCAGGAGGTCGTCGAGACGTCGGAGGATGTCGGCATCCTCGTGAGCAGGACGCTCACTCCGCGCGAGGCCGTCGCGCGCCTTCATCGAGTACGCGGGATGACCGACGCCGGCCGGGAGGCACTCGCCCGCATCGGGCAGGCCCTCGAACGCGAGGGCTACGGGCGCCCATCGCCGGGGTTCAGGGGTGACGCTGCCCTCGCCGACGATCTGGCCTCTGTCCTCGCCTGTCTCATGGCGGGCGCCGACGGGAATGACCGGTTCAAGGCCATGGTGCTGCCACCGTCGCTCGTCTCGCGTACCGTGAAGCTCGTGGGTAGGTTGGCATGAATGCGCCTCGACACGGGAGGCCGGTCTGGCAGACTCGCAGGATGCACGGCACGGATGCACGGCCAACGACGGCAGAGAAGGGTGACCAGTGAGCGATATCGCAGACACAGTCCAGCTCGCAGACTTCCATGCGCTCAGCAGGGACGTCGTTCGGAGCGTCGAGACCGTGATCGACGGCAAGCGGGAAGCCGTCGAACTCGCTCTCACCACTGTCCTCGCCGAGGGGCACCTTCTCATCGAGGACGTCCCCGGAGTCGGCAAGACCATGCTCGCAAGGGCGCTCGCTCGCTCGATCGACTGCACGGTCAACCGCATCCAGTTCACCCCTGACCTGCTCCCGAGCGACATCACCGGCGTCTCCGTCTTCAACCAGGCCGACCGTGCCTTCGAGTTCAAGCCTGGGCCGGTCTTCGCGAACATCGTGATCGGCGACGAGATCAACCGCGCGAGCCCCAAGACCCAATCCGCCCTGCTCGAGAGCATGGAGGAGGGCCAGGTGAGCGTCGACGGCAAGACGTACCCGCTCGCCCGTCCGTTCACCGTCGTCGCGACCCAGAACCCCGTCGAGATGGAGGGCACCTACCCGCTGCCGGAAGCCCAGCGTGATCGCTTCATGGTGCGCATCTCGATGGGTTACCCGGATGACACGGCTGAGCTCGCCATGCTGCGCACCCGCGAGCTCACGAGCCCGCTCGACAGCCTCACGCCGGTGATCTCCCTCGAGCAGCTCACCGCGATGATCGCGGAGGTGCGCAGGATCTATGTCTCGCAGGCCGTGGAGCAATACGCCGTGAGCATCGCGCAGGAGACCCGGCGCGACCGCGAGCTGCGTCTAGGGGCGAGTCCGCGCGCGACGCTGCACCTCGTGCGTGCGGCCAAGGCCAGGGCGGCGCTCGACGGTCGAGAGTTCGTCCTCCCAGATGACGTCGACGCGCTCGCCGTTCCCGTACTCGGCCACCGGCTCATCGCTGCGGCGCGGATCGCGGGAACCGGTTCTGCCTTCCAGTCGAACAGCATCGCCGACATCATCCACCGGATCATTGCTGCGACGCCGGTGCCGCTCGGCGCCGGTGAGCCCGCGTAACCCAGGCATGGCGCGCAACGGGACGTCGGCGGCGGATCGTCGCCGACGCGGGCCGCGCCGCCCCCGGCACTTCGGACTTGCGCGTCGTGGGCGCATCCTCTTCGTCGTCGGCCTCGTCGCGATCGGCCTGGCGTACCCGATCGCGCGCACCGAGCTGCTCTACCTCGGTTCGCTCCTGGCCGGGATGCCTCTTCTCGCCCTCGCCTTCGTGCGGTTCCGGCGCCAGAGGATGGGCGTCGCGAGGCGGTTCTCCCCGCTCGTCGCCGAGGCAGGGAGCCCCGTTGCCGTGACCGTCGAGATCCGGAACCTCGGATCAACGAGAACGGGTGAGGCGACCTGGCGCGACGAGTGGCCCTGGGCGCCGCGTGGCACGCCGGCTGCGAGACTGCGCAGCCTGGGCAGGAACCGGGGAGGCCATGGCACGGACAGTGCCGTACTCGTCGACTACGTGCTCGACCCGCCGCGTCGAGGGGTGTTCGAGATCGGGCCGCTCGTCGTCGACTTCGGCGACCCGTTCCAGCTCGCGCGCGGCGAGATCGTGGTCGGCGCCCGCCAGAAGCTCGTCGTGACACCCAAAGTCGCAGTCCTCCCGATGACGGGCCGCTCAATCGCGGCCGACGAGGGCTCTGCGCGTGCGCTCCAGCGCAGGAACATCGGAGGCGACGACGAGCTCATGACGCGCGAGTACCGTTACGGCGACCCGCTGCGCCGGGTGCACTGGCGGGCGACCGCGCACCACGGTGAGCTCATGGTCCGCGAGCAGGAGCAGCGCAGCCACGCCCAGGCGCGCATCCTGCTCGACACGCGGCGCGCGGCGTTCCGTGACGCCAGGCCACCCACTGACCACGAGCCGGAGAGCGACAGTTTCGAGTGGACCGTCTCCTTCACCGCCTCGCTCGCCCTGCACCTTCAACGCATGGGCTTCACGGTCGAGGTCGTCGAGACGGGGACCCGGCAGCTCGAGTCGCCAGAGCATCCGGAGGACTTTCTCGAAACGCTCGCCGCGATCTCTCTTGTCGACGAGCCGGTCCCGCACGGCGTCCGCTCCCTGCTGCCGGACCCTGGCCGTGCGCTCGGTTCTGTCTTCGCTGTCGTCGCGGATGCCGAACCGCACACGATCGACAGGCTCATCTCCCAGCGTCACCACTTCGACGCCGCGACCGCCTTCGTCGTGAACCCGCACAACGAGCGCGTGTTCGGCCCCCTGCGCGACGCCGGGTGGACGAGCGTGGCCGTGCGCCCGACCGATGACCTCGCGGCCGTGTGGCTCGCGGCGGCGGAGCTCGCGGAGGTGAAGCATCGTGCCAGGGCCTGAGACGAACCTCTCGAGCCCACGCGGAGCGAGAACGAACCCTCCTCGCCGGCGCGAACCCCGGGCCGGCGCCTGGCGGATCAGCATCGCCCTGCTCTTCTGCTTCGGCGTCGTGACGGCGGGCCTGTACACGGTGCTGGACGGCGTGCTCTGGTGGTTCGGCCTGTTCTTCGTCCTCGTCGCGATCCTCGGCACCGCGGCGGCGGCGAGGGCCGCGAGCCGACGCCGCTGGCTCCCCACGGTCGCCGCCTCCGGCGTCCTCCTGCTCCTGCTCACGGTGTTCTTCGCAGCTCGTACGGCGTTTCTCTTCCTCGTCCCGACGCTCGGGACGCTCGCCGAGTTCGGCGACCTCGGCCAGGCAGGCGCCCTCTCGATCAGCGGGCAGTCGGTGCCGGCCGAGGTCGTGCCCGGCATCATGTTCCTGCTGTGCCTCGGCATCGGTGCCCTCGCGATCGCCGCGGATGCCGCGGCGGCCACCTGGCGCCTCCCCGCGCTCGCGGGCCTTCCGCTCGCGGTCGTGCTCGGCATTCCCGGGTTCATCGGCATCCGCCTGACCGATCTCTTCGTCTTCATGCTCGCCGCGATCGCCTGGCTCGTGCTCCTGAGGGCCGGCCAGCCGCTGCGCCAGACAGGTCGTGCGCTCGGGCTCGGCGCCGTCGCGGTCGCCGTGGCCCTCGCCCTCCCGCTCGCGCTTCCGCCCGTCGATGAGTCGCAGGCGACGGGCGACTCGTTCAGCGGTTACCTCGCCGGGGTCAACCCGGTGCTCAATCTCGGCAATGACCTGCGGCGCCAGCTTCCCCGCACCGTCCTCCATTACAACTCGCTCACCGACTCGCCGACCTACCTCAGGCTCGTGAGCCTTCAGAACTTCACGGCGCAGACCTGGGAACCGGACCCGCCGACCATCCAGCGCGACAATCGGCCCGCGGCCATCGGGCCGGTTCCCGGTCTCGCTGAGGAGGTCGGCGTCGAGAACGAGACGACGTGGATCGACGTACTCAACCTGGGGAGTCCATGGCTGCCGGTGCCGTACCCGGTGACCGGCGTGAGCGGCCTGCGTGGCGACTGGTTCTGGAACTCGGACGACCTCACGCTCACGAGCCCCGACAGGGCGGCACGGGGGGAGGAGTACCGGGCAGCGAGCCTCATGGTGCAGCCGACCCCCCAGCAGCTCACGAGCGCGGGGTCGGTCGTCCCGCCCGGGTTCGGGAAGTACCTCGAGCTGCCGGAGAACCTCCCCGAGGTCATCCGTGCGACTGCCGCGGAAGTCGCCGGTTCGGCGACGAGCAACTACGGAATGGCGGTCGCGCTCCAGGAATTCTTCCGCGACGGCGCCTTCGCGTATTCGGAGACCGCTCCGGTGGAGGAGGGCTACGACGGCAACGGCATGGAGGTGCTCGCGAAGTTCCTCGAAGCGAAGAGCGGGTACTGCATCCACTTCGCCTCCGCCATGGCCGTCATGGCGCGCACCCTCGGCATCCCGTCGCGGGTCGCGGTCGGGTTCCTGCCGGGCGAGAGGGAGGACGAGCTCGTCGAAGGCAGGGCGTCATTCCGTGTCACGACGAGGGACGTGCACTCCTGGCCAGAGCTCTACTTCGACGGCATCGGCTGGACCCGATTCGAGCCCACGCCGGGGCTCGGCTTCGTACCGACCTATGCCGACGAGGCGACCCCCGGTGTCCCGGTGCCGCCCTCCGACCCGACCGACCCCACTGCCGCACCCAGCCCGACACCGAGCCCGACGGCCATCGCTCCTCCCCTCGACCCCGACCGTCCTTCGGCGTCGGAGAGCGCCGCGGCGCGCTCGCTCGCGTGGGTCGGGCCGGCGCTCATCGCCCTCGCCGTGCTCCTCCTGCTGCTCCTGCCTGCGATCGTGCGCGCTCTGCAGCGCAGCATCCGGATGCGCCGACTCGCTCGCGGGTCACCGGCTGCAGCGACCGGCTGGCGGGAGCTCCTGCAGACGGCGGAAGACCTCGGTGTCACCATCCCGTTGACGGCGACGCCCAGGGCTGCGGCGCGCGCGCTCGCGAAGGCGGCCCGCCTTGGCGAGGCCGACACTGTCGCGCTCGAGGGCGCGTTGCGCGTGGTCGAACGCCAGAGCTTCGCACGGCCGGGCCCGCCGGCATCCGGAGCCGCCCAGGTCGTCCAGGTGGAGCGCATCCTCGCGCGGCTGCGCTCGAGTGCCAGGCCGCGCGAGAGGATCATCGCGGTGCTTGCCCCGCGGTCTATCTGGTCACGACTTGCGGGACTCGTGGGGTCGCCAGCGCGAACCGCTGCGGCGATCAGCCGCGTGGGCTGAGTGCGACGACCGGTCGCCCCGTGCGCGGGTTGTGGAGAATGTCGGCGACAACCCCGTAGACCGCGCCGATGAGCTCGGGCGTAATGGTCTCCTCCGTCGGCCCGGAGGCAACGACCCTCCCGTGATCGAGCACGATGACGTGGTCGCTGTGCCCCATCGCGAGCGTGAGGTCGTGGAGAGCCGCAACCACGGTCACCCCGCCGTCGGCGAGCCCGCGCAGGAGCGCCAGGGTTGCGAGCTGCGCGGCGATGTCGAGATGGTTGGTCGGCTCGTCGAGCAGCAGAAGCCTTGGCTCCTGGGCGAGAGCGCGCGCGAGGAGCACCCGCTGGCGCTCGCCGCCGGAGAGGCCGGTCACGTCGCGGCCAGCGAAGTCGGTCATGCCGACGGCCGCGAGGGCGTCCCTGGCAAGCTGGCGGTCCTGCGCGGTCTCCTCGGCGAAGAGACCCAGGTGCGGGATGCGGCCGAGCGCGACGACCTCGGCGACCGTGAGTGCGAGCTCGGTGCTGGCATCCTGCTCGACGAGGGCGAGCGTTCTCGCGCGGGCACGGCGCGGGAGGGCGAGCAGGTCGGCACCGTCGAACCGGATGCCGCTCCGGCCTCCTGAGACGGCGGCGATCGGCAGGACGCCGGCGAGCGCGTGGAGCAGGGTCGACTTGCCTGCACCATTGGGGCCGATGAGCGCCGTGACCGCACCGGCCGGGGCCGAGCAGTCGACCCCGTCGAGGATGAGCGTCCCATCGATGTGGACCGTCACGTGTTCGATGCTGAGCCCGCCCGGCGGCTCTGGCGCGCTCCTGGCGTCCGTCGCGCTCACGAGTTGACCCTCCTGCGCGCGAGAAGTGCAGCGAAGACCGGGGCCCCGATGATGGCTGTGACGATGCCGACCGGGAGCTCTCGCGGGTCGAAGAGCGAGCGGGCTGCCGTATCGGCCCAGATGAGGAAGCTCGCGCCGACGAGCGCGGAGAGCGGGAGCAGCATCCGGTGCCGTGGACCGACGAGGAGGCGTACCCCGTGCGGGAGGATGAGCCCGACGAACCCGATCGCGCCGCTCACCGAGACCATCGCACCCGTGAGGAGCGCTGCGCCCGTGAGCATGATCCAGCGGGTGGCCTGCACATTGACGCCGAGCGTCGCGGCCGCGGTGTCCCCGAAGGCGAAGGCGTCGAGCGTGCGGCCGCTCAGCATGATCGGGATTCCAGCGACGATGATCGCGGCGATCGCGATGCCGACGGCGGGCCAGCGCGCCCCGGCGAGCGAACCGAGCAGCCATCCGAGAATCTCGCGGTACGAGTCGCCCGTCACCGTCCAGAAGATCACGAGGCTCGTGATGGCGCCGGCGAGGGCGGAGACGGCGATGCCCGCCAGCACGGTGCGCCCTGGCGTGATGCGGCCGAAGGCGCCGGCGAGCAGGAGCGTTGCGGCGAGGGCCACCATGGCGCCGAGGAAGGCCGCGACGGGCAGGAGGAGCGCGCTGCCCAGCAGGAGCACGGCGACGGCCCCGAGCGAGGCGCCGGAGGACAGCCCGAGCAGGTAGGGGTCGGCGAGGGGGTTGCGCGTGATGGCCTGCATGACGACGCCGGCGAGGGCGAGCCCGGCCCCCACGGCGGCAGCCGTGAGCACGCGGGGGAGCCGCAGCTCCCACACGATGCTGTCGCGCAGCGGGGTGAGCGGAGAGTCCCCGATGCCCAAGTGGTGCGCGATCGATCCCCAGACCTCGACCGGGGTGATGTGCGCGGGCCCGAACGTCACGGCAACGGTCACCGACGCGAGGAGAAGGGCCACCAGTATCCCGGTGGTTGAGTAGCGCGCGAGGCGCGCGTATCGAAACCCTCGCCGCGGTGAGGTTGGTTTCGATACGTCCTGCGGGCTACTCAACCGGCAGATCCTTGAGCTGCCGCGCGAGATCGGCCGCGGCATCCGCCGTGCGCACGCCGGCCTCGCTCGCCGCGAAGGGGACGATGAGGTAGCGGTGGTTCTTCACGGCGTCGAGCTGGGCGGTCGCGGGGTTCTCCTCGAGCACGCGGATCTTCTTCTCCTTCGTGCTCCAGGCCGCGTCCACGAGCACGATGACGTCGGGATCGGCCGCGATGACGCTCTCCCAGTTGTAGCTCGCCCAGGTGTCCTCGACGTCGGCGGCGATGTTGCGAACGCCGATCGTGTCGAGGATGAGTTGCGGGGCCCCGATCCCGGCGCCCACGTAGGGGATGTCGGAGCCGGAGGAGAACCACAGCGCCGACAGCCCCCGGGAATCGGGTTCGGTCATCGCGAGGGTTTCGCGCTGCCGGGCCAGGAGGGCCGAGGCGTCCACGCCGAAGATCTCCGCGATCTCGCCGATCTCGTCATCGATATCGTCGAACGTGAGCCGGGCCGGCTGGTAGCCGGCCTCCTTGCAGGCGGCGGGGGAGACGTAGCTCCGGATGCCGAGGGCGGCCAGGTCGGGACGGGTGCCGGCGCCCTCCGCGGAGAAGTTCGACTCCCATCCGGCGTACACGAAGTCGGGCTCTGCCTCGAGTACGACCTCTTGCGATGGAACCTTGTCGGCGAGCACGGGGATGTTCGCGGCGTCGGCCGCCCACTTCTCGGGGACCGGGCCGTCCTGGAACGCCGTGCCGACTATCCGGTCGCCGAGCCCGAGAGCGAGCAGCATCTCGGTCGAGGTCGACTTGATCGTCACGACGCGCTTGGGCGGTGCGCCGAGGTCGACGGTGGTTCCGCAGTTGTCGAGCGAGGATCGCTGGGTCGGCGTCGGCTCCGCCGCTGGTTGCGGGGCTGATGCGGCGCAGCCCGCAAGGAGGAGGGCGGAAGCGGCGAGCGCCGCAAGGCTGAGGCTGTGGCGGGGCATGGATTCTCCGGAGGGTCGGCGGGAACGTCGAGGACGCCGGTCGAAACATCCGGCATCTGACCTGCCGCCCCAGAACGGGACGCACGCACGACACCACATCCGGTGAAGGGGCCGCCTCCACTGTAGCGCCGTGGCGCCGGGCGCACTCGTAGGCTGGGCGACATGCAGGGACGGCGACGAGTTGGTGCGGGGCACCTGGCTGTCGGTACCGCCGTGGTGGCGATCTGCGCTCTCCTGCTGTCCGGGTGCACGGTTCCAGCACCGAAGCTGATGCCGGAATGCAGTGACATGGCGGGCGTCGAGGGCGCCGAGCAGCACGAGCTTCAGGATCGCCTCGAGACCTACGGTCTCTGGTCGCAGACCTGGGACAGCCCGCCCGGCGCCGGCGATCTCGACCACCCGGCGCCGGTCCCCTTCGGGTTCGATCCCGAGAGGAGGGTCTGGCTGACCTCGATCCTGCTCGCGCCGGGGGTGAACGGTCGGGTCTCGATCGTCAAGCCGCGGGACGCCCGGGTCTTCGTCTCGTCGAACTGGGGTCGCATGGGGTCGCTCACCGCGCTCGAGCTGCAGCTCGCAGCGACCCGGAGTGTGGACCTCGTCGGATGCGACGGCATCGCGTTCTATCCCGGCCTTGTCATTGTTGACGGCCCGGAGTGCGTCGTGTTCGCGGTGCAACGCGAGGGCGAGAATCGCGTGGCGCAGATCCCTGTCCCGTACTTCGGGGCTGAGTGCTGAGGCTCGCGCCCCTGCGGGACTTCTCCTTCACAGGCCCTGTGGAAACGAGTTCTCCACGAATGCCGCACGCTGCGCAGGTCGCGAGGCGCTCCCGCCGCGAGTTCGGCCACACCGGGCTCGCCGCCCGCAACGGGTTCGCCTCCCCGCAGAAGCTATTGCAGCAGATCACCAAGGTCACCGCGCGGGAGGCCAGCCAGCTCGTCGCCCTCGGTACCGCCATCGGTGACGCCGAGGCGACCCGCGAACTTCTCGACATCGGCGTGACCGAGATCGGCGGGGTGCCGGTCGAGACGGCCTGGGATGAGCCGATCTGCCGGGCCGTGACGACGGGGGCGCTGAGCATCGAGTGCGCCGACGCCCTGCGTCGCGGACTCGGCAGGCCCGAGGGCGACGTCACGGCGGAAAGGTTGCGAGAGCTTGCCACCCAACTCCTGACCGGCTACGGAGAGCTCCCTGCGGACGCGCTTTTCCAGCGGGCGCGTGCCGAGCGCGACCTCAACGATCTCGAGGGGATCGCCGCGCGACAGCAGGAGCAGTACCTGCAGGGCGGATTCCGTCTGTTCCGCAAGGCCAACGGCATGTACGGGTATGCCGGTCAGGCCGATCCGGAGTCCGCCGCCGTGCTCATGGGCGCACTCGATCCCCTGACGAGTCCCCGCCGAGGGGGCCCGCGTTTCACGCGACCCGAGGAGATCGCTCGCGCGAAGGCGATCGTCGACGATCCCCGCACGGACGAACGGATCACGCTCGACGGCCTCGTAGCGCTCGTCAAGGCAGGCAGCGGGCTCGACCCGCAGACGATGCCCTCCGGCGACCACACGCTCGTGAAGGTCATCGTGCCGGTCAAGGTCGCCGAGCGTTCCGGTACACGACCTCAGGGGTTCGGCGTCATCGAGTCCACCGGGACGACCATTGCGGTTGGGACGGCCGAAGCTGCCCTGTGCGACGTCGGATGGCAGGAAGTCATGATCGACGAGTGCGGCAATCCA
>DAITPJ010000009.1:26176-28823 GCA_036833635.1 Terrimesophilobacter sp.
TTCCATCACCTGCTGCTCCACGACCACCAGTGGGAGGTCCACCGGGGTGCCGACGGGCGGTATCGGCTCACACCTCCGGCCGCCGTCGATTCGGATCGGGTGGCCATCCTTCTGGAGAGCAAGAATCTCCTCATCCGGGAGCGGCAGAGACCACGCGGGCCGAATCGACGACCGGATGAAGCCGCCGTGCGTCCCGCCGTCGCGCTGCTCAATTGAGCAATCCCGGCCCTGCGCAAACGTCCTATGCTCGATGGATACCCGGGACACAACTCGACGTGGAGGAACCCCATGACTGTCGTACGCGCCGCCATCACCCAGACCACCTGGACCGGCGACAAGGAATCGATGATCGCGAAGCACGAGCAGTTCGCCCGTGACGCCGCGGCCGACGGGGCCCAGGTCATCTGCTTCCAGGAGCTCTTCTATGGGCCGTACTTCGGCATTACCGAGGACAAGAAGTACTACGCATACGCCGAGCCGGCCGACGGGCCGATCGTCCAGCGCTTCGCCAAGCTGGCCAAAGAGCTCAACATGGTCATGGTTCTCCCCATCTACGAGGAGGACATGACGGGCGTGTACTACAACACCGCCGTCATCGTCGACGCGGACGGCACGATCCTGGGCAAGTACCGCAAGCACCACCTGCCGCACCTCGACAGGTTCTGGGAGAAGTTCTACTTCCGCCCCGGAAACATGGGCTACCCGGTGTTCGACACCGCGGTCGGCAAGATCGGTCTCTACATCTGCTACGACCGCCACTTCCCCGAGGGCTGGCGCGAACTGGGTCTGAACGGCGCGCACATCGTCTTCAACCCGAACGCGACGAAGCCCGGCCTCTCCAACCGCCTATGGGAGGTTGAGGGACCGGCGGCCGCCGTGGCCAACGGCTACTTCGTGCTCCAGCCGAACCGCGTCGGCCGGGAGGACAACGAGTACGGAGAGCTGGCCGTCGACTTCTACGGCACGAGCCAGGTCATCGACCCGCGGGGCAATTTCGTGGGCGAGCGCGGCTCGGGAACAGACGAGGAGATCCTCATCCGCGACCTCGACATGGACATGGTGCGGCAGATGCGCGACGACTGGCAGTTCTACCGCGACCGCCGTCCGGACTCGTACACGAAGATCTCGGCCCCGTAGCCGCGTTTCGCCGATCGACTGCCCGCTGGTTGAGTAGCCGCCAGGGGCGGCGTATCGAAACCGAGACGATTCGAACACCAAGGAGGTAAGTCGATGAAGACTTTGATCAAGAACGGCACCGTCGTCAACTCGACCGGCACAGCATCCGCCGACGTGCTCATCGACGGCGAGACGATCGCCGCCGTGCTCGCCCCCGGCTCGCAGCTGCTCGGCTTCGACGTCGAGGCGAACGTCGACACCGTGATCGATGCGACAGGAAAGTACGTCATCCCAGGCGGCGTCGACGCGCACACCCACATGGAGATGCCCTTCGGCGGCACGAACGCGAGCGACACGTTCGAGACGGGAACGCGCGCGGCCGCGTGGGGCGGCACGACGAGCATCGTCGACTTCGTCGTGCAGTACCCGGACCAGAACGTGCTCGACCAGTACCACGCGTGGCACGAAAAGGCGGCAGGCAACTGCGCGATCGACTACGGGTTCCACCAGATCCTCTCCGACGTGCAGGACTCATCGCTCACCGCGATGGACGAGCTCATCAAGGAAGGCGTCTCGAGCTTCAAGCTCTTCATGGCCTACAAGGGCGTCTTCCTCTCGGATGACGGCCAGATCCTGCGCGCGTTCCAGAAGGGCGCGCAGAACGGCGCGCTCATGATGATGCACGCCGAGAACGGCGCCGTCATCGACGTGCTCGTCAGGCAGGCCATCGAGGCCGGAAACACGTCCCCCTACTACCACGGGCTCACTCGGCCTTGGCAGGCGGAGGAGGAGGCCACCCATCGCGCGATCATGATCGCGAACCTCACCGGCGCCCCGCTCTACGTCGTGCACGTGAGCGCCAAGCAGGCTGTGGAGCAGATCGCCCACGCGCGCGACCTCGGCCAGAACGTGTTCGGCGAGACCTGCCCCCAATACCTGTACCTCTCCCTCGAGGAGCAGCTCGGTGCTCCCGGTTTCGAGGGTGCGAAGTGGGTGTGCTCGACCCCGCTGCGTTCACGTGCAGAGGGTCACCAGCACCACATGTGGCAGGCGCTGCGCACCAACGACATCCAGATGGTCTCGACCGACCACTGCCCGTTCTGCATGAAGGGCCAGAAGGACATGGGGATCGGAGACTTCTCGAAGATCCCCAACGGCATCGGCTCCGTCGAGCACCGCATGGACCTGCTCTACCAGGGCGTCGTCGAGGGCAACATCTCGCTTGAGCGCTGGGTGGAAGTGACATCGACGACCCCCGCGCGCATGTTCGGCATGTACGGCAAGAAGGGCGTCATCCAGCCCGGCGCCGACGCGGATGTCGTGGTCTACAACCCGAACGGCCACACCTCGATCGGCGTGGACAAGACCCACCACATGAACATGGACTACTCGGCGTGGGAGGGCTTCGAGATCGACGGGCACGTCGACACCGTGCTCTCGCGCGGCAAGGTCATCGTCGACGACGACGAGTACGTCGGCGCAAAGGGCGACGGCAAGTACTTCAAGCGCGGCCTCAGCCAGTACCTCATCT
>DAITPJ010000009.1:28923-33738 GCA_036833635.1 Terrimesophilobacter sp.
ATGGATTTCGGAGCAGTACTCCAGACCCACCCGCCCGCGGCCCGCACCGTCGCGCTCGCGAAACTTGCGGAGCAGCACGGCTTCAGCCACGTGTGGACGTTCGACTCGCACCTGCTCTGGCAGGAGCCGTACGTCATCTACAGCCAGATCCTGGCCGAGACGCACAAGGTCATGGTCGGCCCGATGGTCACCAACCCGGCGACGCGCGACTGGACCGTCACGGCATCCATCTTCGCGACGCTGAACGAGATGTACGGCAACCGCACGATCTGCGGCATCGGCCGTGGCGACTCCGCCGTGCGCGTGACCAACGGGGCGCCCACGAACCTGACGACTCTGCGCGAATCGATCCACGTCATCCGGGAACTGGCGAACAGCCGCAGCGTCGAGTACAACGGGGCGCAACTCCAGTTCCCGTGGAGCCACGGCTCGGCGCTCGAGGTATGGGTCGCCGCGTACGGGCCGCTCGCCCTCAAGCTCACGGGCGAGGTGGGCGATGGCTTCATCCTGCAGCTCGCCGACCTCGACGTCGCCGAATGGATGATCGGGACCGTGCGCAAGGCGGCGAAGGAGGCGGGCCGCGACCCGGATGCGATCAAGTTCTGCGTCGCAGCGCCCATGTACGTCGGCGACGACCTCGAGCACATGCGGGACCAGTGCAGGTGGTTCGGCGGGATGGTCGGCAACCATGTCGCCGACATCGTGAGCAAGTACGGCGAAGGCTCCGCCGTTCCCAAGGCGCTCACCGACTACATCAAGGGTCGCGAGGGCTACGACTATAACCAACACGGACAGGCCGGCAACACGCACGCCGACTTCGTGCCCGACGAGATCGTCGAGCGGTTCTGCGTGCTCGGCAGCGCAGATGCCCACATCGCCAAGCTCAAGGAGTTCAAGAACATGGGCGTCGACCAGTTCGCGGGATACCTCCAGCACGACAACAAGGAAGAGACGCTTCGGGTCTACGGTGAGACTGTGATCCCGGCACTGCGTGACCACATCATCGCGAAGAAAGAGAACTGAGAAGAATGGCCGCACACCACGACGTCGACAGCGCCGAGGGCAAACTCTCGTACGACCTCGACCGGGCGCACGTGTTCCACTCCTGGTCAGCGCAGGGGGCGCTCAAGCCGTTCGTACCGGCGGGTGCGCTGGGCAGCACGATGTGGGACTACGACGGCAAGGAGTATCTCGACTTCTCGAGCCAGCTCGTCAACATGAACATCGGGCACCAGCATCCGAAGGTCATCGCCGCGATCAAGGCGCAGGCCGACGTGCTCACGATGATCGCGCCCTCGCACGCGAGCCTCCCGCGCGGGGAGGCCGCCAAGCGGATCCTCGCCAAGGCTGGGCCGTCGTTCAACCGGGTGTTCTTCACGAACGGCGGTGCGGATGCGAACGAGAACGCCATGCGGATGGCGCGGCTCGTGACGGGGCGCGACAAGATCCTCTCCCAGTACCGGTCGTACCACGGCAACACGGGCGCCGCGATCGGCGCGACCGGCGACTGGCGCCGCGTGCCGAACGAGTACGCACGCGGGCACGTGCACTTCTTCGGGCCATTCCTCTACCGCAGCGAGTTCTGGGCGACGACGCCGGAGGAGGAGTGCGAGCGCGCGCTTCACAGTCTCGAACGCATCATGCAGGCTGAGGGCCCCAAATCGATCGCGGCGATCCTCGTCGAGAGCGTTCCGGGGACCGCCGGCATCCTTGTTCCGCCGCCCGGCTATCTCGCTGGTCTTCGCGCCCTCGCCGACAAGTACGGCGCGATGCTCATCCTCGATGAGGTCATGGCCGGGTTCGGCCGAACGGGGGAGTGGTTCGCCTTCCAGGCCGACTACGGCGACGGCGCGAACAGCGTCGTGCCCGACCTCATCACCTTCGCCAAGGGCGTGAACTCCGGCTACGTGCCGGCGGGCGGGGTCGTCCTCTCCGAGTCGATCGCGAATGCCTTCGTCGACGAGGTCTTCCCCGGTGGGCTCACCTACTCTGGCCACCCGCTCGCGATGGCCTCGATCGTCGCCACGCTCGACGCCATGGAAGACGAGGCCATTGTCGAGAACGCCGCGATGATCGGCCGCGACCACCTCGCGCCCGGACTTGCGGAGCTGCAGGCGAAGCATCCGATGATCGGCGAAGTACGAGGGCTCGGGGTTTTCTGGGCACTCGACCTCGTCGCGGACCGCAGCACGCGCGAGCCCGTCAACGCCGCCGTGATCGGCGCGCTCAAGACCGAGCTCATGACGCGGGGGTTGCTGCCCTTCGCCTCGGAGAACCGCATCCACGTCGTGCCACCATGCGTGGTGACACCGGATGAGGTGGCACGGGCCCTGGCGATCTACGACGAAGCGTTCACGGCCGTCGAACGCGGCTAAGGCTGCCGCATCCTGTGCGCGGCTGTACACTGCGAGGTCGCAGCCGCGCAGTCTAGGCTTGTGCGGTGACCCGCCTCAAGAAGACCCCCTTCGTCCTGGATGTCGTGGACCTCATCCACCGGCCGGGCGAGATGCGCGAGCGGGTCATCGACACGGTGGCTCCTCCAGGGTGGGGCAACGCCGTCATCGGGGTGCGCGAGGGCGAACCCGTGACCCTCGACGTGCGACTCGAGTCCCTTCACGACGGCATACTCGTCTCGGCCGAGGTGGCGACCGTCGCTCGCGGGGAGTGTGTGCGCTGCCTCATCGACGTCGAGCAGGCGGTCGAGGTCGAAATCCGGGAGGTTTTCGCGTATTCTCGTGACGACGCATTCGACTACGTCGTACACGAGACCCAGGTGGATCTCGAACCCGTGGTCAGGGACGCGGTGGTGCTGTCACTGCCGTTCCAACCCGTCTGCCAGGTGGAATGCACCGGGTTGTGCCCGCAGTGCGGGGTGCGACTGCTGGATCATCCAGGGCATGAGCATGAGACGCCCGTCGATCCACGGTGGGCAGCGCTCAGCGGGCTTGCGGAGTTCGCAGAAGAAGACGTGATCGGCGCCGAGACCGACGCCGAGAAAGAGAAGAGATAACGATGGCTGTTCCCAAGCGGAAGATGTCCCGCGCCAGCACCCGTGCGCGCCGCGCCCAGTGGAAGGCGACTCCGCCGACCCTCGTCAAGACGATCGAGGGCGGGAAGGTCGTCTACAGCCTTCCGCATCGCGCGAAGGTCGTCGAGGACTCGGCCGGCACGCCCCTGTACCTCGAGTACAAGGGCCGCAAGGTCGCCGACGTCTGAGCCGACTGCGGCTCGACAGAGTGATGCGCCCCCGCGAATGACACGCCGCGCGGGGGGCAATGACGGGTCGGCCGCCGACCCTCACGAGCTTGCTGTCCGGCTCGAGGTGCTCATCGGCGACGAACTCCTCGAGCTGGCACTGACCCACCGGTCGTTCGCGTACGAGAACGGCGGCCTCGCCCACAACGAGCGTCTCGAGTTCCTCGGCGACTCGATTCTCGGGCAGGCCGTGACCGTCATGCTGTACGACGAGAACCCGGATCTCGACGAGGGCGAGCTGGCCAAGCGGCGGGCGAGCCTCGTGAGCAGCGTCGCGCTCGCCGAGGTCGCGCGCCGGATCGGGCTCGGTGAGTTCATCCGGCTCGGCAAGGGCGAGGAGCAGACCGGGGGCCGCACCAAGTCGTCGATCCTCGCGGACACCGTCGAGGCGGTCATCGGCGCCGCCTATCTCGATCTGGGCCCTGATGCGGCGACCGCGCTCGTGCTGCGCCTCATCCGACCCCTTATGGACAACCCGGATCGCTTCGGTGCTGCGATGGACCCGAAGACGAGCCTGCAGGAGCTCGCAGCGGGACGCGGGCTCGGCCTGCCCCTGTATGAACTCAGCGACAGCGGGCCGGATCACTCGAAGCGGTTCCGCGCCGTCGTGCTGGTCGCGGGCGAGGAGATCGCCTCGGGCTCGGGAACGAGCAAGAAGCACGCCGAGATGGCAGCCGCGCTGGCGGCCTGGACGATCCTGCAGAAGGATGCCGGCGTGCTCGACGGCGCGGCAGCGGCGCGCGTTCCGCCTGGAGTCGATCTGCCTGGAGTCGATCTGGCCGGCGACGACGTGAGCGGCGACCTCGCGGGTACGGCGACCGCGGGCGACTGACCGTGCCAGAACTGCCAGAGGTCGAGGTGGTGCGCGCGGGTCTCGCCCCGTTCGTGTCGGGCGCGACCGTGACCCACGTCGAAGTGCTCGACGAGCGATCCCTGCGTCGGCATCCCGGCCCCGCTGAGGACTTCATCGAGCGCCTCACCGGCGCCGTGCTCGCGTCCCCTTCCCGCCGTGGCAAGTACCTCTGGCTCCCCCTCGTCCCGTCGACCCCCGCCCCGCGAACGAATTTGAAGGAGAATCGCCTGGAATCGGCCACAAACGGCATGTTTTGGTCATCGGCGGTCGATTCTCCTTCAAATTCGTTCACGCGCGCGACTGGGGAGGCGCTCGTGGTGCACCTGGGCATGAGCGGGCAGGTCCTGCTGCGGGCGTCGGGCACGGATGACGCGCTCACGCGCGTGCGGATCGACCTCGAGCATCCGGAGCACGGGCCGCTACGACTCAACTTCGTCGACCAGCGCATCTTCGGATCGATGGCGATCGACGCACTCGTCGCGGCACACGACGTGACCGCGGAGCGGCTGCCGGCATCCGTCGCCCATATCGCCCGCGACCCGCTCGACCCGCACTTCGACGATGGCCGCTTCATCGCCGCGCGCTTCGAACAGTTTGGTGCTGCCGGATACGTCGGCGAACAGGATCGTGAGTGCGCGGCGCTCGGTCATGGAACGGTCGATGATAGGTGAATCGCCGGAATCGGTGTAGGCGTTCTTTCGCCTCTC
>DAITPJ010000010.1:0-33390 GCA_036833635.1 Terrimesophilobacter sp.
GAATGTCTCGGGGATGCCGACAGCCTCGATGGCGACATCGACGCCGCGCCCGTCGGTCATGGCGAGCACTTGCTCCTTCCAGTCCGCCGCGCTCGAGAGCACGCCGTCGGTCGCGCCGAATCGCTTGGCCTGTTCGATGCGGTTGGCGTCAAGGTCGATCGAGATGACGCGGGAGGGTCCGTAGAGTCCTGCCGTGGCGATCGCGGCGAGGCCCACCGGGCCCGCCCCCACGATCGCGACGACGTCACCGGCCTTCACGCGCCCTTTCTGGATTCCGATCTCGTGGCCCGTCGGCAGGATGTCGCTGAGCATCGCGCCCTCCTGAGGCGTCACATGATCGGGAAGGCGGTAGACCGACGTCTCCGCGTAGGGCACCCTGACGAACTCAGCCTGCGTGCCATCGATGAGGTGCCCGAAGATCCAGCCGATCCCGGACGCGCCCTCCTCGCCGAGGCAGTGCGAGAAGACGCCCTGCCTGCAGAAGTCGCAGCGCCCGCAGGCCGAGATGCAGGAGAGGATCACGGTGTCGCCGACGCTCAGGGCCGTGACTGCCGAGCCGATCTCGGTGATGACGCCGACACCCTCATGGCCAAGGATGCGACCAGGCGTCACGGCAGGGACGTCTCCCTTGAGGATGTGCAGGTCGGTTCCGCAGATCGTGGTCGTGACGATCTTGACGATGACGTCGGTCGGCGCGACGATGACCGGGTCCGACACCTCACGCCATGCCTTCTTGCCGGGCCCTTCAAAGACGAGTGCTCGCATGATGCTCCCAAGGTTGATGTGCTGCTGGTCCGACGCTATACCGCACCGCGCCGAACATGGCCGGATATGGGCAGATCGGCGGGGTCCGGCGCGGGAATCGCGGTGCCGTCGTTAAGAGTGATCGTCGGAATGTCCCTATGCTCAGTTTTGCGCAAGCCGGTGAACGTACCCTCTGGGAGAATGAACGCTGACGGCGATCTCAGGAAGGAGCGCGGATGTCGCTCTCGGGTATCCTCGACGCGCTCCTGATCCTGCTCATCCTCGCCTACTTCAGCTACGGCTGGGTGGTCGGGTTCGTGCGGAGCGCGTTCGGGCTCGCCGGCATCGTGTTGGGCGGCATCGCGGCCTTCTTTGCCGTACCGCTCATCGGCTCATGGGTCTCGCTGCCGATCTGGCGGCTCCTGCTCGTGATCGTCTCGGTCATCGCGCTCATCGCCGGCGGGCAAGCGCTCGGCTCGTGGATCGGACGGGTGCTCGGCCGACGCGTCGAGAAGTCGAAGCTCAGCACGGTCGACCGAGTCGGCGGTGCGCTCATGAACTCGATCGTCGCCGCTCTCATCGCCTCGGTCGTTGCGTTCAGCGTCGGCTCGTTCGGTGTTCCGGCGCTCACCCAGGCGATCGCAGGCTCGACCGTGCTGCGCACGATCGACGCCTTCACACCCGGCCCGGTCAAGACCGGTCTCGCCCAGTTGCGGTCGATCGTCGTGCAGCAGGGCATCCCGCGCATCGTCTCTGCGGCGGGCGGCGCGCCCGAGGCCGCCCCGGCTCCCGCTCCGGATGTCGACACGGGCACGTCCTCGCTCGCGGCGGCGGCGCGCTCGGTCGTCAAGGTCACCGGAAGCGCCTACCAGTGCGGGCAGAACCAGTCCGGTAGCGGTTTCGTCGTCGCCCAGGACCGAGTTGTCACGAACGCCCACGTCGTTGCCGGCGTGAGCGAGCCCGTCGTTGAGGTTCCGGGCGTCGGAGCGGCACCGGGGCGCATCGTGTACTTCGACCCGGACAACGACCTCGCCGTCATCGCGGTCGCGGGGATCGGCGCTCCCCCGATCCCGCTCACCCCGACCCTGCCGGAGGGAAGCGCGGCGGTCTTCGACGGCTACCCGCTCGGCGGGCCATTCCAGTCCGGGTCGGCGCGCGTCGACCGGGTCACGACCGTGAGGGTCAACGACATCTACGGTTCGAGCTCGAGCACTCTCGAGGTCTACCAGCTTGCCGCCGACGTGCAGGAGGGCAATTCCGGCGGGCCTCTCCTGAGCGTCGACGGGCTCGTGGCGGGCGTGGTCTTCGCGAAGTCCGCCGACACGGCAGGCGTCGGCTATGCGCTCACGATGGCCGAACTCCAGCCCGTCGCCGAGCAGGCTGCCTCGTTCTCGGTGACGGTCTCCTCCGGCAACTGCATCCGACGCTAGTCGAGTCAGACCGCCGGAGGCCCGGCGAGCCACTCATCGAGGAAGCTGAGCATCCGGGACCATGCGTCGGAAGCGGCATCCGCGTCGTAGGTCATGGGGTTCGTGTCGTTGAAGAAGGCGTGCCGGGCGCCCTCGTAGACCTTCGACTCGAAGGCTCGGCCGGCCGCCGCCATCGCCGCCGAGACCTCGGGCAGGCTCGCCATGAGCCGCTCGTCCTGGTCGCCGTAGAACGCGAGGACAGGGCAGGCCAACCCGTCGACCTCTGTGCTCTCCGGCGGGGAACCGTAGAACGGCACAGCCGCCCTGATGCGCGGTTCGGCGGCCGCGAGGGCGAAACTGTAGCTTCCGCCGAAGCAGAAGCCGACGACGGCGATCCTGCCGTCCACGCCGGGTTGGGACTCGAGATAGTCGACGACGCTCCTGAGCTTCCCGATCGCCCAGGCCCCGTATGCCGGTTCCCGCGAGGCGGCGAGCTTCTCGCGCATGAGCGGCTGCGCCGCCGTGCGGGTCGCCGCATCCGGGTTCATGGCGAGGTCGTGGAGCTCCTGGCCGACCGAGGGCGTGACACCGGCGTCGCTCAGGATGTCGGGGGCGACGACGAGATATCCCTCGGCTGCGATCCGGTCCGCGACATCCTTGATGTGGTCCACGAGCCCCCAGATCTCGTGAATAACGATGACAGCACCTCGCATCGGCACCCTGGCGTGCGGCGGGTCTGCACGGTAGGCGGCAAGCTCGGCCCCCGGAATCCGGATCATCGGCATGGGCCTATTCTCTCTCTGCGGCGACCTGCCGCGGCATCCGAAGGGCGTAGATCGACGCTATCGCGAGGAGCAGCACGGCCGAGCCGAACGCGGCCGGGTACGACACGGCGTCGAGGAGGGCGCCGGCGGCCAGTGGGCCGATGATGGCGCCGAGGTCTGAGAAGGCGGAGAAGATCGCGACCGGCTGCCCGCTCTTCGCCCCGGCAGCGTCCCCAACGGATGCCGCCGGTGCCGTTCCCATGAACGCGGCGGCGACCCCGAAGACGCACAGGAGCGCGATGAGCACCCAGATGTCACCGGCGAAGGGGATCGCGAGCATGACGACGGCGCCGACGGCGTAGGACGCGATGATGGCCGGCTTGCGTCCGACCGTGTCGACGAACTTTCCTGCCGGGCCGAGAGCGAGCGTCTGTGCGACGGCGGCGATCGCGAAAGCGATGCCGGTCCAGAGTTCCTCCTTGTGCAGGAGTTCGACGACGAGGATGGGCACGAGCGCGCTGCGGACACCGAAGCTCGCCCAGCCGGTCGCGAAGTTCGCGAGGCATGCTGCGCGGAACCGGCGGTCCCTGAGCACGACGCGCAGGGGAATCGCCGGGGCATCCGTCGGGCTGGCGGTCTTCGCCGCCCGCGAGACGGGCTTGAGGTAGATGAGGCCGACGGCGCCGGCGATCACGAGGGTTCCCGCATAGAAGAAGAACGGGGCGCGGAGCGAGATGACGGCGAGGAGCCCGCCGATCGCCGGCCCGGCCATGCCGCCGATGAGGAAGCCGCCCTGGTAGAAGCCGACCGCCCGCCCCCGCATCGACGGTGCCGTCGTCCCGAGCAGGAGGGACATGGCCGAGATCGAGAACATCGCCGAGCCGACACCGCCCGCGCCGCGCAGCAGGAGCACCTCGAGGTAGCTCTGGGCGAAGCCGACCATGGCGCTCGAGACGGCGACGATCGCAATGCCGATCGCGAGGATCGTGCGCTCGCCTCCCCAGTCGATGAGCTTGCCGACGAAGGGGCTCGAGACGAGCCGAACGAGCGCGAAGGCGGAGACGACTGCGCCGACCTCCGTGTAGCCGACGCCGAAGTCACGCACGAAGACCGGCAGCACGGGGATGACGACGCCGAAGCCCACCATGACGAAGAACGCGATGACCCCGAGCACGATGGTCTCGCGGGAGAGCCGCGGTTTCGCGGCGGGAGTCGTCACCACTTCAGGCTAGAGCGTCGTGCACAGGGCCGCCGACACGGCAGTTATCCACAGTTTGTCTTGTTGACACATGCGTTGCGCATGTACCGTGGCATCATGGCGAAGATGTTGCAGGTACGGAATCTCCCGGATGAGGTGCATGCGCGCCTCAAGGAGCGTGCGGCGCAGGAACGGATGTCGCTGTCCGACTACGTCGCGCAGGAACTCACGAGGCTCGTGCGATATCGCAGCAACGCGGAGATCATCGCGGCAGCCCGCATGAAGACATTCGACATCTCCCGAGAGGAAATCGTTGAGGGCATCCGACGTGATCGGGAGTCGCATTGAGCGGCGCGGTCGTTGTCGACTGCTCCGCACTGTTCGACCATATGGTCGCGGATGTCGGCTCCGAGCTCGATGCCGTCTTGTCGCGACGTTCCTGGCATGCGCCCCACCTCATCGACTTCGAGTTTCTGGCCGCACTCCGCCGTCACGTGGAGCAGAAACGCATACCGTCGAGTGACGCCACCGAGAGACTCGACTACTTCGCACTACTCGACATTGAGCGCCACGGCATCGACCTGTTGAGGCACCGGATCTGGTCACTGCGCCACAACTTCTCGACTTATGACGCGAGCTATGTCGCACTTGCCGAAGCCCTCGGGATCCCGCTCGTGACGAGCGACCTGCGGCTCGCCGAAGCAGCACACCGCTACTGCGATGTGCTGACCCCGTGACGCCCCGTCAGCAGTCGAAGAAGTAATTGATCGGGGAACTGAAGCCAGTGAGGACGCCGCCCTCGAGAACGGCGATGGCTCCCCAGTACTCCTCAGGGGACGCGACCGGGTCTCCGTGGGCCACGTCGTAGTGCACCGTCTTCCAGGCGCCGTAGTCGGTCGTGTAGGCGCCCGGGGCTCCGGTGAGCACGTCGGCCGCGGGCGTGCCAATCCACTGTCCGCCGAGGACGGTCACCGGAATGCCGCTTGTCGTGGCGCTCGCGTCCGCGGCGGCGAGGAACTGCGCTCCGGGCGGACGCTGCCAGTCGGTGCCCCAGATGAAGGAGATCCCTCCCCAGGTGGCCTTCGGTCGTTCGTGGAAGCACTGGCTGGCCGGGATGGTTGAACGCACCTCGGGGAGTCGAAGCGCATCGCTCAGTTGGGCGACGGCGGTCTCCGGATCCGTCGTGAAGGGAATGTCAACGTAGACGCCGCCTTCAGAAACGGTCACATAGACGCTGTCGCCATCGATGACGACGGTGGAGATGAGGTCGCGGAGGTCTGGCGTCTCGGTGGGAGTCGGTTCAACGGTCGGCGTCGGGTCGGCTCCCGGAGTTTCCGCCGGGGTTTCCGTGGGTGTCGGGCCACCGGCCGGGTCACACGCCACAAGCCCCAACGAGAGGGCGAGCACCGCGCCAACAGCGAGAACCCTTCCCAAACTTTTCATGTTCGTCATGCTGTCCTCCTAGTTGTGTAGCTACGTTGTAGCGACGTGCGCCACGCGTTCACAGGTTGACAGCCGTCATTCTTCGAGCGCCAAAATCCTGCTCACCTTCCCCATGGACGAAAGGTAGTGATCCTCATGGCTGGCGCACAAGACACGACGAAATCCGTGACATTCCCGTTATCCGGTCGTTGCTGTCCCGTCGACCGGGATCACACGTCGTCAACCCTCGACACCGGGATATACGTCGTGACAATGTAGGTCCACCATTCCTCAAGGAGGGCACCATGACCGCTGCAGCCCGCACCTTCGCACCCGCCGTCGTCGTCGCTATCCTGGCCGCGGCATCCCTCGCCGGATGCGCTCCAGAGCCAGTGCCGGTTCCCGAACCTGCCGACGACGTGCCCTCGTCGCAACAGGACCCCTGCCTTGTAGGGACCTGGAACCTCGACGTGGCCGACTACGGGTTCCAGGCCGAGGAGTACGTGCTCGGCCTCGGGCTCCCTATCGCCGACTTCGCGATGGACGGCGCCGGCACGATCCAGTTCACCGCCAGCGGTCTCGTCTCGACGGACATCGACCTCACGACGACAGGCACGATCGTGGCGGGCGACACACGGGTCCCCCTCAACACGCGGTCCGGTTACACGGCTACCGGCGACTGGAGCGAGGGAGAGGATCTCGACTCGATCGATCTCGCGAACTGGTCAAACGTTCCTGACCCGAGCATCCCGGTCGATCCTGCCGCTCCCCCGATCCCTGCGATCGACTACACCGGCATCGACGCCGTCATGGCGTTCTGCACTGAGACCTTCCTCGTGCTCCAGGCGCCCGGCGCACCGCTCTCAGCGCGCTGGACCCGGTGACGATGCCGGACATCCGGATCCCCGGAATCAGCCGAGCGCGACGAGCAGGCTGAGCCCAGCAAGCACGATTGTGATCGGCGTCATGGTGTAACGCTCGGGCTTACTGCGCGAGATGGCGTTCATAAGGATGCCGAGAGCGAAGTAGGCGAAGACCACCCAGGCGGCGACCTGCACGAATCCGGCAGCCCCGAACAGGTGGATGACGTCGGCGCGCTCGAGAAGGACGGCGGCGATGAGCGCGTAGATCACGACCGACACGACGCTTCCGATCCTGAGCCGAGTGGGTAGCACTGTCGACTGCCCTCCCCAGGCGAAACGCCCGAGCGGTGCGCCCGCCGCGAGCGCGATCTGGAACACGGCGAGAAGGCCGAGGAGGACGGTGGCGGCGATGGCGGCGACAGCGGTCATGTGCGAACTCTATTGGATGGCGATAATGGGCCGGTACGGATGATCGCTTCGCACGTGCAGCGCATCTAAGATCGCAGGATGGACGATCCTTCACTTTCAGAACTCTCGGTTGCCGAGAAAACCCTGCATGCGGTGCGAGCCTTAGGAATCTTCGTCATCCGCTCCGCCGTCGCTGGACTCGTCGGTGGGCTGATACTCGGCGTCGGAGTACTGATCCTGTTTTTCGGCGGCCCACTCGCAGTAATGCTGGGTCGCGTCATCATCGGGACCGGAGCAGTGGTCACGATAGCTTGGCAGATAGCCGTCTTGATCGGGGCGAACCGCGAACTCCGGAGGGCGGGCGGCATAGCGGGCGGTCTGCGCGACTGGCTCGGCCTCGGCGTGAGGTAGCGAGCGACGTTGGATTTCGCGAAATCCGCTCCGCCGACCCTCAGCCAACTGCCGAACAACGCCAGTCGACCGAAGGACTAAGAGCACACGGTTGGGCTGTAGGGCGGACGGGACTTGAACCCGTGACCGACGGATTATGAGTCCGCTGCTCTAACCAGCTGAGCTACCGCCCCGCGCCTCCGCCGAGCGTCAGGACGCCTGCTCGTCGAGGGTCACCTCGGTGACCGGATCGGTCACCGCCTCCCCACGATACAGTCTCTCGAACGTCGTGAGCGTGCGCTCGATGTCGTGTGGCGCGATGAACTTCAGGCTGTTCTTCTTCATCCGGGTGAGCTCGTGCTGCGGCGCGGTGAGCACCCGCGTGAGCTTGTCGGCGAGATCGTCGACGTTCTCCGGCTCGAACAGGTAGCCGTTGTCACCATCGTGCACGAGGTGCGGAAGGGCCATGGCGTTCGCCGCGACCACGGGCAGCCCGGACGACATCGCCTCCATTGTCGCGATGCTCTGCAACTCGGCGATCGACGGGATCGCGAAGACGGTCGCCCCGGTGTACGCCGCCTTGAGCTCCTCCTCCGAGACATAACCCGTGAAGGTCGTCCGGTCGGAGATCCCCACATCATTCGCGAGCCGCTTGAGTTGGTTGAGCAGATCGCCGCCGCCCACGATGTCGAGCTTCACGTCGAGTGCGGGATCGAGACGCGCGACAGCCTTGATGAGCACGTCGATGTGCTTCTCGCCCGTGACCCGTCCGACGAAGAGAATCCGGTTCTCCCTCTTGTCGGAGAAGTCCGGCGTGTACTCGCTCGAGTTGATCCCGCACGAGATCGCATGCACCCCCCTGAGGTCCGTCGCGGCCTCGAGAAACTCAGCGCCCTTCCTCGTCGGCGTCGTGATCGCCTCGCACAGGTGATAGGTCTTCGCCGCGTCGTTCCAGGCGATCCGGATGGCGGTCTTCCGCAGAAACTTCGGAAGGAGCGTGTGCTGGATGAGGTTCTCCGGCATGAAGTGGTTCGTCGCAAGGACCCTGATGCCTCGGATCCTCGCCTGGCGAGCCAGCCCGCGACCGATCACGATGTGCGACTGGATGTGCACGACATCCGGCTTCACTGCGTCGAGGATGCGCGCCGCGTGCGCCTGGCTGCGCCACGGGAGCACGAACCGCAGCCAGTCATGCGGGAACCACCGCCACGAGTAGACGCGGTGCACGATGAGGTTCGCGCCTTCGTGCTCCTCGATGAAGCGGCCGTGCTTCCGGCTGAAGGCGGGTGCTTCGACGTGCACCTCATGCCCGCGCTCGACGAGTCCTGCGGCGAGCCGGGAGGTGAAACTCGCGGCGCCGTTGACGTCGGGTGCGAAGGTATCCGCGCCCAGAAGGATGCGCAATGGACCCTCCGCTGGGCGGGCCGAATCGAGTGGGGCGTCAGGCAAGATGTGGATAATCCCTCGTGCTGGTGGCGTGAACCCAGCCTACCGCCGTGCCTGAGGGTGATGTTTCGCGAGCTGGAAAACGCCGTAGACGGCGAGGGCGCCGGCGGCGATGTAGGCGACCGCCGCATACCACGGAGCTCCGGATGCCTCCTGCAGAACGACGATCCCGATCGTCACCGCGACGAGGGGGTCGACGACCGTGAGCCCGGCGATCACGAGGTCGGGGGGCCCCGAAGCGTAGGCGTTCTGCACGAAGTAGCCGCCGAGGGCCGCGGCCGCGAGCAGGGCGATGATGCACGTCACGGTGAGCCACTCGAAGTCGCCCGTCTTGGCCCGGTCGATGACGACCTTGGCGAGGGTCGCGACGAAGCCGTAGAGCACGCCGGCGCCGAGAATGAAGACGATGGCCTTGAACCTGTCGCGCAGGAACGCGAACGCGAGCGAAAAGCCCATCGTGATGATCCCGAGAAGCGCGAGGATGACGCCGAGCTGCGCCTCGTTGACGGGGCTCGACTTCGCCGTGAACGCGGCCACAGTGACGAAGAGGCCGACCCCTGCCACACAGAACGCGATGGCCCTGATCGACTTCAGGTCGAGCTTGACCTTCGAGATCCGCGCGTTGACGACGGCGGTGATGACGAGGGCGATCGCCCCGAGCGGCTGCACCACGATGATGGGTGCGAGGTAAAGGCTCGTGAGCTGCAGCAGGACCGCGAGCCCGAGCATGAGGCTCCCGAGCACCCAGGACGGCCGGGCGAGCAGCAGCAGGACCTGCTTGAGGCTCAGCCCCGGACTCGTGTCGATCTCGCCGGTGTCGGCCTCGACCCGCCCGACCCCCCGGTGCTGGAACTGCGCGCCGAGTGCGAGGAAGACGGCGCCGAGAAGGGCGACGGGAATGCCGAGCCACTGGTTCGGGGTGAGGGTCACGAACTGGTCCGTGAAGTCACTCAACTCTGGTGGCACCCCACGACTTTACCGGTTGGCCGCCCGATATTCTTGGCGAATGGCCGTTCTCCCCATCCGGATCACCGGTGACCCCGTGCTGCATGCACCCGCCGAACCCGTCGTTCATTTCGACGCGGAGCTCCGTCGTCTCGTCGCGGACATGGTCGAGACCATGAAGGCTGCGCCGGGCGTCGGACTCGCCGCGCCCCAGGTGGGCGTACCCCTCCGACTCTTCGTCTTCGACTGGACGGAGGACGGCATCCGGCACAGCGGCACGGCCATCAACCCCGAGCTGTGGATCACCCCGACGCCGATCGGTGAACCGGATGACGAGGCCGAGTCCGAGGGCTGCCTCTCGATCCCGGGTGAGCGCTTCGCGCTCCGCAGGTCGGAGCGGGCGATCCTCACCGCCGTGGACCTCGATGGTGCGCCGTTCGAGCTGCGCGCCGAAGGCTGGCTCGCGCGCATCCTGCAGCATGAGTACGACCACCTGAACGGCATCCTCTACGCCGATCGCCTCGACCACGGGAACGCCCGCGCCGCCCAGAAGGCGATCCGCAAGAACGGCTGGGGGGTGGCGAGCCTCAGCTGGTTGCCGGGCGAGGACCACCTCGAGGGCTACTAGCCGAGGGATCTCGCCCCAGCCGCGCGGTCTAACCCCAGCCGCTCAGCCGTATGAGAGCGGCCGTCGCCGCCGCCGCGACCACGACGATGACGAACGGGACCCTGAGGGCGAAGAGCGCGATCGCCACGCCAAGGGCCGGGACGCGCGCGTCGAACTGCAGCCCGCTGGCGTGGCCGAGCGTCTGCACGGCGACGAGCGCTGCGAGCAGCGCGACCGTCAGGAGGTTCGCGATGCGCGACGGCGTCGGCTTGTCGAGCACGGAGGACGGCACGAGGTACCCAGCCAGCTTGAGCGCGAGGCACGCGAGCGAGGCGATGATGACGACGAGCCAGAGAGTCACGCGCCCTCCCTCTCGAGCGGGACGAGCGGGGGCTCGGCGTTGGCGAACCAGTTGAACCCGCCGACGAGTATCGCGACGACGCCCGCGACGAGGACCGGCAGGCCAGGCAGGAGCATAGGGGTCAGCACGATCGCCACGACGGCGGCAGCGCTCGCAACGGCGACCGTCTGCAGTTGGCGGAGTCTCGGCCACAGCAGACCCACGAACGCGGCTGCGGCGGCAGCATCCAGCCCCCACTGCCTCGGGTCGCCGAGCGCGTCGCCGATGAGGGCGCCGATGAGCGTTGTCAGGTTCCAGCCGAGGAAGGTCGCTGCGGCGGTTGTCCAGAAGCCGATGCGCTGGCTGCGCGTCGTGGGCTGGTTCGTCGAGACCGCCGTCGTCTCGTCGATCGTGACCCAGGCGGCCGCGATCCGCGTCCACCAGCGCCCGCCGATGATGGAGGACATCCGCACGCCGTAGATGCCGTTGCGGATGCCGAGGATCGCGGCGCTCGCGATCGCGGCCGGCCCCGCCGCCACTCCCCCGGTCGCGATGACGCCGACGAGGGCGAACTGTGAGCCGCCGGTGAACATGAGCAGGCTCATGACGCAGGTCTGCCAGACGTCGAGCCCGGCCGCCACCGCGAGGGCGCCATAGGAGACCCCGTACGCCGCAGCGGCGAGACCGACCGCGAGCCCTGCACGAATCGCGGTCGAGTCCTCCTTACTCCTCGCCACGATGGGCGTCCAGGTTCACGCCGTGAATCCCGTTGTCGTAGCGCAGGGACGGGAAGACCGCCGCGACCGAGAAGCCGACCCCGGGCACGGGGTAGGCGTTGAAGACCCCGCCGAACAGTTCGACGCGCTCGCGCATCTCGCTCATCCCCGGGCCCGTCACGACGCCGGTGAGCGCGCTCAGGTCCTCCTCGATCGCGGTGGCCCGATCGCGTGAAAGCTCGTTGGGGTCGAGGCCTTCGCGGCGCGCCCTCGCCCTCACGCCGTCGTCGTCGACGAGCACCTGCAGGCTCTCGTCGCGCCAGGTGAACGACACCCTCACCTGGGTGCCTTCTCCCCCGTACTTGAGCGCGTTCGAGAGCGACTCCTGAAGGATGCGGTACACGGCGAGCTCCGCGCCATGCTGCACTTCGAACGGTGTTCCGAATTCCTCGAACTCGATCGAGAGGCCTGCGTCGCGCATGACCTTGAAGAGGTCGCGGGCGCTGCGCAGTCGGGGCTGGGGGGTCGCATCCGCTTCGCCTTCGCGAACGACCGTCAGTATTCTCCGGATGTCCGCGAGGGCCTTGCGGGCGGTGTCGCCGATCGTGGCGGCGGCGCGTGTCGTCGCGCCGACGTCGGATTCGGAGGCGTAGCGCGCGCCGTCGGCCTGTGCGACGATCGCCGAAACAGAGTGGACGGTGAGGTCGCCGAGCTCCCGCACGATCCGCAGGCGGCCGAGGTGCTCGCGAACGGCGAGTTCGAGGTCGATCGCGTCACGCTCGGCGTGGACCCGGAGGGCGGCCTGGCGACGCAGCCGACGCCGGGTGACGAGCCACAGCACGAGCAGGACGAGACCGATCACGAGCAGCGCAGCTGCAGCGACGACGGCGGCCTGGGCGACGACGAACGCGTTCGCCTCGAGCCAGTCGATCATGGCGCCACCTCTTCCCGCCGCCCGGTTTCGGTGGCCAGAACGAGGCTACCTCCTGGGGGCGTCGCCACTGAACTCGTGGCGTGCCCCCAGGAGGCCGGCCGGGTCGCTACGGCGTCGGGTTGTTGGCGCGCAGCACCTCGAGCCGCGCGCGGTAGTCCTTCTCGTCGATGTCGCCCTGGGCGAATCGCTCCGCGAGCGTCGCCTCTGCGCTGCGGCCCGGCGCGTGGTGCATGCCACCGTTCTCCCATGCCCTGCGCCGCCAGCGGCGGCCGAACACGCCGAAGATGAGAACGAAGACAAGGATCCAGAACAGCGGGATGAGGAATCCGAGCCACCAGAATCCGCCGAACCCGTGAGCCATTCCCGGCCCGTGGGCGAGCACTGAGGGTGCGGCCGCTGCGAGTGATGTCAGCACGATGAACCTTCCTGTCCGGGCTCCGATTGAGCCCACGGATCCAGCATCGCGATCGCCGGCCGCCACCGAATCCGCCGACCGGAGGCACCTCGGGTACTGCGCTCGGCGCAGGGTGCCGGCGCGGCCTACTCCGTGAAGCCTGCCCGCACGAGCCCGGTCTCGTACGCCACGACGACGAGCTGTACACGATCGCGCGCCGCGAGCTTCGACATGATGCGGGAGACGTGCGTCTTCGCGGTGAGCGGGCTCAGGAAGAGGCGCCGCCCGATCTCGTCGTTCGTGAGCCCCTGGCCGACGAGGGCGAGCACTTCGCGTTCGCGCTCGGTGAGCACCTGCAGCGCCGCGGCATCCGGTGGTTCCTTGAGCCCGGTCGCGATGCGCTCGAGCAACCGGCGGGTGACCCCGGGCGACAGCAGGGCGTCGCCTGCCGCGACGACTCGCACCGCGCGGATGAGCTCGACCGGCTCGGTGTCCTTCACGAGGAAGCCGCTCGCACCCGCGCGGATGGCGTGGCCGACGTAGTCGTCGAGCTCGAACGTCGTGACGACGACGATGCGCGTGCCGGCGAGTGACGGGTTCCCGACGATCTGCTCGGTCGCCCACAGGCCGTCACCGTCGGGCATCCGGATGTCCATGAGCACGACATCCGGATGCGTTTCCGTCACGAGCGCCACGGCCTCGGCTCCCGTTCCCGCCTCTCCGACTACCTCCAGGTCCGGTTCGGCCTCAAGGAGCGACCGGAACCCTGCGCGGATGAGCTGCTGATCGTCGGCGATCGCGACGCGAATGGTCATGTCGTCTCCCTCATCGGAATCCTGGCCTCGACGCGGAAGCCGCCGCCGGGCGTCCGGCCGGCTTCGAAGCGACCGCCGAGGAGCTCGGCCCGCTCCCGCATCCCGAGCAGGCCGCGGCCCTGGCCGTCGGAGCCGGCCGTTGCCGTGCCGTCGTCAACGACCCGCACGACGTACTCGCCCGCCTCCTCGGCGAGGGACACGGTGACCGCGGTGGCCTTCGCGTGGCGCAGCACATTCGTGAGCGATTCCTGCACGATGCGGTAGATCGCGAGCTGCGTGGCGGCGGGCGGCGGTTCGGTGAGCGCGTCGTCGAGTGTCACGGCGACCCCCTGGTCCGTGACGGATGCCGCGAGTCCGGCGACCCTCGAGAGGTCCGGTTCAGGGACGAGCGGGGCATCCGGTCCGCCGTCGGCACGCAGGATGCCGAGGACGGAGCGCACCTCGTCGAGCGCGGTCTTGCTTGTGAGCTTGATGCTCGCGAGAGCCTCTGCCGCCTTCTGCGGCTGGCTCTCCATGAGGTGCAGGCCGACGCCGGCCTGCACGTTGATCTGGCTGAGCGAGTGGGCGAGAACGTCGTGGAGCTCCCGCGCGAGTCGCACCCGCTCGGCCTGCATCTCGTTCGAGCGTCGCTCGGCCGCGATGCGGCGGAACTCGGCGACCTGCTCGCCGCGGGTGCGCAGGCCTTCGCCCAGCCCGAACACGAGGAGGATGCCGAGGGTCACCGCCGCAATGCGAAAAGGCTGCCAGACGACTCCGCTCGCGAACGCCCAGACGAGCGTCGTGAGCCAGGCGACGCCCACCGAGATCCACGCCCAGATGCGGGCATCGCGCACGATCGCCGAGATGATCGCGAATCCAAGGGCGACGTAGGGCGGCCAGTCCTGACCGCCGAAGATCATCGCCGTGGCTGCGGCAGCCGCCGTCACGGCGACGACCGGGCCTGGGTAGCGCCGCGCGAACGCGAGAGCGATCGGCCCGATCGCCATGATGACGAGCGCGAACAGCAGTTCGCGCGGTCGCACGAAGGGACCGAGGGGGCCGAAGGGCGGGCCGAAGCGGTGCGGCAGGAGCGGCACGATCTGGATCGCGAAGGAGACGATGACCGGTACCCAGAGCACCACCCAGCGCGGCGGGCCGGGATGGCCGTCGCGGTGTCGATCTGGAGAACCCGGCCATGGCATGAGTCGATCGTAGTTGCGCGTGGCCGGGCGGGCATCCGCCGGGCGGAGGCCCGGGGTACTCCCGTAGGAGTAAGGATGGACTAAGTCTTGTGTCACATGGCTTGGGGCCGGTTTGCTCACGCCGTCAATGCCCTGGTCTTTCCCGACCCAATTCCACTGTCGAGCACAATCGACCGAGAGGTCGCCGAGGGAGTCGTCCCGTGAACGCTTCGCACCCGGCCATCGTCGAATACCTGGCCCAATATGATGAGGCCGCGATCGTCATCCCGACGGCGCGCCGGGATGCTCTCCGGCGGGAAGTTCTCGACCACCTCACCGACGCCATTCCCGCGAATCTCTCGGATGTCGACGCCGAATTGGTTCTGGCCAGGTTCGGCAGTCCCGGTGAGATCGTCGCGCAGGAGATGGAGGGGTCGACGACCGTCGGAGGAGCACCCCGAAGGGGGCGCCATCTTTGGGTGCTTGGCACGGTTTCGCTCGTCGTCGTTGCTGTCGTGCTGGCCACCGTGGTTCCACTCCTGCTTGGCGATATGCACGCGCCTGGAAGCGCGGAGCCGGGCCCGGATGAGCCATTCAACGTTGTGACCGTGCATCCGGACGGCGTCGACCGCGTTTCTGAGGGTCGCGCCTATGCGGAATACCAGGCCACGATTGCCATGTTGGATCCCTTGCCGGCAGGAGCGGCGTGGCCGGAGGGAGTCCCGAAGGGCCTTGATGCAGGACGCGAAGACAGCGGGGTCATGCAGGCCGGCGCGGGAGCGAACATCGCGCAGTTCACATATCTCTGCGCGTGGGAGGCGGAATACATCTCGGCGGAGCAAGTCGATGATCCCAAGCGCCTCACGACCGCGCTATCGGCACTCGAAGACTTCGCCGATGGCGCGTTCATGTCAGCCGCAAGCCCCGATGGCGGATGGAAACTGAACGTGATCAGCCCCCTGACATTCGCCGATAGTTCAGGACTCCGTCGCGACTTTCCCGGCACGTGTCAGGGCGCCGGGATTTACAACGTTGCCAGCGCAATGCACGACCAGGCCCCGTTGGACTGACCAGGACAAAAGAACCTGCCGGTTAACAGCCCGCTGCTCGGCTGCTTCCGACGCGGTTACGGTCGGATCGGTCCACCCCAACCTCCCTCGCTCCCGCGCAGAGGACGTGGGGCGGCAGCAGCCGAGTCTGCGCTGGCGCCGCGGCCGTCCATGAGATTGCGGGTGAAGCCGATGATGTCGGTGACGAGAGCGTGGTGAGCGCCTGCGGCGGGCCGCTCGTCGGCCACGAATTCGGAAACCTTCTGAATCGCGTCGTCCACGATCATCCTGGCGCGCCGCACGCCCCAGGACTGCCCCTCCGCGACGAGGTCCTCGTGCGTGATGTCGGAGTGCGCGAACCTGCCGTTGATCGCAAAGGCGAAGTCCGGATCCAGCGGGAGATGCATCTGCGGCACGACGTCGTAGGCGGGCGCCAGCCGGACCTGTTCATCCGGTAGGTGGAGGACTGAGACATTCTTGGCGTGCAGGTCGAGATTGCCGACAGCAACGGACATCGTGGTCATCCGCAGGAGGCTTTCCACGGCCTCCGTGCCGATATTCTCCCGCAACACCTGAGCGATCGATGCCAAGCTCGGGCGTCCGCCTTTTTCGTACTTCTCATCGCCGCGTAGACCGAGGATCTGGTTGAAATCCTCCTGGTGGATTCTCCGGCCGGCCACGCGATCGTATCGCTGGATGACGAGCGCCGTGACTCCGTCGAAAGTCTCCAGGTGGGTGTCGAACGAAGCGAGGCCCAGGTGTCGTGCGATGCGCGAGCCGTACTCCTCGTCAAAGATGAGGGTCGGGTACCGTGGGACGACGGGCTTGAGGATGTGCGTCGACGGATATCCGTCGAGGGGCTCCGCCCACTGCCCGTCGACCCGGGCGAGAACGATCTTGTCCTGCACGCCGGCAAGTGAGGACATCCGTCGCACACTGATGTTTCCGATGGGCGCAGTCCTCACCTCCGCGAAGATCTCGCGCACGCGCGCCGCGGTAATCGGCTCGAACGACGGTATCCGCGGCTCCACCGGGTCGGACGGATCCCAGACCTGCACGGCGCCGGCCACGTCGCGGCCGTACCGACGGAGGAGCCCCATGGTGTTGCTCTCGTCAAGACGTGCGTTCGCCGCAAGACTCCGTCTCGCCACGCCTTCAGCCAATATCTCCTCGAAGAAGTTACGCCTTCTGTCGACAAGTTCGGGACGTGGACTGCTCGTCAGGGGCACCGCGAAGGAGAGAATCGGACTTGCGAGACTGTACTGGTCGATGGCACTCGGAGCGACCTCGAAGTCGAATCGGTCCCGCTCCCCGATCAGCGTGCCGACATGCTGCTCATAGAGCTCGACCCGAAGCTCAGTCATCGCCCACCTCGGCGTAGAGCGAGACGCCGGTCTCCCGCATGTACTCGAACAGGCGGTCGATCGCCTTGGTCGGCTTCCCTCGCTCGATCTCGACGATGTATCGCTGGCTCACTCCGAGGTGGTCGGCGAGTTCGCGCTGACTGACTCCACGCTGCAGTCGGGCAGCGCGCAACACATCGCCCAGTACGGTGGGGTTCACGATCCGAGTGCTTCGCATTTCAGAACTCCTGATTACCTTTTCAGCATCAATGCTAAAGGATTACCTTTTCGTAATCAAGGGTTCGTGATGACCTTCTCTGAAATCCTTCGGACGAGGCAAAGGATGATTCTCTGTAGAGCTCCCCGACTTGGACTCGAACCAAGAACCTGCCGGTTAACAGCCGGCTGCTCTGCCAATTGAGCTATCGAGGAATGGCGATTCAGCTAGTCACTTTAGCAAAGAAAGACGGGGGTCATGGCCGCGCGGGAGTTCCCTCAGGAGAAGTCGGGGAGCAGGCAGGTCGGCGAGTCGATGAACAGCGGCGTCCCCACCATGGTCGGCACGCCGGTCTGCGGGTCGAGCTGGAACGCGGCCAGGGTCCCCGAGTTCTGGTTGGCGACGAAGAGCAGGTTGCCCACGATGCACAGTCCCCTCGGGGTGTCACCGCCGCTCGGCAGGTCGGCGATCGGCTCGAGCGTGTTCGCGTCGATCGCGACGATGCGGTTCGACCCGCGCAGGGCGGTGTAGAGGAACCGCCCCGTCGGATCGATGACGAGTCCCGCGGCATGGTCGCCGGGGGCCGCCCCCGCGCTGCCCGCCTTGAGCACCTGCAGGTTTCGCCCTCCCCCGAGCACGAACACGGACGCGCCGAGCTCGCCGACGAGGAAGATCTTGCCCGCCACGGGCGAGACCGCGAAGTCGCGCGGTCCGGTTCCCGCCGGCAGTTCGACTGAGGACTCGAGCTCGAGCTTCTCCTCCTGCCAGCGGTACACGTTGACGCGGTCGGTGCCGAGGTCCGCCGTGATCGCGGTGTCGCCGAACGCGAGAGTGGAATGCGCATGCGGCCCGTCCTGCTCGGGCTTCGGGCCCTTGCCACTCGACACGAGCGTCTGCCGCAGCTCACCGATCGCGCCCTGGGCGTCGAGCGGGTAGACATCCACCTGCCCTGTGCCGTAGTTGCTCACATAGAGCCACTCGGCCGTCGCGGCCACGTGGCACGGCAGCGTGCCGGATGTCGCCTGGCCACCCATTGCGACGAGATTCGCGGCCTTCCCTTTGCGGCGGAACGCCTCGACACGATTGAGTCCCTCATCGACTGCGTACACGACGCCGGGGACGGCCGCGTGGATGAGATACGACGGTGATGAGGCGACCGCGGCGAGCCCGAGGAACTGCAGGCCCTTCTCGGTCAGGCGCACGGCGGCGATGCCGCGCGAGAACCCGCCCATGCTTTCGGTGTACGAACCTACCCACAAGAGAGTCAATAGCCTGCCTCCGGGTCAACTAGGCCTTCAAAAGGCGCATGGCTCAGGAATGCTCGCACGTTAGTCTTCACCCTCTCGGCCAGCAGAGGTGTTGTCATTTCTGGCGTGTCGGCACTGTGCGAGGTGATGATCGCCCTGCGTTCCGACCACAACGGATGCCCGTCGGGGAGGGGCTCAGGATCGGTCACGTCGAGTCCGGCACCCGCGATGGCACCGGATGCGAGCGCCTCGGTGAGCGCATCCGTGTCGACGAGTCCGCCGCGGGCGACGTTGACGAGGATCGCGGTGGGCTTCATGGCCGCAAACTCCGGCGCGCCCAGCAATCCCGCCGTTCCCGCCGTCATGGCGGCGGCCACGACGACGACATCGGCATCCGGAAGCACCTCGGCGAGCCGGTCGGCCGTGACCGTACGGGCGGCGCCGAATAGTGGCTCTGCGCTTCGGCGCACGACCGTGACGTGCGTGCGGAAGGGCTCGAGAAGGCGCAGCAACTCGATTGCGATGCCGCCCGCGCCGATGACGACCACGTCGAGCCCGAAGAGCGACCGGCCGACCTTGGAGCCCCAGCTGCGGGCGACGACCCGCGTGGGAAGTTCGCGCAAGAGAGCGAGAGTCAGCGCGAGAACGTGTTCGGCGACCGGCTCGGCATAGGCCCCCTTCGCGCTCGTCCAGAGCGGCCGATCACGCCCGGCGTGATCGCGCAGTATGCCCGAGAAGGCATCCACGCCGGCCCATGGTAGTTGCACCCAGTCGATGCCGGGGTATGCCTCCAGGATTCCGGCGAACTCCGCTGCACGGGCGTAGGACAGCCACACGACGCCGCGCGTCTCGTCGGAGAGCGGCGCGACGGTGCCGCCGGCCTCCTCGATCGCGGTCACGAAGAAGTCGTCGGGCTCCGGAAGCACGGCGATGGGCCCCGGCCTCGGACGCCGCTCCAGCGGCAGTTCCTCAGGCGGGGAGGCCAGCACGACGCGGTGCTGGACCGAGACCCCCCTCGATGTCATGCACCGACTGTATCGAATCGCGACGCCGCGAGGGCCTTCAGGTAGGGATGAATCGGGTCCGCGAGTACCCCATTGCTGGGGCCAAGACCGATGACCGTTCCGTGGCACATGACGACGACACGCTCCGCCAGGTAGTTCGTGACGGCGAGATCGCTGCTCACGATCACGGCCGAGAAATCATGCTCGTGCTGCAGGTCCCGGATGACGTCGAGCACGCCCGTGCGCACCGTCACGTCGACCCCGCGGGTCGGCTCGTCCGCGATGAGCAGGCGAGGCTCAAGGATGAGAGAACGGGCGAGTGCCACCCGCTGGCGCTGGCCGCTGCTGAGCTCGTAAGGGAAGCGGGTCATGTGCCCGAGGGGGAGTCGCACCGCGTCGACCAGGGTGGCCACCGCGATGCCCGCCTCGCGCGAGCTGAACCGGCGATCGCGCGAGTAGATGGGCTCCGCGATGTTCTCGGCGACCGTGAGCCGCGCATCCAGCCGTTCCGCGCCGTCCTGGGGCAGATAGCCGACCGAGAGCATGAGGCGGTCCCGTGTGCGGGCGCCGATGCCCCTGAGCTCGGTGCCGAACAGTCGCACGGAGCCCCCGCAGATCTCCGGATTGCCGGACTCCTGGCCGCCGCGATCCGCCTGCAGGGCGAGCGTCGCCGCGAGCGTCGACTTGCCGGAGCCCGACTCACCGACGATGCCGAGGATCTCGCCCGTTGCGACCTCGAAGCTCACACCGGCGACAGCGAGGTGGCGGGAGCGGACATCCCTCGACCGGTAGTGGATCGAGAGATCGTCGGCCCGGATCACGGGCTGCCCTGCCACCGGAACCGCCAACGTCAACCGTCCGTCCCTGTAGCCTCCATCGCGGTCGCCTCGACTCCGCGCAGTCGGTGGAGCTCGGCGCGGCGCGTGGCCTGGAGCACAGGGTCCGGCACCGGCAATGAGGCAAGGAGTCGCTGGGTGTACGGATGCTTCGGGGCGACGAGCACCTCCTCGCCCGTCCCCTCCTCCACGAGCCTGCCCTTGTAGAGCACAGCGATCCGGTCGGCGAGCAGGTCGACGACCGCGAGGTCATGGCTGATGAAGAGCGCCGCGAACCCGAACTCGCGCTGGATTTCCGCGAAGAGTTCGAGCACGCGCGCTTGCACCGAGACATCGAGCGCGCTCGTGGGCTCATCCGCAATGAGAAGCCTCGGCTGGAGCGCGATCGCGCGGGCGAGGCTCGCGCGCTGGCGCTGCCCGCCGCTCAATTCGTGGGGGAACCGGTCCCCGTACCCCTTCGGGAGCTGCACGGCCTCGAGCAGTTCGTCGACGCGCGGGCGCGCATCGGCGGCGTTCCCTGCCTTGCCGTGGACGACGAGCGGCTCCGCGACGCACTCTGCGATCGTGAGGAGTGGGTTGAAGCTCGTCGCAGGGTCCTGGAAAACGAAGCCGATGTCGTGGCGCAGGGGGCGGAAGTCGCGCTCGTGCACGCCGCGCATCTCCTGCCCGAGCACTGAGAGCGACCCTCCAGTGACCTTCGTGAGGCCTGCAATGGCCCTTCCGATCGTCGTCTTGCCTGAGCCCGATTCCCCCACGAGGCCGAGAACCTCGCGCGCGCCGATCTGGAAGCTCACGCCGTCGACCGCGCGGAAGCCGCCGCGGCCGAGCCGCCCAGGGTACTCGATGACGAGATCCCCTGCGACGACGAGAGGTTCGCTCTCCCCCGCGGCGAGGCGCTCCTTGGCGCGCTCCCTGGTGCGCGCCGTGCCGGCGCCGATGAACGGCACGGCGGCGAGGAGGCGCTTGGTGTAGTCGTCCTTGGGGTCGTGGAAGAGCGTGACCGCGTCGGCCTCCTCGACCAGGCGACCCTGGTACATGACGGCGACGCGGTCGGCGAGGTCGGCGACGACGCCCATGTTGTGGGTGATGAGCACGATCGCGGTGTTGAACTCGTCGCGGCAGCGGCGCAGCAGGTCGAGGATCTCCGCCTGCACCGTCACGTCGAGCGCCGTCGTCGGCTCGTCCGCGACGATGAGCTCCGGGTCGAGCACGAGCGCCATCGCGATGACGATGCGCTGCTTCTGCCCGCCGGAGAACTGGTGCGGGTAGTAGTCGACCCTGTGCTCTGCATCCGGGATTCCGACGCGCGTCATGATGTCGATCGCCTTCGCCCGCGCCTGGGACCTGCTGAGCCTGCCGTGCGCCCGGAGGCCCTCCGCGATCTGCCAGCCGACCGTGTAGACCGGATTGAGCGCCGTAGAAGGCTCCTGGAACACCATCGCGGCGCCGGTCCCCCGGATCTCACGCAGCCGGGAATGCGAGATCTCGATGACGTTGTCGCCGCCGATGAGCACCATTCCGGATGTCGTGGCCGTCTCCGGCAGGAGCCCGAGGATGGTCTTCGCCGTCACCGTCTTGCCGCTCCCGCTCTCGCCCACGATCGCGAGCACCTCGCCTGCCCGGACGGACAGGCTCACGCCGTCGACAGCGCGGACGTCGCCTCCGTCGGTTGCGAACGTCACGCCGAGATCGTCGATCTGCAGGGCGTCCTCGCCCTTCACCAGGCTGCTCATAGCGCCTCCTCCAACTCGTCGACTTCGTCGGCAGCCGCGGGCGAGGCCGCGAGCGCTCGATGCCGGGTTCTCAGCCGCGGGTCGGCGAGGTCGTTGAGACTCTCGCCGACGAGCGTGATGCCGAGCACGACGAGCACGATCGCGGTGCCGGGGAAGACCGACGTCCACCAGATGCCGGCGGCGACATCCGAGATCGACTTGTTGAGGTCGAAGCCCCATTCCGCCGCCGACGTCGGCTCGATGCCGAACCCGAGGAAGCCGAGGCCCGCGAGGGTGAGGATCGCCTCGGAGGCGTTGAGCGTGAGGATGAGCGGAAGCGTCCTCGTGGAGTTGCGCAGGACGTGGCGGAACATGACACGCGCGTTGCTCGCGCCGATGACCTTGGCCGACTCGACGAAGGCCTCTGCCTTGATGCGCACGGTCTCGGACCGGATGACGCGGAAGTACTGCGGGATGAAGACGACCGTGATGGAGATCGCGGCCGCGAAGACCCCGCTCACGAGCTGCGAGCGGCCGCCGGAGATCACGATCGACATGACGATCGCGAGCAGGAGCGACGGGAAGGCGTAGATCGCATCGCACACCACCACGAGGACGCGGTCGAGCCATCCGCCGAAGTAGCCGGAGACGAGTCCGAGCAGCACGCCCGCGAAGATCGAGAGGGCCACCGCGACCGCGATGACGAAAACCGCGGTCTGGGATCCCCAGATGACCCTCGAGAAGACGTCATAGCCGCCGACCGTCGTGCCGAGGATGTGCGCGCCGCCTGGGGGAAGCTGCGCACCGAACGAGCCGTCCGAATCGCTCAGTTGGGAGAAGCTGTACGGCGCGAGGAAGGGCGCGAACGCCGCCGTGAGGAGAAACACGACGATGATGACGAGCCCGGCCACGAGCATGCCGCGCTGCCAGCCGACGCTCTGCCTCAGCTCACGGATGAGGGGAAGGCGCGACCAGAACCCGGGACGTACTGCAACAGGCGTGCTCATGTCAGTACCTCACCCTCGGATCGATAAGCGCGGCGATGACGTCGACGATGAAGTTCGTGACCGCGACGATGACCGCGAGCAGCACGACGATGCCCTGCACGGCGACGAAGTCCCGCGCATTGATGTACTGCACGAGCATGAACCCCAGCCCCTTCCATTCGAAGGTCGTCTCCGTGAGCACCGCACCGCCGAGCAGGAGCGCGATCTGGAGCCCGATGACCGTGATGATGGGCACGAGCGCCGGCTTGTATGCGTGCTTGCGCACGAGCCGCAGCTCCCCCACCCCGCGTGAACGTGCCGCGTCGATGTAGTCCTGTCCGAGCGTACCGATGACGTTGAGGCGCACGAGCCGCAGGAAGATGCCGGCCGTGAGCAGCCCAAGCGCGATTCCCGGCAGAAGGGCGTGGGTCAGCACGTCCAGAAGGTCGGAGGGGTTACCCGTGCGGAACGCATCGATGAGATAGATGTTCGTCGGATGGTCGAGCAATTGCAGATTGAGCTCCGTGCCGACCGACGCGCGGCCGTTGACGGGAAGGATCTTGAGCCACACCGAGAAGACGAGCTTGAGCAGGAGTCCCGCGAAGAAGACGGGCGTCGCGTAGAAGAGGATCGCGAGCACCCTGAGCACGGCATCCGGCCACTTGTCGCGCAGGTAGGCCGCGAGCATGCCGAGCGGGATGCCGACGATGGAGGCGACGATGAGGGCGTAGAACGCGAGCTCGAGCGTCGCGCCGCCGTAGGTCGTGAGGATCTCGGAGATCGGGCGATTGTCGCTCAGGGTCGAGCCGAAGTTCCCCGTCGCGACCTGGCCGAGGTACTCGAAGTACTGGACCCAGATGGGGCGGTTGTAGCCTGCGGCCTCGATGCGCTCCGCGAGCTGGTCCGGGCTCAACCGACCGCCGAGCGCCGCCGTGATCGGGTCACCGATCGTCCTCATGAGAACGAACACCATCGTCACGAGAATGAACACCGTGGGAATGATGAGGACGAGCCGCACGAGGATGTAGCGCCCGAGGTTTCCCCCCGAGCCCTTCGACCGGGCCTTCTGGGAGTCGGTCTGTGGAGGCCCCGAATCCGTCGGAACTGCGATTATCGCCATGGTTGCCAATCTTCACGCACGGTGCCGGACACGAAGGGGGCGACCCGCAGATTCGCGGACCGCCCCCTGTTACGGCTCTTCGATCGTAGCCGCCTTGCTGTGCGCTACTTGCTCAGTACGTTGAACCGGAACTTGAACGAGGCGTCGAGCGTGTCGGAGACACCCTTGACATCCTTGCCCGCGACCGCGACCTGGGCACCCTGGAGCATCGGCAGAGTCGACAGCTGGGCTGCGACCTTGGCCTGGATGTCCTCGATGTCCTGGGTGCGCTTCGCAGCGTCACCCTCGACGGCCTGGCCCTGGATCAGGGTGTCGATCGCCGGGTCGCTGAAGTGGTTCTTCAGGAAGTTCTCGGTCTGGAAGAACGGCGACAGGTAGTTGTCGGCGTCCGAGTAGTCCGGGAACCAGCCGAGCTGGTACAGCGGGTACACGTCGGCCGAACGGTCCTTGGAGTACTGGACCCACTCCGTCGACTGCAGGTTCACCGTGAACAGGCCGGAGGCCTCGAGCTGCGACTTGATGAGCGCGTACTCATCGCCCGAGCTCGCACCGTAGTGGTCCGGGTTGTACTGCAGGTTGAGGACGACCGGCCCTGTGATCCCGGCGTCGGCGAGCGTCGACTTCGCCTTGTCGACATCCGGGCCGCCGTTGCCGTCGCCGTAGAGGTCCTTGAGGACCTCGGTGGCACCGGTCAGGCCAGCGGGAACGTAGGAGTACAGCGGCAGGTAGGTGCCCTTGTAGACCTGGCTCGCGATGGCATCACGGTCGATGACGTCGGCGATCGCCTGGCGGACGGCGAGCGACTTGGCTGCGTCGGCCTCAGGTGTCGCAGCACCGAACGGCATCGTGTTCAGGTTGAACACGATGTAGCGGATCTCGCCACCCGGTCCCTTGTGGACCGTGACCTTGTCGTTGCCGGAAAGGCTTTCGATGTCGGTTGCCGAGAGGCTCCGGGTCGCGACGTCGATGTTGCCTTCCTGGACGTCGAGCTTCATGTTCGACTGGTCCGCGTAGTACTTGAGGTTGATCGTGCCGGTCTTCGGAGTGCCAAGGAGACCCTGGTAGTCCTTGTAGGCCTTGAACTGCACGAGCTCGTTGAACTTGTAGCTCGAGATCACGTACGGTCCGGCGAAGGCGTTGCCGTCGACGATCTCCTGGTCGGTCGTGAGCGCGTCGGCCGAGAAGACATCCTCGTCGACGATCGGGCCGGCAGGGCTCGACAGGATCTGGGGCCAGATCTGGTCGTTGGCCGCCTTGAGGTGGAAGACGACCGTGAGGTCATCCTTCACCTCGGTGCTGTCGAGGTTGTAGAGCAGCGTCGACGGTCCGTTGTCGGCAGCGATCGCGACCTGGCGGTCGAAGCTGAACTTGACGTCGGATGCCGTGAGGTCGTTGCCGTTGGCCCACTTGAGGCCCGACTTGAGCTTGACCGTGTACTCGGTGGGTGCCGTGAACTCCGCCGACTCTGCGATGTCGGGGTGAACGTCAGAGCTGCCGGGGTTCGAGTTCATGAGGAACGGGAACACGTTGTTCATGATGAAGAACGAGCCGTTGTCGTAGGAGCCGGCCGGGTCGAGGGTCGTGACCTTGTCGGTCGTGCCGACCGTGATCGTTCCCGAAGCCCCGGTATCTCCTGGTGCGTTTCCGGCGGCGCACCCGCTCAGCACCATGGCGGCGATGGCGGTGCCACCGAGCACGGTGAGAGTGCGCTTTCGGATCGTGGATGCGGATGTCATATCCGGATACCTCTCTCTGTTATGAGGGCTCTCCCCAGCCGATCTGGACTGGGGGGAGAACAGAACGCACGGCTTGCGTGATGTGCAGGCCGTGCATGTTCGTATACCCCTTGATAACACGAATAGGGCATCGCTCGGAGTCGCCGGAAGGATTGCGGCCGAAACTTTACTGTTCTGCAACCTAGTCGGCGATGAGCACCCGACGGTCGGCTTCGACCTGCATGAGCTCGCGCTGGAGCTCCCGGTAACGCTCGGGCTCTGCCGCGGCATCCGTCCTCTGCAGCCGACCGAGCAGTTCGGCTTTGCGCGAGAGGAGGTCGCGACCAATGAGTGATGCTGCGACGCCGCTGCAGTAGATCGACAGCTCGCGGCCCTCCTTCTCGGGGATCGGGGCGACCCCGAGCTGGTGGACGATGCCCGAGAATCCCGTGGGAACCTCCTCGGCGACGCGCTCGAGCCAGCGCGGGGAGTCGAAAGCGTCCATGCTCGCGGCGATCCCGTCGCGCACGACGGCGAGCGTCGCGTTGGTGAGCGCGACCTGGGTCACCCGCAGGGCGTAGTCCCTGCCGACGGCGTCCGGATGCTGCAGGAGCGCCATGAGGGCGTCGCGCTCGAGGCGCGTCACCGGGTCGGTCGGCAGCTGCGTGATCGACGGCCCCTGCCCTTCGCCGGGCTCGGATGTGCCGCCCGGCCGCTGCGTGGGAGGCTGCCCGTTCGAGGAGCGCTGCCCTGCGGAGTTCTTCACCGCGCGGGCGACCTCCTGCGGCTCGAGGCCGATCCAGCCCGCGAGGTTCCTGATGTAGCCGGAGTGGAGCGCGGGATCGCGGATGCCGGCGACGACGGGCGCTGCTGCGCGCAGCGCCCCGACCCGACCCTCGACGGTCTCAAGGTCGAAGGAGGAGAGCACCCGCCGGATCATGAACTCGAACATGGGCTTGCGCGTCTCGATGAGCCTTCGCAGGGCGTCGTCGCCCCGCTCGAGCCGGAGATCGCAGGGGTCGAGGCCATCCGGTGCGACGGCGACGAAGGTCTGGGCGGCGAAGCGCTGCTCCTCTGAGAACGCCCTGCTCGCCGCCTTCTGGCCTGCCTCATCCGGGTCGAACGTGAAGATGACCTCGCCGAGGCCGTGGGAGTCGGAGTTGTCGACGTCGCCGAGCACGCGGCGGATGACCTTGATGTGGTCGACGCCGAATGCGGTACCGCACGTCGCGACGGCGGTCGTGATGCCCGCGAGGTGGCAGGCCATGACGTCCGTGTAACCTTCGACGACGACGACCTGTTTGCCGCGGGAGATGTCGCGCTTGGCGAGGTCGAGCCCGTAGAGCACCTGGGACTTGTGATAGACAGCGGTCTCAGGCGTGTTGAGGTACTTCGGCCCCTGGTCGTCGTCGAGCAGCTTGCGCGCCCCGAAGCCGAGCGTCTGGCCCGTGGTGTCGCGGATCGGCCAGACGAGCCTGCCGCGGAAACGGTCGTAGCTGCCGCGGTCGCCCTGCCCGACGAGGCCGGCGGCGAGCAGTTCCTCCTCCGTGTATCCGAGCGTCTTGAGCTGCGAGCTCAGAGCGTCGAAGCTTTTCGGGGCGAAGCCGACCCCGAAGTGCGAGGCGGCGGCAGGGTCGAACCCGCGGGCGCCGAGGAACGCGCGGCCGGGCTCAGCGCCAGGGCTCGAGAGCTGCGCGACGAAGAACTCCTCGGCCGCTCTGTTGGCCGCGAGGAGCCTTGCCCGGTTGCCGTGGTCGCTCGCGGCGGACCCGCCGTCCTCGTAGTGCAGCTCGATGCCCACGCGGGCGGACATCCGCTCGACGGCCTCGGAGAAGGTCACGTGGTCCATCTTCTGGAGGAAGGTGAAGACGTCGCCGTCCTCCCCACAGCCGAAGCAGTGGTATCGGCCCGCCTGCGGCCTGACGTGAAAGCTCGGGCTGCGCTCGTCGTGGAACGGGCAGAGCCCCTTGAGCGAGCCCACTCCGGCACTCTTGAGCGTGACGTAGTCGCCCACGATGTCGGCGATATTGATCCGCGAGCGCACCTCGTCGATGTCGCTTCTGCGGATGAGCCCTGCCATGGCTTGATTCTAGGCTGGGGCCGGTGACGACGATCCGGCGACGAGGCTCCTGTGCCACGCGTTCGCGGACTGGTCAGTGAGGCTCGCGACCTGGTCGACGACTGCCCGCTTGCGCCCGGCATCCGTCGTCGCGTCGCGCCAATCGGCAGCGAAGCCCGGATCGAGCGAATCAGGGCCGCGGTCGTACAGGAGAGCCGCGAGCTCGGAGATCGTATCCCGCTGGCGCGCGTAGATGGGCTTACGCGAATTCGTCGACATGACGTTGGCGGCGACGATGCCCTTGAGCACGGCGATCTCGGCGCGGATCTCGCGCGGGACCACGATGCTCGCCCCGAAGCGGATGAGACGCTCCCCGCCGTGCTCGGCGATCGTCGCCTGGGTCGCGACCCCCGCGAAGCGGCCGATGAGCTGGCTCGTGAGGTTCTTGAGGCGGCCGTGCGCCGCGCGCGTGCCGTCGAACTCGTCAATCCAGGACTCGAGGCGGTCGAGGCGGTCGAATGCCTCGACGAGCTCGTCGTGGCCCAGTTCTCCCCCGATCCAGGCGAACATCGACTCGACGAGCTCGTCGTGATCGACGCGCGCCCCGAGCGCAGGAACGTCGATGTAGCCGCCGACGATCGCATCCTCGAAGTCGTGTACGGAGTAGGCGATATCGTCCGAGAGATCCATGACCTGGGCTTCGATGCAGAGCCGCCGCTCCGGTGCACCGTCCCTTACCCACTCGAAGGCGGGCGCGTCGTCGGGGTAGAAGCCGAACTTGGCGCGGCCGCTCGGGTCGCCGACCGCGCTCTCGGCCGGCCACGGGTACTTGCAGCTCGCGTCGAGGCTCGCGCGCGTGAGGTTGAGGCCGAAGGAGTGGCCGTCTTCGCCGAAGACCTTTGGTTCGATGCGGGTGAGCACCCGCAGGGTCTGTGCGTTGCCCTCGAAGCCTCCGACGTCGGCGCACCAGGCGTTGAGTGCGCGCTCCCCGTTGTGGCCGAAAGGCGGATGTCCGAGGTCGTGGGCGAGGCAGGCGGTGTCCACGACATCCGGGTCGAGGCCGAGGCTCGAGGCGAGCTCACGGCCGACCTGCGCGACCTCGAGGGAGTGCGTGAGCCGATTGCGCGCGTTGTCGATGCCCGCCGTTGGACTCAGCACCTGGGTCTTCGCAGCGAGCCGGCGCAGTGCGCTCGAGTGCAGCACGCGGGCGCGGTCCCGCGCGAAGTCGCTGCGGCGGCTCGAGTGCTCCTCGGGGAGCCATCGAGCGGAGTCGTGCCCTGAGTACGGCGCGGTCTCAGCCACCTGTCGTGTCCGCTTCGCCCTCGCTGAGGTCCCCACGGTGCGCGGCGGCGAGCTCACGGCTGTCGAGCCAGCCTTCCGGCAGAACCGTGCGCTTCGGATGCCCTGCCCGTCCACGCGGCCCCTCGGCGTCCTCGCCGGGGTATGGCGCGTCTCCGTCGAGCTCGCCGAGCAGGTCGTCGAGCTGCTGGAAGCTCTCGACGCGCGCGAGGGCGGAGCGCAACTCGCTGCCGACGGGGTAACCCTTGAAGTACCAGGAGACGTGCTTGCGGATGTCGCGGCAGGCCCACTCCTCGCCGTCCTGCTCCGCCGTCGCGAAGAACTCGCCGAGCAGCACGGCGTGGCGGCGAAGGGTCGAGGCGACGACAGCGAGGTCAGGTCGTGCCTGCCGCCGTGCAGCGTCCTCGGCGGTCAGCTCACCCGAGCGCACCTTGAAGGCGGCGACGAGGTCACCGAAGAGCCATGGGCGCCCGAGGCATCCGCGACCAACCACGACGCCGTCGCAGCCTGTCTCGTCGACCATGCGGATCGCATCCGCCCCGCTCCAGATGTCGCCGTTTCCGAGCACCGGCACATCCGTCACCGTCTCCTTCAGGCGGGCGATCGCCGACCAGTCGGCCTCGCCGCTGTAGAACTCGCTCGCCGTGCGCGCGTGAAGGGCGATGCTCGCAACCCCTGCGCCCGCCGCGATGCGGCCGGCCTCGAGGTAGGTCAGGTGGTCTGCGTCGATGCCCTTGCGCATCTTGACGGTCACCGGGATGTCGCCGCCCGCACGGACAGCCGCCTCGACGATCTCGCGGAAGAGGTCGAGCTTCCATGGGAGAGCGGCCCCTCCGCCCTTGCGGGTGACCTTGGGCACCGGGCATCCGAAATTGAGGTCGACGTGGTCGGCGCGGTCCTCGGCGACGAGCATCGTCACGGCCTCGGAGACGGTCTTCGGGTCGACGCTGTAGAGCTGGATGCTGCGCGGCGTCTCCGACTCGTGGTGGCGGATGAGCCGCATGGTCTTCTCGCCCCGCTCGACGAGCGCGCGGCTCGTGATCATCTCGCTCACGTAGAGGCCGGCGCCGAACTCGCGGCACAGTCGCCGGAAGGCCGTGTTCGTGATGCCTGCCATCGGCGCGAGCACGACGGGCACCTCGAGCTCTATCGGCCCGAGTCGTAGTCTTGGCTGTGCGGTGGCGAGGATGGTCATCGCCTCGATTCTCCCAGAAAGCGAGGCCGGGCATGACGGAGCCGACCGCTTCCCCGCCCAAGGGTCGCGCTCGCGTCCTCGCGGATGCCACCACCCGCGGGCTCGACGTCGAGATCGTCGAGCGGCCGGCCGCCGACAGTCTCGAGCAGGCCGCGGGACTCCTCGGCATCCGGCCGGCCGATATCGTCAAGTCGCTCGTCGTGCGGCGCACGAAACCGCTGCCGGCGACTTACCTCTTCGCGCTCGTGCCGGGCGACCGGCAGATCTCCTGGCCCAAGCTGCGCGCTCTCGTCGGCGCGAACAAGCTCGTCATGCCGGACGAGGCGCTCGCGATCGAGGCGACCGGGTACGGTCGCGGCACGATCACCCCGCTCGGCAGCACGACCGCGTGGCCCGTGTACGCGGACGCCACGATGACCGGTCGCCGCATCGCGATGGGTGCGGGCGACCACGGCTACAGCGCGTTCGTCGACGCGGATGCCCTCATCGCGGCATTCTCGGCGACCGTGGCCGACATCACTGAGCCGCTCGCGCCGCGCTAGTTCCAGAGAAGGAGCCGCTGCGCAGCGCTCGGGACGCAGGCGCTCGAGGCGGGCGGCGGCCACTCGCACGTGTCGTCGACGCACACCGCGGCATCCGGCTGCCCGACCATCGTGAGCGGGGGCTTGGACGTGTCGTTCATGCAGCTGCTTCCTTCTCCTCGCGCACCTGCTGGAGGGCGGCCGCGAAGGTCGCTGCCTCCTGCGCTCCCGAAATGCCGTACTTTCCGTCGATGACGAAGAAAGGAACGCCCTGGATGCCGTACTCCTGCGCCTGGGCGACATCCGCCTTGACGTCGGCGAGGAACTCGTTCGACTCGAGCGCTCGCACGACGTCGGCGCGGTCGAACCCGAGCTCCGCCGCGATGTCCGCGAGGTCCTCGACGCGGCCCACGTGCTCACCATTGACGAAGTACGCCTTGAGCAGGCGCTCCTTCATCTCGAGCTGGCGCCCCTTCGATTTGGCGTAGTGGAGCAGCTCGTGTGCCTTCACCGTGTTGGTCTGGTGCACGGAATCGTAGTCATAGTCGAGGCCGACGGATGCTGCGATTCCTGTCACGCGTTCGAGCATCGTCCCGACCTGGTCGAGCGTGAGGCCCTTGCGCTGGGCGAGGTAGTCGGCCGGGGTCCCCTCGAAGTCGACGGGGGTATCCGGCGCGAGCTCGAAGGAGTGATACTCCACATCGACGTCGCCGCCGAATTCGGCCGCTCCCGCCTCGAACTTGCGCTTCCCGATGTAGCACCACGGGCACTGCACATCCGACCAGATGTCGACCTTGATCGTCTTACTCACTCTTGAACACCTTTCGTCGTCAGGTGGAACCAAGCGTCGGGAGCGAACATTCCCGCGGGAATAGTTCCCAAGTCCATGCGGTTGCATATAAATACAAGCGCATTCTGCGTCACTCGAGAAAGGGAAGAAATCATGGCTCGGTTCACCGGAAAGACCGCCCTCATCACAGGAGGCGCGAGTGGGATCGGCAAGGCAGCCGCCCAGCAGCTCGCCGCCGGCGGCGCGAACGTCGTCATCGGCGACATTCAGGACGATGCCGGCCGTGCGGCCGTCGACGAGATCGTCAAGGCCGGAGGCACGGCGTCCTATGTGCACCTCGACGTAACGAACGAGGACGACTGGAACAAGGCCGTCGCCGAAGCCACCAAGACCTACGGCGGGCTGACGACGCTCGTCAACAACGCAGGAATCGGCGACACCCTCCCGATCGAGGAGACTCCGCTCGCGAGCTGGGACAAGGTCATCGCCGTCACGCAGACGAGCGCGTTCCTGGGTATGAAGGCCGCGAGCGCCGAACTGCAGAAGTCCGGAAACGGCTCCGTCGTCAACATCAGCTCGATGTACGGGATCGTCGGGGGTCTCGGCGGACCGAGCTATGCCGCGGCGAAGGGTGCCGTGCGCATCCTGACCAAGAACACCGCGCTCGGATGGGCGCAGAAGGGCGTGCGGGCGAACTCCGTACACCCCGGATACATCAACACGCCCATCCTCGGCGACACCGATCGCGAGTACCTCATCAACACGACCCCGATGGGTCGTCTCGGCGAGCCCGAGGAGGTCGCGAACGTCATCGCGTTCCTCGCGAGCGATGAGTCGTCGTTCATGACGGGCTCCGAGGTCGTCGTCGACGGCGGATACACCGCCGGATAGTCCGGGAGCAGGCGCGCAGGGCTACGCGCCGAGCAGTTGCTCGGCGAGGTAGCCCTGCAGCTTGTCGAGGGAGATCCGCTCCTGGGCCATCGAGTCGCGCTCACGCACCGTGACGGCCTTGTCCTCGAGCGTGTCGAAGTCGACCGTGATGGCGAATGGCGTTCCGATCTCGTCCTGCCGGCGGTAGCGGCGACCGATCGCGCCTGCGTCGTCGAAGTCGATGTTCCAGAAGCGGCGAAGGTCGGCGGCGAGCTCCTTCGCGATGGGCGAGAGCTCGTCGTTGCGCGAGAGGGGCAGCACGGCCGCCTTGACGGGCGCGAGCCGGCGGTCGAGCCTGAGCACGGTGCGCTTGTCGACGCCACCCTTCGTGTTCGGCGCCTCGTCCTCGTGGTAGGCATCCACGAGGAACGCCATCATCGACCGGGTGAGGCCCACCGCGGGCTCGATGACGTACGGCGTCCACCGCTCGTTCTTCGTCTGGTCGAAATAGGAGAGGTCCGTGCCGGAGTGCTCGCTGTGCGTCGTGAGATCGAAGTCGGTGCGGTTCGCGACCCCCTCGAGCTCGCCCCACTCGCTTCCCTGGAACCGGAAGCGGTACTCGAGGTCGACCGTGCGCTTCGAATAGTGCGAAAGCTTCTCCTGCGGATGCTCGTACAGGCGCAGGTTGTCGCGATCCATGCCGAGGTCCACGTACCAGTTGACGCGCTCGTCGATCCAGTACTGGTGCCACTGCTCGTCGGTTCCCGGTTCGACGAAGTACTCCATCTCCATCTGCTCGAACTCACGGGTGCGGAATATGAAATTGCCGGGTGTGATCTCGTTCCGGAAGCTCTTTCCCACCTGGGCGATGC
>DAITPJ010000011.1:0-5185 GCA_036833635.1 Terrimesophilobacter sp.
TTCGAGGAGATGGACGCCGTCGTCGTCTTCGACAACGTCTTCGTGCCGAACGAGCGCGTGTTCATGCTCGGGCACCCGGAGCTGTGCAACAACTTCTACACCGAGACCGGCGCGACCGCGCTCATGACCCAGCAGGTCGTGACGCGCACGATCGCCAAGAGCGAGTTCTTCCTCGGTCTCGCGACCGAGATCGCGGAGTCGATCGGGATCGACGGCTTCCTGCACATCCAGGAGGCGCTCGCCGAGCTCGTCGTCGACGTCGAGATCGGCAAGGCGCTCATGCGTGCGGCCGAGGTCGACGCCGCGCTCAACGAGTGGGGCATGATGACCCCGAACTGGCCGACGCTCAACGCGGCGCGCAACTGGTACCCGAAGATCTCGCAGCGCTTTCCGCAGATCATCAGGACATTCTGCGCGAGTGGCCTCATGGCGCTGCCGGGCGAGGCCGACCTTGCGAGCGACGCACTGCCGGATATCGAGCTGTACCTGCAGGGCAAGTCCCTCACCGGGCCGGAGCGCATCAAGCTCTTCAAGCTCGCCTACGACGCCTCGATCTCCGGTTTCTCGTCGCGTCAGGCGCTCTACGAGTACTACTTCTTCGGGGACCCGGTTCGGATGGCGGGCGCTCTCGTGAACAGCTACGACAAGGCGCCCCTGCAGGAGCGCATCCGGGCCTTCCTTGCTCGCGAGGACTAAGGGCACAGTCTCGCTCGCGAGGGTTGAGGGGCGCGGTCGACGCGCCTAACCTCCGGTCAGTTCGTGCTTCTTGCCCAGACGGAAGATGAGCCAGTAGTAGGCGCCGATCATGATTCCGCCGCCGATGATGTTGCCGAGCGTCACAGGCAGGAGGTTGCCCGCCAGGAATTGACCCCAGTCGAGCAGGGCGTAGTCGGACGGGGAGGCACCGATCTGCGCCCAGAACTCGGCGGGAGCGAAGTCGTGGATCAGGATGCCGAACGGGATCATGAACATGTTGGCGATGGAGTGCTCGAACCCGGCCGCCACGAAGAGCGCGATCGGGCCGGTCACCGCCAGTACCTTGTCGGTGATCGTGCGTCCGGCGAAGGCGACCCAGACGGCGAGGCAGACGAGCAGGTTGCAGGCGATGCCGAGGGTGAACGCCTCGAGGAAGTCATGGTTCAGTTTCGTCAGCGAGGTGTCGAGAATGACCTTCCCCCAGCGCCCGCCTGCCTGATGCCAGGTCCCGCCGAACCAGCACAGGGCAAGGATGGTGGCGGCGCCGATGAAGTTGCCGACGTACACGATGCCCCAGTGGAGGAACAGCCTTCGCCAGGTGATGAGCCCCGACGCGCGTGCGACGAGCGTCATCGAGGTCGACGTGAAGAGCTCAGCCCCGGTGAGCACGACGAGTGCGAGCCCGACCGAGAATGCGAGCCCTCCGATGACCCGACCAAGCCCGTACCCGAGAACTTCAGCGGTGCCCACCTGGCTCGTTGCGAAGAACACGAAGCCGAGCGCGATGTAGCCTCCACCCGAGAAGGAGAGGAGGAGTGCTCGATACGGGTGGTTGAGCGCCTTGTGGGCCAACGCGTTCTCGGCGACGGCGGCCGCTTCGGCCGGCGAGAACATCACGGGGCTGTCACTGTTCGGCATGAGCCATCCTCCTCACGGCCACGTGCGCACGCAGCGTGAGTCAGCAGTCTATGCGGCCGACGGCGACGCGCACGGTGCCACTTCTCACGGTCCGAAGGAGCACGGGTTCGCATGTCCCCGCCCCCGAAGTTTGTTTGCCTTGTAGCCTGAGCTTGTGGGCCACGCCACATGATCGAGGAGTTGAGCGTTTGTGAACAGCAATCCGGATTTTCCCTTCTGGCTTCAGGCAACGCACCTGATCAATTTCCTCCTCATCGGAATGCTGTTCCGGTCCGGCTGGGAGATACTGTCGTCGCTACCCCGGCTCTGGTGGAGCAACGACAGCGCCCCAGGCAAGGAGTGGCTGCGGTTCACGCGCCGCAAGCTGCCGAAGGAAGAGGGCGTCTACACGTCCCTCATGGACGAGAAGTCACTCTCGCCGCTCATCGGGCTGCCCGGCAAGGAAAACGTGGGACTCGGTCGCCACTGGCACGGGTTCTCCGTCATGCTGTGGGTGCTCAACGGGGTCATCTACGTCATCCTGCTCTTCGCCACCGGGCTGTGGACGCGCATCATCCCCACCTCCTGGGACGTCATCCCCGAGGCGTGGGACTCCTTCGTGATCTACGCGGGTTTCGGCGTGCCCTCGATCGAGCACTTCCAGCCGTATGACGCACTCCAGATGCTTGGGTACACCTTCGTGATCTTCATCCTCGCGCCCGTCATGATGCTCACCGGCGTCGCCATGTCTCCCGCCATCCGGTCGCGTTACCCCTGGTACGTCAAGTTCTGGGGCGGCCACCAGGGCGCGCGGTCGATTCACTTCATCTCCATGGTGTTGATGGCCGGCTTCATCGTCCTGCACGTGTCCCTCGTTTTCCTCGTGCACCGCGAGAACAACGTCGTGCACATGGTGTTCGGCGACGTCGACACGGCCCGCTACGCGCAGGCGCTCGTCATCATGATCGCCACGATTGTCGCTGTCCTGGTGTTCTGGATCGCCCTGAGCTACTGGACGCTCGCCAACCGGGTTCGCGCCCATAAGTTCCTGTCATGGTTCACCGAGATCGGGCGCACGATTTTCCTCAACTGGATGAAGCCGCGTCTCAAGGAGCAGACGACGTACACCGACAAGGACATCTCCGGATTCCACTGGACTAACGGGCTTCCGCCTACCCAGGAAGAGTCCCCGGAGTGGATCACCTACCGCGACAACGACTGGGAAGGCTACACGATCACGATCGGCGACGAGACCAGCGGCGAGTCGAAAGTGCTCAGCCTTGACGACATCCGCAAACTGCCGCAGACCTCGTACGTCGGCATCCACACCTGCATGCAGGGCTGGTCGGCGACGTCGCGTTGGGCCGGGCCGAAGCTCACCGACGTCATGGCCCTGCTCGGGCCGAAGCCCGAAGGCGCGAACTACATCATGATCGAGTCGTACGGGCTCGCGCAGAAGATGATCGACAACCGCGCCCGCGAGCCGTTCTACTCCGTGCTCGACCTCGACACCGTCGCCGAGCCGCAGACCATCCTCGCCATCGAACGCAATGGCAAGCCACTCGACCTCTACCTGGGGGCCCCAGCGCGCTTGAGAGCTGAGTCGCACCATGGATACAAAATGGTCAAGTGGGTGAGGTCGATCAAGTGGATCGTCGACTACGCCGAGTACGGTGACGGCCGCGGTGGCACCCGCGAGGACTCCGCTCTCCAGGTCATCAACGGAAGGATCTGACTCATGCCCGACCGCATCGTGTCGACCAAACTTCGCGTCGAGGGTGTTCACACCGACGACGACGTGAGAAACGCACTCCAGGCACTGTACGACGTCTTCACCGAGCTCGGTATCGGTCAGGGAACGTTCGAGGTTGAGCGAGACGGGGGTGCTGCGAAGCTGTGGGTGAAGCACCGGGAATCCGTCGATGTCGACCTCGCTGGCATCAACGCGGCGCTGGAGAAGGCCGGCGACTTCCGTCTCGTCGAGTGAGCAGGGGCGCATCCGGCTGACTCGGAATCGCTACGCTGGAAGTAGTCCACGAAGGAGTACTCCCATGACCCACGCGCGCGAGGCGGAGCTTCTGGCATCCGTTCCCGACAAACTGTTCATCGCGGGGAAGTGGGTGGCGGCATCCGGAGGCGGCACGCTCGACGTTCAGGACCCGTCGACAGGCAAGGTCATTCGCACGATCGCCGACGCGACGGCCGAGGACGCGCAGAAGGCCATGGATGCGGCCGCCGACACGCAGGACGCCTGGGCCGCGACCGCACCGCGCGAACGCAGCAACATCCTTCGTCGCGCGTTCGACCTCGTCATGGAGCGCGCAGACGACTTCGCCCTGCTCATGACGCTCGAGATGGGCAAGCCGCTCGCCGAGTCGATGGGGGAGGTCAAGTACGGGGCAGAGTTCCTGCGCTGGTTCAGCGAGGAGGCCGTACGCATCCAGGGCCGATACGGTTCGAACCCTGAGGGCACCGGCACGATGATCGTGACGCAGCGCCCGGTCGGCCCCTGCTACCTCATCACCCCGTGGAACTTCCCGCTCGCGATGGCCACCCGCAAGATAGCCCCAGCGCTCGCGGCCGGCTGCACTGTCGTCGTCAAGCCCGCAGCGCTCACCCCGCTCACGACACTCGCCTTCGTCAAGGTGCTCGAGGAGGCCGGGCTGCCGGCCGGCGTCGTCAACGTGCTGACGACCTCCTCGTCGAGCGCCGTGTCGAAGCCGATCTTCGCCGACCCGCGCCTGCGCAAGCTGAGCTTCACCGGGTCGACCCCTGTCGGCGTCGCGTTGCTCAAGCAGGCCGCCGACGGCGTGCTGCGCACCTCGATGGAGCTGGGAGGCAACGCCCCCTTCGTGGTGTTCGAGGATGCCGACCTCGACAAGGCCGTCGACGGCGCGATGATCGCGAAGTTCCGCAACATCGGCCAGGCCTGCACGGCGGGCAACCGTTTCATCATTCAGGAGTCCGTGGCCGAGGAGTTCGCGAAGCGAGTCACCGAGCGCGTGAAAGCGTTCATCGTCGGTCGTGGCACGGAGGATGGCGTGACAATCGGTCCCCTCATCGACGCGAAGGCCGTCGAGAAGGTCGGTGCTCTCGTTGCGGATGCCGTCCAGCGCGGCGCGACGGTGCACACCGGCGGGGCCGCGATCGACGGTGAAGGAACCTTCTTCGAGCCCACCGTCATCAGCGACGTGAAGCCCGGCAGCGACATCCTCACCGAGGAGATCTTCGGGCCGGTGCTCTCGATCGCCTCGTTCACGGACGAGGCGGATGCGGTGCGCATGGCCAATGCCACCGAGTACGGCCTCATCGGCTACGTCTACACGAGGGATCTCGCCCGCGGCCAGCGGATGATCGACGCCATCGACACCGGCATGATGGGACTCAACGTCGGGGTCGCTTCGAACGCGGCGGCGCCCTTCGGCGGCGTCAAGCAGTCCGGGCTCGGGCGTGAGGGCGGGTTCGAGGGTATCCACGAATACCTCTCGACGAAGTACACGCTGACACCCAGTCCTTAGCTGCGACTGGTTTCGATACGCGCTGCGCGCTACTCAACCGGCGAATGAAAGTTCCGCTGGTTGAGTAGCCCGCG
>DAITPJ010000011.1:5285-9779 GCA_036833635.1 Terrimesophilobacter sp.
GCGCAGGGCACCCGCTGGTTGAGTAGCCCGCGCAGCGGGCGTATCGAAACCCGCCCCCGCGGCCCCCGCGACCCGAACTCGCTACCATCGAGACATGGGCCTCATCCCGGCTGTCCTGTCGATCCTGCCGTTCCTTCCGCGACTCTGATCACCCGCCGGGCTTCCCCGCGCCCGAAACCGTTCCCTTGCGCCGTTCGTTTCTGGTGCGCGGACTCGTCGACGGGCGCGGCGAGGGCGCGCCACCGCCCTTAGGCTGGAGGCATGCATGAAGCAGTCATCGTCGACGTCATCCGCACACCGAGCGGGCGGGGCAAGCCCGGCGGCCAGCTCTCCGGCACCCATCCGGTAGACCTGCTCGCGGGGGTACTCGAGACGCTCGTACAGCGCAACGACCTTGATCCGGGTCTCGTCGACGACGTGATCGGCGGATGCGTGTCGCAGATCGGCGAGCAGGGCTACAACGTGGCGCGAAACGCTTTGCTCGCGGCCGGCTTCCCCGACACCGTGCCGGGCACGACCATCGACCGGCAGTGCGGGTCGAGCCAGCAGGCGGCGATGTTCGCGGCACAGGGCGTCATGACCGGCCAGTACGACGCCGTGATCGCCTGCGGAGTCGAATCGATGAGTCGCATCCCGCTCGGGACCTCCGCGGCGGGCATGGACCGGTACGGCTCGAAGCTGCGCGCCCGCTACCCGGAGGGGCTTGTCAACCAGGGCGTCTCCGCTGAGCTCATCGCCCACAAGTGGGAGCTCGACCGCGAGACGCTCGACGAGTTCTCTGCGCGATCCCACCGGCTCGCCGTCGAGGCCAGGGAAGCATTCGCCGACGAAATCGTTGCGGTCGACGGTCATACGATCGACGAGACGGTGCGCGAGACGACGACGGCCGAGGGGCTCGCCGGGTTGAACCCGGCGTTTCGCACCGAGGAGCTCGCCGCCCGGTTCCCCGAGCTCGACTGGCGCGTCACCCCCGGCAACTCGAGCCCGCTGACCGACGGCGCCTCCGCCGCCCTCATCATGAGCGCCGAGAAGGCGGAGAGCCTCGGGCTCACCCCGAGGGCCCGCTTCCACGCGTTCGCGGTGACCGGCAGCGACCCGCTCTACATGCTCACCGGCATCATCCCCGCGACCCGCAAAGTGCTCGAGCGCGCAGGGCTCACGGTCGACGACCTCGACTGGTATGAGGTCAACGAGGCCTTCGCATCGGTGCCGCTAGCCTGGCAGAAGGAGCTCGGCACAGACCCGGACAAGCTCAACCCGCGCGGCGGCGCTATCGCTCTCGGGCACGCGCTCGGGTCATCCGGAACCCGCCTGCTCACGACCCTCGTCAACCAACTCGAGGCGACGGATGCGCGGTGGGGCCTGCAGACCATGTGCGAGGGCGGCGGCATGGCGAACGCGACGATCATCGAGAGGCTCTGATATGCAGATCTCAGGATGCTCCGCGCTCGTCACCGGTGGCGCCTCCGGCCTCGGGCTCGCGACGGCACAGGCCCTCGCGGCGGCAGGCGCCGAGGTCGTCATTCTCGACCTGCCGGGCTCGAAGGGCGAGGAGATTCCTGACGTGGTCTTCGCCCCCGCGGACGTGACCGATGAAGCCCAGGTGCGAGCGGCGATCGCCAAGGCGACCATGCCTCTGCGGATCGTCGTCAACTGCGCTGGCATTGCGACCGCGGAGCGAGCCCTCGGGCGGGAGGGGCCGTTGCCGCTCGAACGGTTCGAGCGGGTCATCCGGGTCAACCTCCTCGGGACGTTCAACGTCATTCGTCTCGCGGCAGAGGCGATGGCCGCGACCGAGCCGATCGGCGGGGCTGGCCCTGGCGAGGCAGAGCGCGGCGTCATCGTGAACACGGCGTCGGTTGCGGCGCTCGACGGCCAGATCGGCCAGGCCGCGTACTCCGCCTCTAAGGGCGGCGTCGCCGCGATGACCCTGCCGCTCGCGCGGGAGTTCGCGGCTCGCCTCATCCGGGTCATGACGATCGCGCCGGGCACCTTCGACACCCCGATGATGGCCGGGCTTCCCGAGGCTGCGCGCGAATCGCTCGGAGCGCAGGTGCCGCACCCGTCGCGCCTCGGTCGCCCGGAGGAATACGCTGCGCTCGTGCGGCACATCGTGGAGAACCCGATGCTCAACGGCGAGGTCATCCGGCTCGACGGAGCCATCCGGATGCAGCCGAAGTAGCGCGTGGCGGCTTTCATCATTCAGGAGCTGGTGTGACTGACGTGGCGGATGGATGCTCGTGTGGCGCCGTTTCGTCCCCTTCTTCACTCCTGCCCCATCAACTCCTGAATGATGAAAGTCGAAGGCGGTAGTCGATGCCGGTCGTCGAGATCTCTGAAGCGAGCGACTCGCGGCTGGCTGATTTCGGGCGGACGACGGATGTCCTGCTCAGGAACGGGCGCGGACCGCACGGCCTCTACATCGCCGAGTCCGCTCTCGTGCTCGAGCGCGCCCTCAGGGCGGGCCATCGGCCAAGGGCGGTCCTCGCGCTCCGCGGGACCGTCGAGGAGGCCGCCGCGCTCGTCGCCGACGAGGTCACGGTGTACACCGGGCCGGACGAGCTGATCACCGAACTCACCGGCTACCAGCTTCATCGTGGTCTCATCGCGGCGATGGAACGGCCACCCCTGCCCGATCCGGCCCGGCTCCTCGTGGCCGCCCGCCGCATCGTGATCCTCGAGAACGTCGTCGACCCGACGAATGTCGGAGCGATCTTCCGCTCCGTCGCGGCGATCGGCGCGGATGCCGTGCTCGTCACCCCGCGCTGCTCCGACCCGTTTTACCGCCGCGCGATCCGGGTGAGCATGGGCACCGTCCTGCAGGTGCCGTGGACGCGTGTCGGGGACTGGCCGTCGACACGTGAACTGCTCACGGCATCCGGGTTTCACGTTGCCGCGCTCGCTCTGACTGACGACGCCGTGAGCTTGCGCGATTTCGCCGCGCGTCCTCCGCAGCGTCTCGCGCTCGTGCTCGGCACCGAGGGCGACGGTCTCACGCCGGATGCCCTGGCCGCGGCCGACACGATCGTGCGGATCCCGATGCGGCACGGCATCGATTCGCTCAATGTTGCTGCGGCGGCCGCCGTCGCAATGTGGGCGCTCGCCTGACCGCTGCGAGCTGGCCTAACCCGAGAGCGGCGGCGTCGCCAGGTGGGTGCTGATGCCGATGCGATTCCAGATCGCGATCGTGCCGATCGCGAGGATGAGGTCCCCAACGCCCTTCTCGCCGAACTCCGTTTCCGCGCGCCGCCACAGCTCGTCGTCGACACCGCCAGCGATGTCCGTGACGGCATCCGTGAGTTCGAGCGCCACGCGCTCCCGCGCGGTGAAGAACGTCGACTCGTCCCAGGTCGCGACAGAGACGATCTTGCGCTCCGGCATCCCCTCGGCGCGGAGGTCGGTCGAGTGCGAGTCGACGCAGTAGTTGCAGCCATTGAGGAGCGAAGCGCGCAAATACACGAGGTTCATGAGCTCGGTGCCGAGGCTCTCGGCAACATAGTTGTCGAGCTCGACGACCTTGCGGTAGCCCTCGCGGGCGGACTTGCTGACGGGAACACGGGACATCCGGATGCCTTTCTACTCGCCCCCCACGCTATGCCCTGCCTCCGACCGAAAACGACGGACACTCGGGCCCGATCGACCACATCGGGCCCGAAGTGGTCAGAACGGCCGCGATCTCCTTCGTTTTCGTTCGTGCGTTGCAGGCGAGGTCGGGCAACGCCCGCGGGGTCAGGCGAGCAGCTGGTGCTGCGCGAGCTCCTTGTAGAGGGGCGTCGAGGCCACGAGCTCGGCGTGGGTGCCGGTGCCTACGACGCGCCCGTGGTCGAGCACGACGATGTGGTCGGAGTCGATCACGGTCGAGAGCCGGTGCGCGATGACGAGCAGGGTGCGGTTCTCGGCGACCGCGTCGATGGCCTTGCGCAGCAGCTGCTCGTTCAGTCCGTCGAGCGACGAGGTCGACTCGTCGAGCAGCAGGATGGGCGGCGCCGCGAGCAGGGCACGGGCGATCGCGAGCCGCTGGCGCTCGCCGCCGGAGAGCATGACGCCCTCCTCTCCGACGGGCGCGTCGAGGCCGAGCGGGTTCCGTTCGAGCACCTCGGTGAGGTTGACGGCGTGCAGCACGTCGACGCACTGCTCATCGGTCGCATCGGGTGTCGCGAGCGTGAGGTTCTGGCGGATGCTCCCGGCGAGCACGGGCGCGTCCTGCTCGACGTAGCCGATCTGGGCGCGCAGCTCCCTGCGGTCGAGAGCCCGGATGTCCACACCGGCCAGGCGGACGACCCCGGCATCCGGGTCGTAGAACCGCTCGAGGAGGGCGAGAATTGTGCTCTTGCCCGCGCCCGAGGGGCCGACGAGCGCGGTGCGGCGGCCTCGCGCCGCGGCGAAGGTGACCTTGTCGAGTACGGCGGTCTCGACAGGCTCGACCGGAGAAGTATCGCGCTCGACCGGAGAAGTATCGCGCTCGACCGGAGAAGTATCGCGCTCGACCGGGGA
>DAITPJ010000011.1:9879-12298 GCA_036833635.1 Terrimesophilobacter sp.
AGGATTCTGCTCGGCCGGATACCTGAAGGAGACCTCCTCGAAGCTGATCGCGTCGTCTGTCTCGATCGTGCCGGCCGGCTCGAGCGCAGCATCCGCCTCGCCCTCGGCCGGGAGGTCGATGATCTCCTGGATCCGCCCGAGCGCACCGAGGGCGGAGTTGACGGAGGTCACAGCCCCGAACGCCTGCCCCAGCGGCAGGATCATGAGGAACAGGAACAGGATGAACGCGACGAGCGACGCGACCGTGATCGCGCCGCTCGCGACGCGGAATCCGCCGACACCGAGCACGACGAGGAACGACACCTGCATCGCGATGCCGGCGATCGGCACGACGAGCGCCGAGATCTTCGCGACCCGGAGGCCCATACGCCAGGCGCCGACAGCGTCCTCCTCGACGGCCGCGATCTCGCGGTCGGTCGCGTTGGCGGCCCGCACGGTGCGCACGGCGCTGATGGCCCGTTCGACCGAGGCGGCGAGGTCGCCGACCCGGTTCTGCGCCTGTTGGCTCGCGACCCGGATGCGCGCCGAGAGCAGCGTGACCGTGGCGATCGAGACGGCGATGACGAGCGCGGTGAGCCCGAGCAGCACGGGGTCGATGAGGATCATGGCGACGAGCGCGCCGACGAAGGTGAGGGCGCCGCCGATCGCTTCGACGAGCCCTTGCGTGAGCACGGCGCGCAGGAGGGTCGTGTCCGATCCGACGCGGGAGACGAGGTCGCCGGTCCGGCGCGTATCGAACTCGCGGATCGGCAGTCGCAGCATCCGGCCGACGAGACGCTTGCGGCTCGAGAGCACGACGCCCTCGCCCGTGCGCTGGAGCAGGTAGTGCTGGTAGCCGGAGATGAGCCCGGAGATGACGACGAGCCCGACGAGCCACCAGACGAGCCCTCCGAGGCCGCTCCCGCTCTCGACGACCGTGATGACCTGGCTCACGAGAAGGGGCTGTGCGAGCGAGGCGGCGGCGCCCAGGATGCTCAGGACCGTGACGAACGCGAGCACCTTCCTGTGCTCCAGGAGGTAGGGCAGCAGCTGGCCGAATCGGGCGCGCGGGCCCTCCTCGCCGATCTCGCTGCGACGTCGCATCATGCCGCGGCGATCCTGCGCTGTGGTGCTCATTGGTCTTCCTGTCGATCGTCTCGGGTCGTGCTCATGCTCTCAGCGTCGCCCGTATTTCTTGTGGACCGCCTGACGGCTCACCCCGAGCGCCGTCGCGATCATCTGCCAGCCGAAGCCCGCGTTGCGCGCCTTGCGCACGAGTGCGGCCTGCTCGCGGTCGAGAGCGGTCTGTTCGCGCGCGAGGGTGGCTCGCCGTTCGGCGAGGGCGCGCAGCGCGGCGAGCGGGTCGTGATCGCGCTCGCTGCTCGGGGCGGGCAGTGGTCCGGGCATGTCGTCAACCATAGTTGACACTCCAGGGGATGTCAACCACGGTTGACAAGCCGTGACCGCTTCGTGATCGCCCGGAACGCGGGAGGAAGGGTCGCTGTCGGCCCCAACCGCTAAAGTTGACTCTCGTGCCAGACGCCTCCAACTCCGCGGTCATCACCGCGAACGCCCTCACCAAGAAGTACAAGGATTTCGCCGCTGTCGACGGGATCTCCTTCGAGATCGCGCCGGGGGAGTCGTTCGGTTTCCTCGGCCCGAACGGTGCCGGCAAGTCGACGACCATGCGGATGATCGGGGCCGTCTCGACCCGGACATCCGGAGATCTCTCGATCGTCGGGCTCGACCCCAACGACTACGGGCCGGAGATCCGCTCCCAGCTCGGCGTCGTTCCGCAGTCCGACAATCTCGACTCGGAACTCAAGGTGCGCGACAACCTCATCGTGTACGGGCGGTACTTCGGCTTCCCGCACAGCTATCTCGGCCCCAAGGCGGACGAGCTCCTCGAGTTCGCGCAACTCGGCGAGAAGGCCAAGGCCAGGGTCGACGACCTCTCCGGCGGGATGAAGCGGCGCCTCACGATCGCGCGGGCGCTCATCAACAACCCGCGGATCCTCCTGCTCGATGAGCCGACGACGGGCCTCGACCCGCAGGCGCGCCACATCCTGTGGGACCGCCTGTTCCGCCTCAAGGAGCAGGGCACGACGCTTGTGCTCACGACCCACTACATGGATGAGGCCGAGCAGTTGTGCGACCGGCTCGTCGTGATCGACAAGGGCACCATCATGGCCGAAGGCTCGCCGGCCTCCCTCATCCGGAAGTACTCGACGCGCGAGGTGCTCGAACTGCGGTTCGGATCTGACCGCAACGCGACTGTGGCCGCCCAGGTCGAGACACTCGGCGAACGAACAGAGGTGCTCCCCGACCGCATCCTCGTCTACAGCGACAACGGCGAGGCCGTTCTCGCGCGGGTCACGGAGCTCGGCCTCAATCCGCTCACCTCGCTCGTGCGCCGTTCGAGCCTCGAGGATGTCTTCCT
>DAITPJ010000011.1:12398-17199 GCA_036833635.1 Terrimesophilobacter sp.
TACGGCGGCTGGTACGTCGCCGAGCACCGCCTCCGCGTCATGCGCGGCTACCTCCAGACGATGGTGGCTACCGGGATCGGCACACCGGTCCTGTATCTCTATGCGCTCGGGGTCGGCCTGGCGACGCTCGTCGACGCGAACATGGCCAGCGGCGGGTCCGGTGGCGGCAGCCAGGTGAGCTACCTCATCTTCGTCGCCCCGGCCCTGCTCTGCAGCGCGGCACTCACCACCGCGACCGAGGAGTTCAGCTACCCGATCATGCTCGGGTTCAAGTGGAACCCGACCTTCTTCGGCATGAACGCCGCCCCCATGCAGGGCGGGCAGATCATCAACGGCGTCACCTACGCCGTCATCGTCCGGCTCGTCGCGCAGAGCGTCGTCTACTACCTGTTCATGATGTTGTTCGGTGCGATCCCGGGCCCCTTCGGCTGGGTCATCATCATCGTCGGCGTGCTGACCGGCATGGCACTCGGCACGATGCTCATGGCCTACGCGACCCGGCTCGAGGAGGACAAGGGCCAGTTCAACTACATCATGCGGTTCGGGGTCATCCCGATGACGCTGTTCTCCGGCACGTTCTTCCCACTCGCGACGCTCCCCGTCTGGCTTCATTGGATCGGCTGGATCTCGCCGCTGTGGCACGGCACGGAACTCTCCAGGGTGTTGTCCTACGGCTACGAGGAGCCGGTGTGGCTCTCCGTCGTGCACGTCGTCTACCTGCTCGTGCTCATCGTCGTCGGCTGGTGGCTCGCCCGCCGTCTCGCCGTGAAGAGGCTCAACAAGTGACCGCCGTCGAGAGTCCTCAACTGGGCCGCGTGAGCCGCCCGCTCCTGCTGCCCTCGCTCTACGCGGGCAACGCTCGCTCGGTCATGGAGCGCGGGGTCCTTGCGACAGCGAAGACGAACTGGCTCATCGTGGTCTCCGGATTCTTCGAGCCGGTCTTCTACCTCCTCGCCATGGGCATCGGGCTCGGCGCGTACATCGGATCCGTGGACCTTCCCAGCGGTCAGACCGTCCCCTACGCCGCCTACATCGCCCCCGCCCTGCTCGCCGTCGCGGCGATGAACGGCGCCGTCTTCGACTCGACCTGGAACGTCTTCTTCAAGATGAACTTCGGCAAGATCTACGACGGGATGCTCGCCACCTCGCTCGGCCCCTTCGACGTCGCGCTCGGCGAGATCATGCTCGCACTCGCGCGCGGCTTCGTCTACGCCTGCGGGTTCATGATCGTCATGCAGGTGCTCGGCCTCAATCTCGCCTGGACGGCCATCCTCGCCCTGCCCGCCGTGCTGCTCATCGCCTTCGCCTTCGCGAGCTTCGGGATGGGGATCACGAGCTACATGAAGACGTTCCAGCAGATGGACTGGATCAACTTCATCATGCTGCCGATGTTCCTGCTGTCGGCGACCTTCTACCCGATCACGGTGTACCCGGTCGGACTGCAGTGGGTCATCCAGGCCATGCCGCTGTGGCACGGCGTCGAGCTCGTGCGCGGCTTCACGACGGGGCTCATCGATACGGCGACCCCGTGGCACATCCTGTACTTCGTGGTCATGATCCTCGTCGGGATGACGCTCACGACGCGAAGGCTCAAGGCACTCTTCCTGAACTAACGCCAGAGCACCGCGATGGCGATGTTCGCGAGCGTCAGGGCTCCGATGACCCAGACGACCCAGGATGCGACGGGCGACTTCTTGCGGAAGACGAAGACGAGAACGGTGATGACAATGACGACACCGAGCTTGACGGCGATCTTGGTCGTGTTGACGTCGCCGCCGCCCATCTCGATGAGGCCCACGAGCAACACGCCCGTGACGAGCTGGGTGAGCGCGCCGTGGATCATGGCAGCGAGAATGCGGCCCTTGCCGGCGATCGCGTCCTTGACCTGGACGAGAACACCGCCGAGAAGCGACGCGAGCCCGACGAAGTGCAGGATGAGGATGATGCCGAGAAGGATGTCCATGGGCACATCATCCCAGAGCCACGACACGAGGGCCAGTCAGCGCAGCTAGCGCGCCGTGGGATCGGAGGTCAGGCCCCGAAGAAGACGACGTACGTCCACAGCCCCGCGAGCACGATCGCCCCGAGCACGCACAGGGTGAGAAGGATCCGGGAGAAATTGAAGGTCACGGCTTCACTCTACCGTTCGGCGCCGTCCTGATCTCGGTGAGGTAGGTCTGGTAGCCGGCGACATCGAGGGTGTTGGCGACCGAATGGATGCGATCGGGTTCGGCGATCGCGATCATCGCGCCGCCACCTCCGCCGCCCGTGAGCTTGGCGCCGAGTGCGCCCGAACGGCGGGCGAGGTCGACGAGCGCTTCGAGCTCCGGACTCGAGACCTGGAGCGCGTTGAGCAGGCCGTGGTTGAGGTTCATGACCTCGCCGAGCGCCGGCAGGTCACCCCGGCGCAACGCTTCGACTCCGGTCATGACGAGGCCGTCGATCTCCGAGAAGATCGCCTCATAGTGCTGCGGATTCTTCTCCCAGCCCGAGTGCACACGCCCGACCGTGTCAGCGGTCAGCGACCGCACTCCCGTGAGTCCGACGACGACCGGGATGGGGATCGGTGTGACGAGCTCTTCGATCTCATTCCCGGCATCCGTCTTGCGGAACAGGATCGTCTGGCCGAAGGTGGCGACCGTGTTGTCGATGCCCGAGGGCGTCCCATGCACGAGCTGCTCGCACTCGAAGGCGAGCTGGGAGATCTCGCCCTCGCTGAGCGCGAGCCCGAAGCTGTGCACGAGCGCACGGATGACCGACACGGCCAGGGCGGCGGATGCGCCGAGACCGCTTGCCCGCGGGAGCTCCGGGAACACCTCGACCCGCACCGGGGTGTCGGCGACCTTCAGCCGGTCGGCGATGAGCGCAGCCACGCGACTCGCGAGTTCGGCGCCGGCCGGATTGTGGGCGGCCGGATCGGAGTCCCACCCGGAGATCACGAGCTCGCTGGTAGCCACCGGCCTCGTGACCTCGGCGCGGATGCCGAGCCCGAGCGGCGCTGCGATCGCGCGGTACCCATACACGACGGCGTGCTCCCCGAGCAGGATGATCTTGCCGTAGCCGACGTTCTCGGCGGGGTCGACGGCGGTCGAGAGAATCGGCGCGAGGTCGATGGTTCCTGTGGCGGTCGCGCCGCCCCTGAGTGCTTCGATGATCTTCTGCGCCTTCCATACCTTGATGTCGCCGCTTGCCACGAGTCTCTCGACGACCTCGTCGAACTCGTCCTCTCCTGCGCCCGCGGCGACTGCGACGCTCCTGGCATGCAACCGCATGTGCCCCGGCTGGATGCCCTCGGTCGAGAGCGCCTTGAGGGCAGCGAGGTTCTGGGCGAGCCCGACGGCGGCCATGATCTCGGCGAGCTCGCGCGCCGACTCTGTGCCGAGGATGTTGTAGGCGATCCGCACGGCCGGGTTCGACTGCACCTGGCCGCCGACCGTCCCGACCTTGAGGGGGAGTTCGATCTCGCCGACGAGGTTGCCTGCAGCATCCTTCGACCAGCTGGTGAGGGGTAGATACCTGCCGGAGGTCGACGCGTAGGCGTGCGCCGCCGCCTCGATCGCCCGCCAGTCGTTGCCCGTGGCGATCGCGACGGCGTCGATGCCGTTCATGATGCCCTTGTTGTGGGTCGTTGCACGGTAGATGTCGAGCTCGGCGAACTCGCCGGCGAGGATGATGCCGTCCCGCACGTCAGCACCGCTGAAGTGCTCCGTGGCGAGCCCGTCGACCGCGATGACCGCGCGAGCGCGCACCATCGCCCGGTCGGTGAGGTTGGAGAGGATGCGCAGGAACACCCGCCCGCCGCTCAGTTCTTCGATGAGCGGGCCTACTGCCTCGCACATCGTGTTGACGAGGTTGGCGCCCATTGCATCCCGGCTGTCGACGACGAGGTGGACGACGAGGAGTTCGCCGTTGCCGGCACTCGTCCCGCGTCGGTGCACCTCGACATCGAGGGCGCCGCCGCCCCGCGCGACCATGTTCGGATGCGTGCTGTTGGCGAGGTCGAGGATGCGCTGCCGGCCGTCCAGGATTCGCTCACGGGCGGCATCCGGATCGGCGACATCGAGAACCTGCACCTGCCCGATGATGAGTGGGGCATCCGCGGTGCTCGTGAAGCCGCCCGACTGGCGGACGAGGAGCGCGGCCGAGCTCACGGCGGCGATGATCGAGGGCTCCTCGACGACCATGGGCACGAGGTAGTCGCGCCCGTTGATCGCGAAGTTGAGACCGAGGCCCATGGGCATCGAGAAGACGCCGATGACATTCTCGGTGAGACGATCGGCCTTCATGGCGGTCAGGATGTAGGAGCCGGTGCTGAGCGACTCGTAGTCGCCTTCGGTCAGGATGCCGCGGTCGCGCAGTTCCCGCAGGCGTTCCTCAACGCTCAGCTGGTAGAAGCGCGGGATGCGCGAACCGGTCATGCCGCGGCCTCGATCCTGACCCCGTCGGGGCTGTACGGGACGGGGATCACGGCGGCTCCGGCTCTGGCGAAGGCGGACTGGAGTGCGTCCGTTGCTCCCAGCTTGGCAAACACCAGGCCCAGGTCGCCACCTCCGGCTCCTGTGGGTTTGAAGACCGCCCCGGATGCTGCGGCGAGCGGGCGAAGTTCCTGGTGTCGCTCGGTGACGATCCCGGCGTCCGCGTGGGCGCCGAGCGCTTCGAGCGCGTGGAAGTATTCGTCGGCGAGCGCGAGGAAGGCGTCGGTATCGGCAAGCGCCTCGTCGGCCTCGGCCGCGAGCGCGCAGAGGGCATCGAGATCGCGCCCGTAGGCCAGAGGCTCGCGCTCGCGATAGCCGGCGACGCG
>DAITPJ010000011.1:17299-31855 GCA_036833635.1 Terrimesophilobacter sp.
CCTGGCCGAGTGGGAGGGCTTCGATGCCGAGTTCGCGGGCGGTCAGCCGCCACGATGCGGATGCCGTTGCCGTCACGGTCGCGCGCCGATCGACCGCGGTGAGCAGTGCTGGCGCGCCCTCGAGGACGGCGTACTCCCCGAGGAGGAACAGCTTGCCGGGCGCTGAGACCCGCACTGTCGTCACGATGACGTGACCCGCGCGGCGGGACCGAGCGAGCTCGTCCGTGTCTCGCGCATCCCGGGCACGCTCTGGAGGGCCGCCGCGACATGGGGCGCATCTGCCGGGAGGCACAGCGCCTTGACCTGCGGCCCGGCGTCGATCGTGAAATACACCGGGAGGCCCCCGGCGCGCAGTTCCCGCACGGTGTGGATGCCAGCGACCGTCGCGGGGTTCCAGTAGATGAGCGCTGGACGGGTCGTGAGCATGAGCGAGTGCAGGACGAGGCAGCTGTGCTCGGCGAGTTCGCCGACGGTCTCGAAATCGCGGGCGAGGATTCCGGCCCGCATCCGGTCGAGGCTCCCCGGCGCGCTCGCGACCCAGGTCTCGTAGAAGGGCGAGCTCGCGCTCGTCGCCTGCATTCCGGTCGTTGACGAGACGGCCTTCGCGGCAGGGTCGGTGATCGCGACGACGACGCTGAGTGGCCAGTCCGCCGCCTCGAGCAGCGGCTCGGCGAACGCATCGTGCCCGTCGGCCGCCGTGCCGGAGTGCAGTTCGACGTACCCGCCGAAGATCGAGCGGGCGGCGGATGCCGACCCTCGCCGTGCGAGCACGGAGAGCTCCCGCTGGTCGAGGTCGAGACCCGCGGCAGCGCAGGCGGCCACCGCGAGTGCGGCGAATCCGGATGCCGAGGAGGCGAGCCCCGCACCCGTCGGGAAGTTGTTGGTCGAGGTGACCCTGGCAGGTCGGTCGATGCCGGCGCGCTCGCGAACCAGATCGAGAACGGCCGAGACCCTGTCGGCGGACTGTTCCCGTTCGTCCAGCCACAGTTCGTCCTCGGCGAGCGCCGTGTCGAAGGTCACCGTCGTGTCGGTGTGGAGCGCGTCGAGCGTGATCGAGATCGAGCCCACCGCCGGGATGTTGAGCGCAGCGTCACGCTTTCCCCAGTACTTCGCGAGGGCGATGTTGCTGTGCGCGCGTGCCGAAGCAGTGAGGTCACCGCCGAGGGTTTCGTCCACAGTGGTGCTCCGATCGCGTCCTGCAACATTTTAGCCTCCCCGCCGCTTGCTAAAATCGAGGACGTGGCCGAGCGGCCCCCCGAACGAAGGAACCGCGTGCTCCCTGGAATCAGCGGATTGTCGCTGTATCTGCCCCCTTACCGCGTCCCGTTGCAGGACTGGTGTGCCTGGAACGACGAGTCCTGGGAGAAGACGCGGAGCGTCGTCGGGCGCAGCTTCCGGATGCGCGGGCCCGCCCAGAGCGTCTACACGCTCGCCGCGAACGCCGTGCTGCGCCTCATCGAGGACTACGAGCTCGACCCGCAGCGGATCGGCATGCTCGCCCTCGGCACCGAGTCGAGCAGCGACAATTCGGCCGGCGCGATCATCGTCAAGGGCATGATCAACGACGCGCTCGCCGCGAAGGGCATGCCGCTCCTGGCCCGCGACTGCGAGGTGCCCGAGTTCAAGCACGCCTGCCTTGCGGGTGTCTATGGGCTCAAGGCGGCGCTGCGCTACCTCGCCGCGGACGGCGCGGGCAGGCAGGCGATCGTCGTCTCCTCCGACATCGCGGAGTACGCGCTCGGGAGCACGGGGGAGCCGACGCAGGGCGCCGGCGCCGTGGCGATGCTCGTCGACGGCGACGCGAGGCTTCTCGAGGTGGATCTCGCCGCGGGCGGGAGCGACTCCGACTACCGCACGGTGGACTTCCGCAAGCCCTTCGCGCGGTTCCGCCAGCCGCCGCGCGACGACGGCCAGATGCAGGACCTCCCTGTGTTCAACGGCCGCTACTCGACGAGCTGCTACATCGACGCGACCCATCACGCGATGGCGGCGATGCTCGCCAAGCGCGGTGGGCGCCCCATCGACTACTTCAGCGAGGTCGACCGCGTCTTCATGCACCGCCCGTACAACCAGATGCCGACGACCGGCTGGGTCATGGCCTACCTCTTCGTGCTCGCCGCGGACGAGGAAGGGCGCGCGCAGCTTCGGGAGTACTGCGCGGCATCCGGGGTCGACGCGGATGCCCTGCTCGACGAACTCGACAACGCGTCCCCGTTCGATGAGTCGATCGTGACGGGGGCGAGCGATGGCGACGTGTTCCCGCTCTCCCGAAAACTACGACAGCACCTTCGGGGCCTCGACCTGTGGCAGTCGCTCGTCACGGAGAAGCTGAGCCTCGGCGCCGACGGGATGCGCGACCTCGGCAACCTCTACTCGGCCGCGCTTCCCGCGTGGCTCGCCTCCGGCCTCCGGCAGGCGAAGGATGACGGCCTCGACATCGCCGGTCAGCGTTGGCTGGCCCTTGGCTACGGGAGCGGGGATGCCGCCGAGGCGATCCCGCTGAAGGTCGCCGACGGCTGGGAGGAGGCTGCAGGCCGCATCAACTTCGCGGAGGCGCTCGGTGACCCGGTCGACCTCACCGAGGCGCAGTACGTCGCGTTGCACGAAGGCCGAGCGAGCGACCTCGTTCCGGTGCCGCCGAGCGGCGAGTTCGTCGTCGAGTCGGTCGGCACGGAGGACGGCCCCGACTTCCAGAACCTCGGGGTCGAGTTCTACCGGTACGTCCCCGCGCGCCCCCGCTAGGGGCGAAGGCCATTTCTGGCCTTCGCTGCGGGCGCCAGCGCCGACGGCCGTCCCGGTCGTCGGAAGACGCCACGGGGCAGTCTCAATTTTGCCCGCGTACTCCCCGCAGCAGCACCGCCGTCTCGAGCGCCGCGGATGCGGCCTCGGCACCCTTGTCCTCCTTCGACCCAGGCAACCCGGCCCTGTCGAGTCCCTGCTGTTCGTCGTCGAGCGTGAGCACCCCGAAGCCGACGGGCTTGCCGGTGTCGAGCGCCACACGGGTGAGCCCATCCGTTGCCGCGTTCGAGACGAAGTCGAAGTGGGGAGTGCCGCCGCGGATGATCACGCCGAGCGCGACGACGGCATCCGCCCCCGCGTCGAGCGCGGCCTTGCACACGACCGGCAGCTCGAAGCTGCCGGGAACCCTCAGTTCGGTCACCTCGGCGCCGGAAGGATCGAGCACCCGATGCGCGCCGGCCAGAAGGCCTTCGGCGATCGCCTCATGCCAGCGACCGGCGACGATCGTGACCTTGAGACCTGTGCCGTCGACGGCGGGTTGATTGGCGTGGTTCGGGGATCCTGCACCGCTCATGACGGGTGTCCTTCCAGTTCGATGGCAGGTGAGTTTCCGGGGATGCTCGAAATGTCCGCAGGGAGGCGGTGACCCATCCGGTCACGCTTGACGTCCAGGTAGTCCTGGTTGAACTTTCCCACCCCTACGAGGAGCGGCACGAGTTCGCTCACGGTCATTCCGTGCGCCTTGAGCTGCTTCGCCTTGTCCGGGTTGTTGGTGAGCAGGCGCACCGATTCGATGCCGAGGTCCTCGAGAATCGCGACGGCCGCGCCGTAGTCGCGCAGATCGGCAGGGAAGCCGAGCGCAAGGTTGGCGTCGAGCGTATCGAGTCCGCCCTCCTGGAGCTGGTATGCGCGCAGCTTGTTGACGAGCCCGATACCTCGGCCCTCGTGGCCACGGAGGTAGATGACGACACCGCCCTCGCGCTGGATGAGTTCGAGCGACTCGTGCAACTGGGGGCCGCACTCGCACTTGAGGGAGCCGAACACCTCGCCCGTGAGGCACTCGGAATGCACGCGAACGAGAGGGTTCTCTCCCAGCTCGCCGGCGATGACCGCGACGTGGTCGGCCCCCGTCATCCGGTCGCGGTACGCGCGGAAGCGGAAGCTCCCGTACACCGTCGGCACGGTCGTCTCGACCTCGAAGATCACGCGGGACGTCTCCGGGATCGCCGCGACCGCAGCATCCGTGCCCTGGCCATGCGCGTCGAGATACTCGATGAGGTCGGCGATCGTGATGACGACGATGCCTTCAGCGGCGCCGAACTCGATGAGCCCCGGGAGTCGCATCATCTCCCCGTCGTCCTGCACGAGCTCGCCGATGGCCGCGACCGGGCTCAGGCCGGCCAGCCGCATGAGGTCGACGGCGGCTTCGGTGTGGCCGCCGCGCTCGCGGACCCCGCCCGGCGCTGCGCGCAGCGGAAGGATGTGCCCTGGCCGAATGAGGCTCGCCGGCGTCGAGGTGGGATCGGCGAGCACCCGCAGGGTATGTGCCCGGTCGGCCGCGCTGATGCCGGTGCTGAACCGGTCGGCGGCATCCACGCTGATCGTGTAGTTGGTGCCGCGACTGTCCTGATTGTCGGCGACCATGACCGGGAGGGCGAGGCGGTCGGCTAGCTCGTCCGGAAGCGGTGCGCACAGGTAGCCGGAGGTGTACCGGATCATCCAGGCGAGCCATTCCTGACTGGCGAGCTCGGCAGAGATGATGGCGTCGCCCTCGTTCTCGCGGCCCTCGTCGTCAGCGACGATGACGGGTTTGCCGGCGCGCAGTTCGGCGAGCGCAGTTGGGATGTCGGCGAGACTCATGACTCGCTCCTTTCGTTACTGCTCCCTGTGGAGGTCACCGAAGGCGACTGTCTCGAAGGGGGCTTGGCGTGCGTCGCGGGGAAAACGACTTCGGGGTCGTGCCCAAAAATGCCCACCGAACCCGCGACCCCGAAGTCGTTTTCCCCGCGACTGGTGACGTCGAGCATCCGCTGCACGTGACGCGCCAGGATGTCGGTCTCGACGTTGACGAGATCGCCGGGCTTCTTGAGTCCGAGCGTCGTGACCTCGAGCGTCTCCGGGATGAGCGAGACCTCGAACCAGTCGGTGTCGACGTCACGGCCGACGTCGCTCACGGTCAGGGAGACCCCGTCGAGCGCGATCGAGCCCTTGCGGGCGACGAGGCCCGCGATGTCGGGGGCGAGCGAGAACCGCACGACGCGCCATGCGCTGCCCTCGGTGATCTCGAGAACCTGGGACGTCCCGTCGATGTGGCCCTGGACGATATGGCCGCCGAGCCGGTCGCCGACTTTCGCCGCGCGCTCGAGGTTCACGCGGTCACCGGGCTTCGGGTCGGTGAGGGTACTCATGCGGATCGTCTCGGCCATGACATCCGCTGTAAACCAGTCGGGGCCCTGGTCGACGACGGTGAGACACACGCCGCTGACCGAGATCGAGTCGCCGTGGGCGGCATCCGAGACCGCGAGCGGTGCGCGCACGGTGAGGCGGGCGGCGTCCCCGGCGGCCTTCCAGTCGATGACTTCGCCGAGTTCCTCGATGATTCCGGTGAACATGGTTACCCTTCTCCTGCTGCGGCGGTCGTCTCGTGCTCCGCAGGACGTGCCCGCACGAGCACGTCGTCGCCGAGCCGCTCGACGGCCATGATCGTCAACCGTCGGGCCTCGCCGAGTGTTCCGATCCCGAGGTCGCCCATGGCCATCCGGTCTCCGCCGAGGAGCATGGGAGCGAGGTACACCAGGTACTCGTCGACAAGCCCTGCCGCGACGAACGAGCTCGCGAGCGTCGGCCCGCCCTCGACGAAGGCACGACGGATGCCGCGGGCGTACAGCCCGCGCAGGACCTCCTCGAGATCCCGGCTTCCGGTCGCGATGAGCTGCTGCGGATGGTTGTGGAGTCGCGCTCCGGCCGGTACCTCGCGCTCGCCGATGACGACGGGTACGGGCTGCGCGGCGAGCAACTCGCCTGCGGCGCCACGCGCAGTCAGGCTCGGGTCGTCAGTGAGCACCGTTCCCGTGCCGACGAGGATCGCATCGGCCGCAGCGCGTTCACGGTGCACGTGTTCCCTGGCCGGCTCGCCGGTGATCCACTGGCTCGTGCCGTCGGATGCCGCGGCGCGGCCGTCGAGGGTCGAGGCCCACTTGACCGTGACGTAGGGGCGGCCGAGCCGCACGGCCGTGAGCCAGGGGTGCAGGAAGTCGGCGACGGCATCCGCGAGCACCCCGTCAGTGACGTCGACGCCCGCCTCGCGCAGCCGCGCCGCGCCGCCGGATGCCGCAGGATTCGGGTCCGAGACCGCGTAGACGACGCGCGCGACCCCGGCCTCGATGAGTGCTTCGCTGCACGGTCCGGTGTGGCCGAGGTGGTTGCAGGGCTCGAGTGTGACGACGGCGGTCGCGCCTCGCGCACCGTCGCCGGGAAGCTTCGAGAGGGCGTCGACCTCGGCGTGGGCGGTTCCGAGGCCGCGGTGCCAGCCCTCCGCGATGATCTTGCCGGCGGCGGAGAGGATGACACAGCCGACCTGGGGGTTGGCTCCGCGGGCCGGCCCGAGCGCGGCGAGTTCGAGCGCGCGGCGCATGGCGTCGGCAATCGGGTCGCCGACTCGCTCCCTGCCCTGCCACACCGACATCCGGTTCCTCACGTCTCCTCGAGACGGGCTCCGGGAACGCTGGCGCAACGCCCAACGCCGTGAACGCGAACGCTCACCCGTGCTGCCTTCCATCCGGACTGAGAGACTCTCGCCTCATAACCGTCGGTGCCGGAGTTCCACCGGCTCAACCGTTCTCGGACTTGCCGAGCGCGGGTCGCGGACTGTCACCGCCGGTTCGGATTCTCACCGACCCCGGAGCACGTACTGCTTCACAGTCTACCAACGCCCATGCGCGGGGATTATTCCGTCCGCCGCGGGTGAACGAAAACGAAGGAGAAAGGGCGGATGCGCGCCAGAACGTGCCGGAATGGTCACCGAGGCGGCCGATCTCCTTCATTTTCGTTCGAGCGTCGGCCGGCTCGCGAGGCGGAAGGGGTCAGGCGTCGGGCCAGCCGAGCTTCGGCGCGCGGTCGTCTGCGGCCTGGAGCACGGCCTGCCACGAATCGGGACGCGAGCCGTCGCGGCCGACGACGTTGGCGGGCTCGATCCCGATATAGCGGAACCCGGCCTTGCGCGCGACCGCGAGCGAGGCGCGATTCCCGACGACCGCCTCCCACCGGATGCTTTCGAGCCAGCCGCTTTCGAATGCCCAGTCCGCGACGGCGGTCACCGCGCGGGGCATATGGCCGTGACCGCGATGCTCGGCACCGAGCCAGAAGCCGATCATCCCCTTGGCCTCGCGCAAGCCGACGACTCCGAGGAACTCCCCGGCAACGCGCAGCGCCCAGGTCAGTTCGCTGCCGGTCGCCCACTCTCGAGGCACGAACTCCTCCACGAAGAACTCGGCATCCGCGCGCCGGTAGGGCCACGGCAGAGTCATGAACCGCTCGAACACCGGGTCCTCGCAGTATCGGGCGATCGCGTCGACATCGGCGGTGGTCGGCTGGTCGAGCAACAGACCCTCGGCCCTCAGCGGGAACGGCTCCACCGTCAGCCCCGCGGCAGGAGCCCGACCCGGTCGTAGACCTTCGCGAGCGTGACGTCGGCGATCTCGGCGGCGCGCTCCGCGTTGCCAGCGAGTACGCGGTCGAGCTCGGCGGGGTCATCGAGCAGCTCGAGCGTGCGCGCGCGGATCGGCGCGAAGGTCTCCACGACGACGTCGGCGAGGTCCTTCTTGAGGTCCCCGTAGCCGCGGCCCGCGTACTCCTCCTCGAGTGCCGGAATCGTCTTCCCGGCGAGCACCGAGTAGATCGTGAGCAGGTTCGCGATGCCGGGCTTCTCGCCGCGGTCGAAGCGCACCTCCCGCGCGTCGTCGGTCACCGCCGAGCGGATCTTCTTCGCCGTCACCGATGGCTCGTCCATCATCCAGACCACCCCGGCCTCGCTCGACGCCGACTTGCTCATCTTCGCCGTCGGCTCCTGCAGGTCGTAGATGCGCGCCGTCTCCTTCAGGATGACCGCCTCGGGCATCACGAACGTCTCGCCGAATCGCGAGTTGAAACGTCCGGCGAGGTCCCGCGTGAGCTCGACGTGCTGCCGCTGGTCGTCGCCGACCGGCACTACCTCGGCGTCATAGAGCAGGATGTCTGCCGCCATGAGCATGGGGTACGCGAAGAGGCCGACCGTCGCGCCGTCACCGCCCTGCCTCGCCGATTTGTCCTTGAACTGGGTCATCCTGCTCGCCTCGCCGAAGCCCGTGATGGTATTGAGCACCCAGGCGAGTTCCGGATGCGCGGCCACGTGCGATTGCACGAACAGTGTCGAGGTGGAAGGGTCGATTCCCGCGGCGATGTACTGGGCAGCCGTGCGGCGGGTGTTCTCGCGCAGCATGGCCGGATCCTGCGGCACCGTGAGCGCGTGCAGGTCGACGATGCAGAACACCGCGTCGTAGCTCGCCTGCAGGTCCTTCCACTGCAGGAGGGCCCCGATGTAGTTGCCGATCTGCAGGCTCTTGGCCGACGGTTGCATGCCAGAGAACAGGCGGGGCTTGGAGGTCATGCAGCCATTCTTTCAGGTCGGAGGTCCTGGGATGTGGGGGCTCAGATGTCGTAGTCGACGACGACGGGGGCGTGATCGGACCAGCGCTCCTCGTACGAGGCGGCACGGTCGACGACGTAGTTCTTCACTGTCGCCGCGAGCATCGGCGTCGCGAGGTGGTAGTCGATGCGCCATCCGGTGTCGTTCGTGAACGCCTGGCCGCGCGCCGACCACCAGGTGTATGGGCCGTCGACCTCGCCCGCCCACTTGCGGCCGACATCCACCCAGCCGAACCCGGCGCCGGCGTTGTACTCATGGTCGTCTTCCGTGCCGAGGATCCGGTCGAAGTACGCGCGCTCCTCCGGCAGGAACCCTGCCGACTTCTGGTTCCCTCGCCAGTTTCGGATGTCGAGCCTGCGGTGTCCGACGTTGAGGTCGCCCACGATGACCGCGAGCGGGTTGTGTTCGCTCAGCAGGGGGATGCGCTCCTGCATGGCGTCGAGGAACCTGTACTTCTCGACCTGCTTGGGTGTTCCGGCATCACCCGAGTTCACATAGGTGCTCACGACCGTCACGACGTTATCGCCCACCTCGTAGTCGGCCTCGAGCCACCGACCGGCGCTGTCGAAGTCGTCCGGCCCGAGCTCGACGCGGTGGATGCTCGCCCCCTGCCGATGGGAACCGGCTCGACTCGCGAGCGCGACCCCCGCGCGGCCCTTCGCGGTCGCGGGGTCGTGAAGGACGTCCCAGTCGGGACCGAGCAGCCCGACGATATCGTCGGTCGATGCTCGCACCTCCTGGAGCGCGAGGATGTCGATCCCACGCGTGTCGAGCCAGGCGCCCATACCGTGCCGGTAGGCGGCGCGGATGCCATTGACGTTGACCGAGGCGATGCGAAGCGACATGGCGCCAGCCTACCGATCGGCACCGTCACCCTTCGCGGGCTCACGCGGCCGCCCAGGCCGGATGCGTTTGACCAGCCGCCCGAACCACCCGCGCTGCTGCGCGGCGAGCGCGGCTTCCTCCGCCTCGCGTTTGGCGAGGGCACGGCGCTCCGCCTCCCTGCGGGCCGCAGCGATGTCTGGATCGGCGGCGATGCCGGCATCCGCCATGCCCACGGCGATCCAGCTGGCACCGAGCAGGATTATCGCGCACACGAGGTTGAACCAGATGAGCAGGCCGATGATGATCGCGAACGAGGCGAGGAGAGGGTTGCGGCTGGCCCCGCCGAGGAGCGTGCCCCCGAGCACCTTGAGAATACCGAGTGCGACGGCGACAAGGACGGAGCCGACGAGGAGCCGCCGGATCGGGATCGTGAGGCCGGAGAGCACCCGGTAGAGCATGCCGACGGCGACCGTGTCGAGCATGAGCATGAGGCCGAGCCCGATGGCGCGACCGGTCATCGTGGCCAGGATCGAATCCTCGCCGATCCCGAGCCAGTCGAACGTGACCCCGAGAGCCTGGGTGCTGAAGACCGAGAGCGCAGCCGAGACGATGAGCGCGAGGCCGAAGCCGATGGCGAGGCCGAGGTCCTTCAGCTTGAGAAGGAAGAAGTTGAGCTGCTCGCCGGGCAGGTCGAAGAGCGCCCTGACCGCCTCCCGCGTCGAGGAGAGCCACCCGAGCGCGGTGAACAGGAGCCCGACGGCGGCGATGGCGCCCGTCCAGCCGAGGATCTCGGCCTGCATGAGCTGGTCAGGGTCGACGATGCCGTCCGAACCGCGCCAGGCGAGCAACCCGGGTACGGACCGGGCGATCGTGTCGAAGAATGCCGCGCTGAGCGCGAGGTTGCTGCGCAGGAAGAGGCCGAACACGGCGAAGCCGACCCAAATGGCGGCGAACACCGCGAAGAGCGCCTGGTAGGAAAGACCGCCCGCGAGCAGGAACCCGCGGCGTTCCGAGAAGTGTCGGAACACCCTGGCCGGCTTGAGTGCGAGAACCCAGGCGATGGCCTTCCTGATCGAGGACACGGCCAGAGACTATCGAGGAATGCTGGCAACTTCATGCTCCAGGTTCGCGACGGCGTCAGCACCCCCGCGTGACGCCGCGGTAGACAGAGGGGTCTGGTCAGATCGGGCGAAAGGAGTCATACTGGAACCGGATCGCGGTATACCGGTGAGGGTCCGCATCCTGACGTGCGGGGGTACGTATGGACCAGCCAGATCCGGTGGGGGTGGAGATCTCCGACGAGGATCTCATCCATCGCGCGCGCGAAGGTGATCGCGATGCGTTCGCGGAGTTGTGGAAACGACACGCGAATGCCGGCATCACGGTCGCGAGGCGCTTCACCTCGAGTCTCGACTCCGAGGATCTCGTGGCAGAGGCCTACGCGCGGATCTACCGGAGGGTGCTCGACGGCGGCGGCCCGGATGGGGCGTTCCGCCCGTACCTCTACACGACCATCAGGAACCTCGCGAGCCGTTGGGGCCGCGACCGCGATGACATCCAGATCGAGGACATCGAGGATCTCCGCGACGACAGTATCCCCGACGACCCCTCGACCGTCGCCCTTGACGCACGCATGACGGCGACCGCGTTCCGCAGTCTTCCCGAGCGCTGGCAGGCGGTGCTCTGGTACACCGAGGTCGAGGGGATGACGCCGCAGGAGGTCGCCCCGATCCTCGGGCTCACGGCCAACAGCGTTGCGGCGCTCGCCTACCGCGCCAGGGAGGGACTGCGCACGGCATGGCTCCAGGCGCACGTCTCCGAACCGGGCACGACGCTCGACTGCAAGTGGGTCATCAGCCGGCTCGGCGAGCACGCGCGCCGAAGCCTGACGGAACGCGAGGCGATGCGATTCGAGACCCACCTCGCGTCCTGCGAGAAGTGCGGCTCCGTCGCCCTCGAAGTAGAGGAGGTCGGCTCGAGCCTCGCCGTCGTCCTGCTTCCGCTGCTGCTCGGCGTGACGGCCGGCGGCTCACTGCTCGCCTCCCTCCTGCCCGGTGCGGCCGGCGCAGCCCATGCCGCGTCGGCGATGACGATTCCGGATGTCCCGGCCGTCTTCGAGACGATCGGCGCTGCCGCTGCTCCAGCGGCCGCCGCGGCAGCCGCAGCAGGATCGGCCTCGCTCTCCGCCCCGGTGCTCGCGGGCGCCCTCGCGGTGACGATCGCCCTCGGAGGCGGCGTTGCTGTCGTACTGCAGCCGGCTGCGGACGCCGCAACGCAGCCTGGCCCGGCCGCATCCGCTGAAGGCAACGCCGGCTCTGCCGACTCGACGGGATCCGGCGCAGGCCGGGCGGAAGGGGACGGCACCCCGTCGGACTCTCCGGGCGGCGTCCTGCCAGGGATCCTCATCGACTCAGATCCGGTCGCGGATCTTCTCGGTGGCCTCGCCGACCCCGTCGGCACGATCATCCCGAATCTTCCGATCGGTCCCGCCCCGGAGCACAGGGCACCGGAGGGAGTCGTCGGCGCACTCCTCGACCTGGACCTCAGGGGCACCGGAATGCCGGGGGCCACGGTGTCGGCGCAGGTCGCCGGCAAGCTCTATTCGACGGTCGTCGCCGCGAATGGCACCTGGGCCATCCGCATCACGGCGCTCCCAGAGGGCGCCGGCCCGATCACGCTCACGCAGCGCCTCACGATTCTCGGAGTCTCCCTTCCCATCGACATCCCGCTCGCGCTGCTCTCCGACACCCTGGGCGTCACGGTCGAGCTCCTCAACTGACCTGGCCGAAAAAAAAGTCTCGGGTTTTCGCGTCATGGATCGCGCGGCGCGGGGTCTCTTCCAGTACGAGGGAACTCCCCAGGGGGAGACGACGCCGGCGGCCTTTCGGGTGGGTCGCCGGCGTTCTTCCTGCGTCGCCGGCGGGCGGCGCAGGCGCGAGAGCCGGGTCAGGCCTTGCCGCGCAGGATCGCCTGCTTGACCTCGGCGATCGCCTGCGTGACCTGGATGCCACGTGGGCAGGCGTCCGTGCAGTTGAAGGTCGTGCGGCAGCGCCAGACGCCCTCCTGGTCGTTGAGGATGTCCATGCGAACCTGGGAGCCCTCGTCGCGCGAGTCGAAGATGAAGCGGTGCGCGTTGACGATGGCCGCCGGGCCGAAGTACTGCCCGTCGGTCCAGAAGACGGGGCAGCTCGAGGTGCACGCTGCACAGAGGATGCACTTGGTCGTGTCGTCGAAGCGCGCTCGCTGTTCGGGGCTCTGCAGGCGCTCCTTGCCATCCTTGGGTTTCGTCGAGGCCATGAGGAACGGCTGCACCTCGCGGAAGCTGTCGAAGAACGGCTCCATGTCGACGATGAGGTCCTTCTCGAGCGGCAGGCCCTTGAGCGCCTCGACGTAGATCGGCTGCGTGACGTCGAGATCCTTGAGGAGGGTCTTGCAGGCGAGCCGGTTGCGCCCGTTGATGCGCATCGCGTCAGAGCCGCACACGCCGTGCGCGCACGAGCGGCGGAAGGCGAGCGACCCGTCGATCTCCCACTTGATCTTGTGGAGAGCATCCAGCACCCGGTCGGTCGCGTGCATCTCGAGGTCGTAGTCGACCCAGCGCGGTTCGGCATCCACTTCGGGGTCGAATCGTCGCACGATCATCGTCACGGTGAAGGTCGGAACGACCTCGTGGGCGAGCGGACCGTTCTTCTCGAGAACCTCGGATGCCATCAGTACTTTCTTTCCGTCGGCTGGTAGTTGGTGACCACGACCGGTTTCCAGTCGAGCTTGATGTGGTCGTCCGCCTCTGCGGACTCGGCGTCACCGGTCAGGTACGCCATGGTGTGGACCATGAGATTCTTGTCGTCGCGCTTCGGGTAGTCCTCGCGCATGTGGGCGCCGCGGCTCTCCTTGCGGTTGCGCGCGGAGTACACGACGACCTCGGCGAGGTCGAGCAGGAACCCGAGTTCGACCGCTTCGAGGAGGTCGGTGTTGAAGCGCTTGCCCTTGTCCTGCACCTGCACGTTGCGGTACCGGGCACGCAGGGTCTTGATGAGGTCCCCGACCTCGCGCAGTGACGCGTCGGTGCGGAACACCTGCGCGTTCCGGTCCATCGCCTCCTGGAGCTCCCGGCGGATGACGGCGATGCGCTCGCTGCCATCGCCACCGCGCACGTGGTCGAGCAGCTTGCGCACACTCGCGGTCGGGTCGTCGGGAAGCGGTACCCAGTCCGCCGTTTTCGCATAGGCGACCGCGTTGCGACCGGCGCGCTTGCCGAAGACGTTGATGTCGAGGAGCGAGTTCGTGCCGAGCCGGTTCGCCCCATGCACGCTCACGCAGGCGCACTCGCCTGCCGCGTACAGCCCTGGGACGGTCTCGGTGTTGCTGCGCAGCACTTCGGAGTCGGTCGTCGTCGGGATCCCGCCCATCGCGTAGTGGGCGGTCGGAAGCACCGGCACCGGCTCGGTGTACGGCTCGACCCCGAGGTAGGTCCTCGCGAACTCGGTGATATCGGGCAGTTTCGCGTCGATGACCGCCGGTTCGAGGTGGGTGATGTCGAGGTACACGTAGTCGCGGTATGGTCCGGCCCCGCGGCCCTCGCGGATCTCCGTCGCCATCGAACGGGCGACGATGTCACGCGGAGCGAGGTCCTTGATCGTCGGGGCGTAGCGCTCCATGAAGCGCTCGCCGTCGGCATTGCGCAGGATGGCCCCCTCGCCGCGGGCGGCCTCTGAGAGAAGGATGCCGAGCCCGGCGAGACCGGTCGGGTGGAACTGGAAGAACTCCATGTCCTCGAGCGGGAGGCCCTTGCGCCACATGATGCCGACGCCGTCGCCGGTGAGCGTGTGGGCGTTGGATGTCGTCTTGTAGATCTTGCCGAAGCCGCCCGTCGCGAAGATGATCGACTTGCCCTGGAAGACGTGCAGGTCACCCGTCGCGAGCTCGTACGCTACGACGCCGGATGGACGTTCGACGCCGTCGACAGTGTTCATGAGGAGGTCGAGCACATAGAACTCGTTGAAGAAGTTGATGCCGAACTTGACGCAGTTCTGGTACAGGGTCTGCAGGATCATGTGCCCTGTGCGGTCCGCTGCGTAGCAGGCGCGACGCACGGCCGCCTTGCCATGCTCCCGGGTGTGGCCGCCGAAGCGGCGCTGGTCGATGCGGCCCTCCGGCGTGCGGTTGAAGGGGAGTCCCATGTTCTCGAGGTCGATGACCGCCTCGATGGCCTCCTTGGCGAGGATCTCGGCGGCATCCTGGTCGACGAGGTAGTCGCCGCCCTTGACGGTGTCGTAGGTGTGCCACTCCCAGTTGTCTTCCTCGACGTT
>DAITPJ010000012.1:0-31197 GCA_036833635.1 Terrimesophilobacter sp.
AGCTTCGCCCCGATGACGACCTTCAGGTGAGCGAGAACACGATCCTCGATCTCATACTCAGGGCCGACGCCGTATAAGAGGACGCCCATCGCCCCATCATGCCACCAGGACCGGCGCGGGCATAGTGGGCTTCACCACCCGAAGCAGAAGATCGCGAGCGCGCTATCCGGCCGACCGATCGTCCCAGTTGAGCCCGGATTCCCGCAGGGCCTTGAGCCCGCGCGCCTCGAGCTGGCGCACGCGTTCGCGGGACACCCCTAGCCGCTTCGCGGCCTCATCGAATGTCATCGGGGCCTCGCCTGAGAGCCCGTACCGCATCGACAGGATGCTGGCCTGGCGCCGTGGGATGCGACCGAGCTGCTCATGCAGTTCCTCGTTCCGAAGCGTCGCGCTCACGATGTCGATGACGGGTGCGAGGTCGGTGTCCTCAAGGAGATCGCCCAACTCCGTTCCGGTGTCGTCGGCACCCACCGGGGTCTGGAGGGAGACGCCGTCCCGATCGATCTCGAGAAGCTGGCGGACCTCCTCGATGTCGAGTTGGGCCTCCGCAGCGAGTTCCTCGATGCCCGGCGCGCGCCCGAGCGTCGCGCCCAGCGTCCTCTCGATCCGGCGCAGGCGGTTGATCTTCTCGGCCGTGTGCACCGGGACCCTCACCATGTGGCCGGTATCGGCCAGGCCCCTGGCGATGGACTGGCGAATCCACCAGACCGCGTAGGTCGAGAACTTGAAGCCCAAGCGGTGGTCGAACTTCTTGATGGCTCTGTCGAGACCGATATTGCCCTCCTGCACGAGGTCGAGCAGCGGGGTCCGCCGCCCGGCGTACTGCTTCGCGACGCTCACGACGAGCTTGAGATTGCAGCACAGGAACCGGCGATAGGCGCTCTCGCCTTCGGCCATGAGCGTCCGAAGATCGCGCTCGGTCGCGGGATCGTGGCGCCCGGACTCGAGGTGCTCGCGGGCGATGAGTCCGACCTCGATTCGATTGGCGAGGTCGTGCTCCTCGGCACTCGTGAGAATCGGATACGCACCGATCATCCGCAAGTACTGGCCGAGACCATCCGCCCCGGACCCGTGGGAGTCTTCGCGTAACGGCTTGACAGTCGACATGACGTTCCTTCCCCTGCTCGTGGTGCGATTCGGGTTCGCCCTGATCTTCTCCAGCCTGTCGTCGGTGGCGACAGCCCCAACTTTGGCCAAGCGCGCTACCCCCCAACAAGGGGTTGTATTTTCAGTAACATCGTGGTATCAGACTCAGGCCTGCGCGACAACCTTCACGCGGGGATCCGAACCGTTGTGGCACGCTGGCGGACATGGAAAGACGCCGTACCGTCGTCGTCGCGCCGGATTCCTTCAAGGGCTCGATCGGGGCCGTCGACGCCGCCGCCGCGATCGCGCGCGGATGGCTGCGGGAGCGTCCGGACGACCGGGTCGTATTCCTGCCGCAGGCCGACGGCGGAGAGGGGACCCTCGACGTGATCGCGGCGGCCGTGCCGGATGCCGTGCACCACAACACCGGCGACGTCACGGGTCCTGACGGCCGACCGCGTCCGGGCGCCTGGCTCGAACTTCCTGGTGGGGTCGGCGTCGTCGAGCTCGCGCAGGCGAGCGGCCTGCCGCTCATGGCGGGGCCGGACGCGCTCGGCGCATCCACGCGCGGCCTCGGTGAGGTCATCCGGCACGCCATGGAGCATGCCATCGCCTCGCTCGTGATCGGCCTGGGCGGTTCGGCCTCGACCGATGGCGGAGCGGGCGCCCTCGCAGCGTTGGGTCTCGAATTGCTCGACTCCCGCAACTCCCGGCTCGCCGACGGCGGCGGAGCGCTCGCACGGCTCGACCGGATCGAGCGCGCTCGATTGCTGCCACCGCCGGCCGCAGGCGTCGCGCTCCTCGCCGACGTCACAGCGCCGCTCCTCGGACCAAGCGGAGCGGCAAGGGTCTTCGGCCCGCAGAAGGGCGCGGGACTCGACGAGGTCGCCGCGCTCGAGGCGGGCCTCGCACGGTTGGCGACACTGCTCGGCGGAGAGCCGGAGCAGGCAGGGGCCGGCGCGGCCGGTGGCACCGCATACGGCTTCGCTGCGGCGTGGGGCGCCAGCATCGAGTCGGGCGCCAGGAGGATCCAGGAACTCACCGGGCTCGACCTTGCACTCCGTGATGCGGACGTCGTCCTCACCGGGGAGGGGCGCCTGGATGCGACGTCGCTGGCAGGCAAGGTCGTCGGAGAGCTCCTCGCTACCGCGCAGGGGCGGGTCCCCGTCGGAATCATCGCCGGGCAGGTCGCGAGCGGACCGGATCGGGCGCACCTGCAGGCCTGGACGTGCTCACTCGCGGACCTTGCGGGGTCCGCCCGTGCGGCGCTTGGGCATCCGGTGCGACACCTGGAGGAAGCCGGTGCCGCGGCGGCCCGTCACTTCGCGAACATCGCTGGTTGAGTAGCGGGAAGCGATCAACTGCCGGAGTGCGCCTCGAGAAAGTCGTAGAGCTCGGTGTCGTCGACCCCTGGGAAGGTCCCGGAGGGAAGCGGGGAGAGGATGTGCGCGTGCAGCTTCGCACTCGCCCAGGCCTTGTGCGCCCAGCGCGAGGCGAGTTCGCCAGCCGGCCGCCGACAGCAACTCGCATCCGGGCACGTCGAAGCCCGGCGGTTGGCCGTCTCGCGCCCCCGGAACCACTTGGCGTCGGCAAACGGCACTCCGAACGTGATCGAGAACTCCTCCGCCGACGAGGTGCCGATCTGCGTTGAGCACCAGTACGTGCCCGCCGGGGTATCGGTGTACTGGTAGAACTCGGTCGTGCGGTTGGTGCGCTCGAAGGCGAGCCGCGCACTCCAGTGGCGGCACACGATCTGGCCCTCCGTCGAGCCCGTGACGTCCGTCGGCAGCCTGAGCCCGTCGTTCTCGTAGCCCTTGTACAGCGCTCCATCCTCGCCCACGCGCAGGAAGTGCACCGTCATGTCGAGGTGGCTCGTCGCGAGGTTGGTGAAGCGCAGGGCCGCTGCCTCGTGCGTGACCCCGAAGGCGTCGCGGAAATCCTCGATCGCGAGGTTCTTCTCGGCCTTCGCGGTCGTGAGGAAGTCGACGGACTGGCGAAGCGGCATGAGGCAGGCCGCGGCGAAGTAGTTGATCTCGAGCCGCTGTCGCAGGAATTCGGCGTAGCTCTCGGGCTCGTGATGCTCGAGCAGCCGGTGGGCGAGCGCCTGGAGCGCCATCGATCGAAGGCCATGCCCGCCGGGGATGGATGCCGGTGGCAGGTAGATCCGGCCGTTCTCGAGGTCGGTCACCGACCGGGTCGAGTGCGGGAGGTCGGCGACGAAGATGAGCTCGAACCCGAGCTTCTTCGCCATGAGGCTCACCGACCGGTGGGTGAGCGCCCCCACCGAATGGCCCACCTGGCGCAGCTGCTCCTGCGCCAGCTGCTCGATCTCCGGCATGTAGTTGTCCTGCGTGCGCATGTACTGGCGCAGTTCGGTGTTGGCGCGGCGGGCCTCCTCCGGGGTCGCGATGGCTTCGCGGGCGCGCCGGGCGAGTTCCCGGTGAAGTCCGACGAGCGCCTCGAGCGTCTCGTCGGGCATCGTGCGCGACGACCGGATGGTGGGCAGCCCGAGTCCCGCGTAGACGGCGCTGCGCTGCATCCGTTCGAGTTCGATCTCCATGGCGGCACGCGGTGAGGGCGGTGCGGGGTCGAGCAGGTCCGAGACTTCGACGCCGAGCGTGCCGGCGATGGACTGCAGGAGCGAGAGCCGAGGTTCGCGCCTCCCGTTCTCCATGAGCGAGAGCTGGCTCCCGGCGATCCCGACCGCTTCGCCGAGGCGGTCGAGCGTCAGGCCGGACTCGCCGCGATAATGGCGGATGCGCTGGCCCAGGGTCACGAGGTCCGTCATGAAATCCACCATAGTGAAGGATTCGGCGTTCTTTCCACCCTATTCACCGGGAATTTCCTGTTGAACGGCGCACGATGGTAGGACAGGAGCTTTTCACGAGGAGTTGGGGATCATGACACTCACTGCACCGAACCGCACGGGAACCGCCGTCAGCGACGAGGACATCGCCGTCGGCCCACCGGCGGGAGCACCTCATGCTGTCGTGGCGTGGGTCGAGGAGATCGCCGCGCTCACCCAGCCCGACGATATCCACTGGTGCGACGGTTCCCCCCACGAGTACGACCTGCTCACACGCCGCATGGTCGAGTCGGGAACGCTCATCCGCCTCAACCCCGAATTCCGCCCTTACAGCTTCCTCGCGCGGAGCGACCCCAAGGACGTCGCCCGCGTCGAGGCGCGCACCTTCATCTGCTCCGCCGACCCGGACGAGGCCGGCCCGACGAACAACTGGCGCGACCCCCAGGAGATGCGCGCGACGCTCAAGGAGCTCTTCACGGGCAGCATGCGCGGGCGCACGATGTACGTCATCCCGTTCTCGATGGGGCCCCTGGGCAGCCCGTTCGCCAAGCTCGGCGTCCAGGTGACCGATTCGCCGTATGTCGTCGCGAGCATGTCGATCATGACGAGGATGGGGAAGCCTGCGCTTGACCTCATCGGCCCGAAGACCGAATGGGTTCCTGCCGTGCACAGTGTCGGCGCCCCGCTCGCGGAAGGCGAGGCCGATGTCCCATGGCCGTCGAACGACACGAAGTACATCACCCACTTCCCTGAGACTCGCGAGATCTGGTCGTTCGGGTCGGCCTACGGGGGCAACGCCCTCCTCGCCAAGAAGTCCTTCGCCCTGAGGGTCGCCTCGGTCATCGCCCGCGACGAGGGCTGGCTCGCCGAGCACATGCTGATCCTCAAGGTCACGAACCCCCGCGGGCGCGTCTTCCACGTCGCCGCGGCGTTCCCCTCTGCCTGCGGCAAGACCAACCTCGCGATGCTCAGGCCGTCCATCCCGGGCTGGAAGGTCGAGACGATCGGCGACGACATCGCCTGGCTGCGCCCCGGCCCGGACGGCCGGCTTCGCGCCATCAACCCGGAGGCAGGCTTCTTCGGCGTCGCACCGGGCACGAGCCCGACGACGAACGCGACGGCCGTCGACACGATCTGGGGCAACACGATCTTCACGAACGTCGCCCTGCGCGACGACGGCGACGTGTGGTGGGAGGGGCTCACAGAGAAGGCGCCCGACCACCTCGTCGACTGGCAGGGGAACGACTGGACCCCGGCATCCGGAACACCCGCCGCGCATCCGAACTCGCGCTTCACCGTCGCCGCCCGGCAGGCTCCGACGATCGCCGACAGCTGGGACGACCCCAACGGCGTCGTGCTCGATGCCATCATCTTCGGCGGGCGCCGCGCCCACAACGTTCCCCTCGTCGTCGAGGCGCGCGAGTGGGAGCACGGGGTTTTCATGGGCGCGACGATCTCCTCCGAGCGCACCGCCGCCGCAGAGGGCAAGGTCGGGGAGTTGCGCAGGGATCCCTTCGCCATGATGCCGTTCTGCGGGTACAACATGGCCGACCACTGGGCGCACTGGCTCCGCATGGGCGAGACCCTCCGCGCGAGCGCGACCGTTCCCCGCATCTTCCAGGTCAACTGGTTCCGCAAGGGCGAGGACGGCCGCTACCTGTGGCCGGGCTTCGCCGAGAACTCCCGGGTTCTCGCGTGGATCCTCGACCGGGTCGACGCGCAGGTCCCCGCCAAGGACACCCCCCTCGGCCTCGTGCCCCGCGCGGGAGGCATCAGTCGCGACGGTCTCGAGCTGACCGACGAGGACTGGGACGCGCTCTTCGCGATCGACCACGACGCCTGGCGTGATGAACTCACCGGGACGGAGGAGTTCTTCTCGAGCTTCGGCGACCGGCTCCCGGATGCGCTTCCCCGCCAGCTCGCCGACATCCGGGCGCGGCTCGACAAGGAGTAGCGCCTCCGCCACCCCAACGTTCCGGGGCGACCCCGCGTCTTAAAGGGTATGAGCACGATGTCGCTTGCGCGGGCTCCTGCCACCAGAATGGTGGCAGCGAGAGAGGGGCGCCCGGTGCCGGAACAGGCCATGACGCGACTCCCTGCGCAGGAGTGGGAGCAGGTCGTGGCCCGGCTCGTGACCGAACGCGGCGATGCACTGCGGCGTTACGCGTTCCTGCTCTGCGGCGATCCGGATGATGCTGCCGACCTCGTGCAGGATGCGCTCGTCAAGACCTTCGGCAGGCTGCGCAATGGCTTCACGGTCGCGAGTGCAGAGGCCTATGTGCGCAAAGCCGTGCTCAACACCTACCTCGACGGGGGTCGGCGCCGCACGCTGTGGCGCCGGATAGCGCACCTCACGGCCGAACCGGACCTGTTGGAGTCCGCGGCGCCGGCGAGCGAGGAACGCCTCGACCTCGTCGAACAACTGCGCGGGCTTGCCCCCCGCGAGCGCGCCTGCATTGTGCTGCGCTACTACGAGGACCTCAAGGTCGACGACATCGCCGCGCAGCTCGGCATCAGTTCCGGCGCTGTCAAGCGCTACCTGAGCGACGCGCTCGCGAAGCTCGCCGTCTCGCTCGCCGAGGTCGACCCCGACCGCATCCGCGACCGCACAGGAGGCGACCATGCCCATTGAGTCCGAACTGAGGGCAGCACTCCGCGATCCTTCGTCGGGTGGCCGGCTCGCCGACGGCACGGGCATCGACAGCGCAGAGGTCATCCGCAGGGCGCGGGCACGCCGGCGCCCGAAGCAGGTGGCCTTCGGATCCGTGGCCACCCTTGCCGTCGCCGGGTTCGCCTGGGTCGGAATCTCGGCCATCCCCTGGCCCCAGGCAGGAATCATGTCGGCATCGGACACCCTGGGCGACGCGACCGGATCAGAGCTCGCCCTTCCCGACGCCCAGCCTGGCGCGACGGACCCTGTGGCCGGCGGCGCGCACCAGGAGCCGGCATCGTCGCTCAATCGTTGCGGCGAACCGCTCATCGAGGTCGGTCCGACGGCGTCCGGCCTCGTCCTCACGACGGACTTCCCCTCGACCGGCGCGGCGAACGGCCTGCCCATGGACGGCACGGTGACGCTCACGAACACCGGCCAGGAGCGGGTGACGGGGGTGACGGCCGCGCAGCCGACAATCGTCCTTTCCCAGGACGGCATCACGCTCTGGCACAGCAACGGCATGATGAGGACGATTGAGTACCTCGTCGACCTCGCGCCCGGCGAGTCGAAGGAGTTCGCCGCGAGCCTCACCCCTGTGCGTTGCACAGAGGAGAACCCGGGCTCGTACTCCCTCCCCGGTGGCCTGCCTCCTCTTGGCCCGGGGACCTATCGCGTCACGGCGTTCCTCGAACTCGAACCGCTCGACCCGGCCGACGCGGCCGTGCAGCTCGTAGGCGGTCCATCGCAGGATCTCGCCGTCACGGGTGGTTAAACGCGACGATCGCTGCCACAACGTCGGGGCAGCGATCGCGCGTTTGTTCCGGAGTTCTACTTCTTGTTGAGGAGGTAGATCAAACCGGTCAGGGCCACCACGATAGCGAAGACGAGTCCGATCACCCAACTGGCGAGCGCACCCACCCCGGCAACGATGCCGAGGAAGTAGAGCAGCGCCAGCAGGAAGACGAGGAACATCGCCCACTTGGCGAGTCCACGCGCAACGCCCTTCTGCATGATCGCGATCGCCGCCAGGAGCGTGCCCAGCACGACGAGCACCGCGACGACCCAGCCCCAGGTGCCGGCGATCGCCACACCGAAGAGCGGCAGAAGCGCCCACAGGAGCGTTCCGAGGGCAGCGGCCCAGAGCCCGACCTTGCCGAGCATGCTGTCCCCGACGGCGCCGTTGGAGCCCGTCTGGCCCCACGCGACGAGGAAGAACCCGATCGCGACGACGACGAGGCCGATGATGCCGAGCCACTTCGTGACGTCGCCGGACATGCCTGCCTGGCCGAGGATCACGGCGATCAGCCACAGGATGCCACCGACGAGAAGCCCGCCGCCGCCGAACATGCGCCAGTTGGCGGTGTCTTTGTCAACAGTTGCCATAGTTGTTTCCTTCTACCTTTCGGAAGTCGCCACAGCCACGTTGGCCGTGACGGCCCCATTGTGGCAGCGGCCCTGTGCCCTGTAAATGGGACGCGCATAAAAACCTTGGAAATCGCTGAATAATCGGCGATTCCCAGCGTATTCGCGGTGAGTGTGCGGGACATCCGGATTCTCGCGGTCTCCGGTGCCTTTCGAAGACGGGCCGGCTCCAGTAGTTTTGGGGTGAGTCAGCGACCAGCCCCCACCACGTCGGCACGACGGAAGGAAGCACCATGGCAAAGCAGTCCATCTTCGGCAGGATCGCCCAGTTGGCCAAGGCGAACATCAACGCACTGCTCGACGCGGCGGAGGACCCCGCGATGATGCTCGACCAGATGGTGCGCGATTACACGAACAACATCGCCGAGGCCGAGAGCGCCATCGCACAGACCATCGGAAACCTGCGCCTTCTCGAGCAGGACCACGCAGAGGATGTCGCGAACGCCCAGGACTGGGGAGGCAAGGCTCTCGCCGCGAGTCGCAAGGGTGACGAGTTGCGCGCGGCGGGCAACGCTGCCGACGCCGACAAGTTCGACAACCTCGCAAAGGTCGCGCTCGGACGCCAGCTCGCCGCCGAGAAGGAGGCGAAGGCCGCAGAGCCCACGATCGCGAGCCAGACCGAGGTGGTCGACAAGCTCAAGAGCGGCCTCGACGGCATGCGCGGCAAGCTCAACGAGCTCTCCTCCAAGCGCGACGAGCTCATCGCCAGGGCGAAGACCGCCGAGGCGCAGAAGCAGGTCATGGACGCCATGAAGAGCATCGACATGCTCGACCCGACGAGCGAGATCCACCGGTTCGAGGAGAAGATCCGTCGCGAGGAGGCGAAGGTGCTCGGCCAGCAGGAGCTCGCCGCCTCAAGCCTCGACGCCCAGTTCGAACAGCTGGCCGACACTGACAAGGAGATCGAGGTCGAGGCCAGGCTCGCCGCCCTCAAGTCGGGGGGCGACCCGCAGAAGGCCGTCACAACGGGCGACTAGGCTCCGCGCGCAGTCCACGACGATGGCGATCACCTACCTCGTCGTCCCGCAGTGGCAGGGTTCGGGTTCCACGAGGGCCCTGCAGCTGCAGGATGGCGCGATGGCGATCCTCGGCGACCTCCCCCCGTCGAGGACCGTGAGCATCGGCGTTCCGCTCGGAGCGGGCGAAGGGCTCGGAAGCGGCGTGCGGCGGCTGAGCAGCCTGCAGGCAGTGCGCGACAGGATGGCAGAGGCGCTCGCCGGGATTCCGGATGCGGCGGGCCCGGATGTCGTCGTCGCGATCGGCGGGGACTGCGGCATCGATCTCGCGACGGTGCAGCACGCGCAGGCCGCGCATCCTGGCGACCTGGCCGTCGTCTGGCTCGACGCCCACCCCGACCTCAACACGCCGGAGAGCTCCCCGTCCGGCGCGTTCCATGGAATGGTCCTGCGCACGATCCTCGGCGAAGGGTTCCCCTCGCTCGTTCCCGACGACCCCGTGCCGCACGGGCGTGTGGTGCTCGCGGGAACCCGGGCATTCGACGAAGCCGAGGCAGCCTGGGTCGCCGAGCACGGCATCCGGGTGCTGCCGCCCGACGAGCTCACGGCCGACACGCTCGTCGCGGCGATCGAGGCGACCGGTGCGAGCGCCGTCTATGTGCACATCGACCTCGACGTCCTCGACCCTGCCGAGTTCTCCTCTCTCGGCTACCCCGAGCCGTTCGGCGTCACGATCGCCACGCTGCTCGAGTCGATCAGGGCCGTGCGCGGCCGGTTCGAGCTCGCAGGGGCCGCGATCTGCGAGTTCGCCCCTTCGACGCCGGAGGCGGCATCCGACGACCTTCCGACGATTCTCCGGATCATCGGGGCGCTCACCGGCTGACGATGGCGAGGCGAGCCTGACTGCCCGCGCTTAGGCTTGCGGGATGACCGACGACACGCGCGAGCAGAGTCCCGCACGACCCCGAATCACCGTCGAGCGCGACGGCCATGTCCTCCTCATAGGCTTCGATCGCACCGAGAAGCGCAACGCCGCCGACCTTCGCCTGCTGCAGGAACTCTCCCTCGCCTACGGCGACCTCGAACGTGACCCCGAGCTGCGGGTCGGGTTCGTCTTCGCCCACGGCGACCACTTCACAGGCGGCCTGGATCTCATCGACGTCGGCCCGCGCATCGGGCCGGACGGGATCGACATCGTGCCTGACGGCGGCATCAACCCATGGGGAGTCGACGGGCACTCGGTGAGCAAGCCCGTGGTCATGGCCGTGCAGGGCATGTGCCTTACGCTCGGGATCGAGCTCATCCTCGCAAGCGACATCGCTGTCGCGGCCGACTCTGCCGTTTTCGGGCAGATCGAGGTCAGCAGGGGCATCCTGCCTTTCGGCGGGGCGACGTTTCGCCTTCCGCGCGCCATCGGCTGGGGCAATGCGATGCGCTGGATCCTCACGGGCGACAGCTTCGATGCGGAGGAGGCCCTGCGGATCGGGCTTGTCCAGGAGGTCGTGCCCCATGGCGAGCAGTACGCGCGGGGGCTCGCGATCGCGCACCGCATTGCGGCCCAGGCGCCACTCGCCGTCCTGGCCTCCCTCGCCAACGCGCGGCTCGCCATCCGGGAAGGAGAGGCCGCCGCGGCAGCAGCGCTCCAGCCCGAACTCGTGCGGCTCGCCGCCACCGAGGATGCCCGCAGCGGGATCGAGTCCTTCCTTCGCCGCGAGCCCGCGCGCTTCGTCGGACGCTGACCCCTCCTGAGACCGCCAGCCGTTCGCTTGAGTCGGGTCATCCTGCGGGTTCGGCCTGCAGAGTGCCCGCAGGATGACCCGAGTCAACGATGAGGCGGGCAGGGAGGGGCGGGCGTACCCTCGAGGGATGACCGAGTACGACCTCATCGTCATCGGAGCCGGCGTCGCGGGCGAGAACGTCGCGGACCGCGCCCGCGCGGGCGGCCTGACCGTCGTCATCGTCGAGCGCGAGCTCGTGGGAGGGGACTGCTCGTACTGGGCGTGCATGCCGTCGAAGGCACTCCTGCGCAGTGCGGCCGCGCTGCGCGCCGCCCAGGGCGTCGGCGGCGCCCGCGAAGCCGTGACAGGCTCGCTCGATGTCGCCGCCGTCTTCGCGCGACGCGATACGACGGTCCACGACTGGAACGATGAGGGCCAGGTGGCGTGGCTCGACTCTGCCGGCATCGACCTCGTGCGCGGTGACGCGCGCGTGACGGGTGAACGCTCGGTCATGGTGACGACCCCGGATGGCGCGGAGCGCGAACTCACGGCCCGTCACGCCGTCGCCATCTGCACGGGGTCGGCCGCCCTCCTTCCCGACATCCCTGGCCTGCGCGACGCGAAGCCTTGGACGAGTCGTGATGCGACGAGCGCGAAACACGCGCCCGAACGACTCGCGATCATCGGCGGCGGTGTCGTCGCCGTCGAGATGGCGACGGCCTACGCGGGCTTCGGCACCACCGTGACGGTTCTTGCGCGCAGCGGGCTGCTCGGTCATGAGGAGCCGTTCGCGGGCGAGCTCGTGCGCGATGGGCTCACGGTGCTCGGGGCGACGGTGAGGATCGGCGCATCGCCCACCTCCGTCGAGCGCCGCGGCACGGGGGTCGTCATCGAACTCGACGAGGGCTCCCCGGTCAGCGCCGACGAGGTCCTCGTCGCGACGGGCCGCGTTCCGCGCACAGCGGGGCTCGGGCTCGCTGACCTTGGACTCGGCGACGCGCTCACTGGCGACGGCTGGCTCGGCGTCGACGACACGATGCTCGTGCACGGGACGGACTGGCTCTACGCCGTCGGCGACGTCAACCACCGCGCCCTGCTCACGCACCAGGCCAAGTACCAGGCGCGGGCGGCCGGCGACGTGATCGCCGCACGGGCGACCGGGGGCGTCGTCGACCAGTCGCCGTGGGGACGCCACGTCGCCACCGCCGACCACCGGGCGATCCCGCAGGTCACCTTCAGCGAACCGGAGGTCGCCTCCGTCGGGCTCACCGAGGTCGCGGCGCGCGACGCCGGGATCGAGGTCAGGGTCGTCGACTACGAGATCGGCGATGTCGGTGGCGCGAGCCTTCATGCCGACGGCTACACCGGTCGCGCGAGGATGGTCGTCGACGAGGCGCGACAGGTCATCGTGGGCGTGACGTTCGTCGGGCAGGACGTCGCCGAGCTCATCCAGGCCGCGACGATCGCTGTCGTCGGCGAGGTGCCGATCGACCGGCTGTGGCATGCGGTTCCCGCCTACCCGACCATGAGCGAGGTGTGGCTCAGGCTGCTGGAGGGTTACCGCGCGCTGGAGCTATAGGCTCCCATACACCCCGAGCAATGCCGTCGCCGACGCCGCCCAGGTGTAGCCGAGCGCATGCTCCCGCGATGCCGCGGACATCCGTCCGAGCGCCTGGGGGTCGTCGAGCAGCCGGGCGATGACCTCTGCCCAGTCGCGCGGCTCGCGTGAGTCGACGAGCAGGCCGGAGCGGCCATCGGCGATCGACTCGACCATGCCGCTCCCGCGGTAGCCGACAACGGGGGTGCCGCTCGCCGCCGACTCGAGGGCGACGAGGCCGAAGGTCTCGCTGTGCGACGGGAGCACCGTCACCGACGCCGCGGTGAACAGCTCGGCGAGCCGGTCTCGGCGCAGGGCGCCAGCGAAACGCACATCCTCTGCCACGCCGAGTTCCTGCGCGAGCGAGCGAAGACCCGCAGCGTAGTCCTCGTCCCCCGGTGTCGGCTCGCCTGCAACGACGAGCACGGGCGCCCACCCGCGGAGGGCGTGAAGCTCGGCGAGTGCCCGGATGGCGAGTTCCTGGTCCTTGAGCGGCTGCACGCGGCCCGCGACGACGAGAATGGGGCGGCCTGGCGCGACGGCGAGCTCGTCGCGCACGCGTTCGTCGGCATCCGCCCGGTTCGGACGGAAGAGATCGACGTCGACGCCGGGCGGGATGACCCATACCCGCTTCGCGGGAGCGCGGGCCTCGTCGATGAGCACCGTCGCCTCGGCCGCAGAACCCGCGACGATGGCCGTCGCCTGCCCTGCGAGGTAGGCCTCGGAGTGCCTCCTGCGGTCGGACTCCGGCTGCGAGCCTGGCGCGGGGTTGCGGTCCTTGAGGGCCGCGAGCGTGTGGAAGCTCTGCACGAAAGGAATCCCGAGCTCGATGGCGACCGGCAGCGTCGCGATCCCACTCAGCCAGTAATGGGCATGGAGAAGGTCGTACCGCGCCCCGCGCCGGCCCGCGAGTGTCGCGACCGCTTCGCCGAACTCGTCTGAGACCTCGGCGAGCTCTGAACGCAGGACGGGCCCCTCCGGACCTGCCGCGAGCTCGTGCAGGACGACCCCTGGTTCGAGTTCGCGCTCCCCCGGCGCGTGCTCGGCGCGCGTGAGCAAGTCGACCTCGACACCGCGTGCCGCGAGCTCGGTCGCGAGCGAGCGGAGCGCGACATTCATCCCCCCTGCATCGCCCGTGCCCGGTTGGGCGGCAGGCGACGTGTGCATCGACACGAGGGCGACGCGAGTCGGGATGCCGGCCATGCCAACACTGTATTGCCTCGCTCAGGTCGGCGAGGAGGTGCTAGAACGGTCAGCATGGCCATCGCCGGATCCCGCTTCGAGCGCGCGACCCAGCGCCTCGTGCGCTGGGGAGCCGGGATGCGCTGGGTGCGGGCCGTTCTCATGAGCCCGGTCGTTGCGCGGCCTGGCTACTGGTTCGCGACCCTGTGCGGGCTCATCTGGGGCAGCGTGCTCAGCCTCGGCCGCATCCGGAGCCAGGGCGGGGTCATCGTCGCGCGGAAGTGCCCGCGCTGGGCGTTCGGCCGCGGGGGGACGACGATCGGCGCGGTCTATCTCACGCACTCTGCGCTCTCCCCCGGCGTGCTCGCCCACGAGGCCGTTCACCGAGCCCAATGGAAGCGCTATGGGCTCGCGTTCATCCCGCTCTACATCGCGGCCGGCCAGACCGGCACGACGAACCGATTCGAGGTCGAGGCGGGACTGCGCCGCGGGGGGTATACGAGGTGAGCCCGGGGGCGCGTCCGCGGTCCTAGCCGCTCACTCACCACTGGGGCGGGTGCCGCTCCTGCCAGCGCAGGCGGCGCTCGAGCTGGGCGCCGAGCGCGAGCAGGACGTGCTCACCGCCAGGGCGTCCGATGAGCTGCACCCCCATGGGCAGTCCGTCCTCAGTCATGGCGACGGGCAGGGCGATCGCCGGCAGTCCCGAGACGTTGAGGAAGGAGGTGAACGGCGTGTATTGAACCTGCTGCGCGAAGTTGAGCTCGCCATCCGCCTCGTCGTACCAGCCGATAGGGCGCGGCGTCATGGCGAGGGCGGGCGTCAGCACGGCGTCGAATCCCGAGAGCTGCCGGATGACGGATCGCTCGAACGCCGAGAGTGCGACAAGGGCCTCGGCGAGTTCGCGCGCGCTCAGGGCGCGGCCGCGGGCAACGAGCCACTGCGTGAGCGGTTCGAGCAGTTCGAGCGACTCGCCCTCGGCCGGGATGCTTGCGGCGCCCGCCTGCCAAATGGTGCGGAAGGCCGGCGCGTAACTGTCGTCGGGCTCGAGTGCGGTGGTCTCGATGCCGTGCCCCAGGGCGTCGAGCTCGCTCACGGCCAGGTCGAGCGCAGCGGTCGCCTCCTGTGCGATCCGGATGTCGTATGCACTGTCCCATGGGGACGTCGTCATGACGCCCAGCTGGAAGCGCCCTTCGCCGCGCACGGCGGCACTGAGAAGGGCACCGCCGTCCCATCGCGGTGCTCGCAACGTGAAGGGGTAGTCGCCACCGGTGATCATCGCGTCGAGCAGCATCGCCGCGTCGGCCACCGTGCGCGCGATCGGCCCCGGCACGGTGAGTCCGGCGAGCTTGTCGATCCCGGTCCCGGACGGGATGAGGCCGCGCGAGGGTTTGAGACCGACGAGCCCGCAGGCGGCAGCGGGGATGCGGACCGATCCGCCGCCATCCGAGCCCGGGGCGAACGGCAGGAGCCCTGCGGCCACCGCGACGGCCGCACCGCCGCTCGACCCGCCGGAGCCGAGGGCGAGGTTCCATGGATTGCGGGCCGGTGGCCCTATGAGGTTCTCGGTGTACGACGGCAGCCCGAACTCCGGCGTGTTGGTCTTTCCCAGGCTCACGCCGCCCGCCTCATCGAGAACCGTCACGAGCTCGTCGGAGACATCGGGCACGAAGTCAGCTGTGAGACGCGAGCCGAAGGTCGTGCGCACCCCCGCGCGCTGCGCGAGATCCTTGTCGGCGAACGGAAGCCCCCACAGCGGCGCGGAGCGGGGCACGACGGCCTCGACCTCGCGCGCCCTCGCGAGCGCGGCTTCCGGGGTCACTGTGATGAACGCGCCGAGCTCGCCGTTGAGCCGCGCGATGCGCTCGAGGTAGTGGGCGGCGAGTTCGGTGGGCGTGACCTCGCCCCCCTGGAGCCGGTCCCACTGCTCCTGTGCGGTCAGGTGGTGAAGTTCGAACACCTCGCGTCACCGCTCGAAGGCGGCGATCTCCGTGAGCTTCTGCCCGTAGGCGCTCGTGCGATCGTGACGCAGGTCGAGCCAGACATCCACGAGCGCCTTCGCCGCCGCCGCGGCGATCACGTTCTGGCCCATGCAGAGGATCTGCGCGTCGTAGTTCTCGACCGAACCGCGAATCGTCACGAGGTCATGGGCGGTCGCCGCCCGCACGCCCTTGACCTTGCTCGCGGCGATCGCCGTGCCGACCCCTGTGCCGCAGACGAGGATGCCGCGCTCCGCCTTTCCGTCGCGCACGGCCTGGGCGGCGACGAACGATACCGCCGGGTAGCTGATCTCCGGGGTCGAGAGGTCGATGACCTCGCTCACCCTCTCATCGGCTTCGAGGTACGCCTTGATCTCGTCCTTCAACATGGCACCGTTTGCCGGCGCTCCCACCACGACTCGCATGAATCCTCCTGTCGAGGGCAGTTTACGGCTACCGCGAAGTTGACACGACGGTGGTTCTATGGTTAGTTGGTCAAGTAACTAACCCACGAAGTCTGAAATGGAGGTGCCCTTGGACGAGTCGCGGCCGATCTTCATCCAGATCGCGGAACAGATCGAGAACGACATCCTGAGTGGCGCGCTTCCGGAGGAATCCCAGGTGCCATCGACGAACGAATACGCGGCGTTCCACCGCATCAACCCGGCCACGGCCGGCAAGGGCGTCAACGTGCTCGTCGACTCCGGGATCCTCTACAAGAAGAGGGGAATCGGCATGTTCGTCTCCACGGGCGCCAGGGCCGGCATCATCGCCGGACGCCGCTCCCACTTCCACACCGAATACATCCAGCCGCTCCTGTCCGAGGCCGAGAAACTCGGCATCGACCGCGAGCAGCTCGCCGACATGATCAGAAAGGACACCACCCCATGACCGCCGCAATCGAGGTCACCGGCCTCACGAGGCGATTCGGATCGCTCGCCGCCGTCGACGACGTGAGCTTCACCGTCGAGGAGGGCCGCATCTACGGCCTCCTCGGTCGCAACGGAGCAGGCAAGACCACACTCATGCAGCTGCTCACCGGCCAGGACTTCGCCACCTCAGGCTCCATCCGGGTGTTCGGCGAGACCCCCGTGGAGAACGCGGGTGTGCTGCAGAACGTGTGCTTCATCAAGGAGAGCCAGAAGTACCCGGATGACTTCAAGGTCAAGCATGTGCTCAAGAGTGCGCCGTGGTTCTTCCGCAACTGGGACGCCGACTTCGCGAAACGACTCGTCGCCGACTTCCGTTTGCCGGTCGACCGCAGGATCAAGAAGCTCTCCCGGGGGCAGCTCTCGTCGGTGGGAGTGATAGTCGGGCTCGCCTCGCGCGCGCCTCTCACCTTCTTCGACGAGCCGTACCTGGGGTTGGATGCCGTGGCGCGGCAGCTCTTCTACGACCGCCTCCTCGAGGACTACTCCGAGCATCCGCGCACCGTCATCCTCTCCACCCACCTCATCGACGAAGTGAGCAACCTGCTCGAGCACGTCCTCGTGATCGATCATGGGCGCATCCTCATCGACGAGTCGGCGGAGGCCCTGCGCGGCACGGCCTCGAACGTCGTTGGGACGAAAGCGGACGTCGATGCCTTCACGAGGGGCCGAAGCGTGCTGCATCGCGAGGGCATCGGCGGGATCGCGTCGGCGACCATCGAGTCGCTCACGCCGGCCGATCGGAAGGCCGCGAACGCGGCGGGGTTGGAACTCTCCCCCGTCTCGCTCCAGCAACTCATCGTCAGGAAGACCAACACCTCAGAAACGGAATTCGAGCAGAGCGCATGACCACGACAACTCTCACCGCCCCCGGCACGACCGCGGGCACCGCCCCAGGCACCTTCGGTCGCATCGTCAACGTCACGAGGCTGCACCTGACCAACAGGCTCCCGATCATGGTGCTGCCCCTCATGATCCTCGGGTTCATCTTCCTCGTGAACTACCTCATCTGGTGGCTCATCTTCAGCGCCAGCGACGCCGAGGGTGCGCAGAAGGCCTCGGAGGGTATGCAGTTCAGCGGCGCGTCGATGTTCATCTTCGTCTACATGCTCGTGGTCGCCGTGCAGGCAGTGAACCTCACCTTCCCGTTCGCCCAGGGCTACAGCGTGACGCGACGCGACTTCTATCTCGGGTCTTCGCTCGTGTTCGTGCTCCTGAGCGCGTACTACGCGGCGATCATGACCGTCATGGCACTTCTTGAGCGGGCCACGAACGGCTGGGGTTTCGGCGGCGCGATGTTCGACGTCGTCTATTTCAGGACCGAGAACCCGCTGCTCCAGTTCGCGCAGTTCTTCCTGCTGTTCCTGTTCTTCTTCTTCATCGGCGCCGCCACCTCCTCCGTGTACGTGCGGTGGAAGTCCAACGGCATGCTGGTGTTCTTCGCCGCGCTCGCGCTGCTGCTCGTGGGCGTCATCGCCCTCGTCACCTTGACGGGGAACTGGCCGACCGTCGGGGCCTGGTTCGTCGCCAACGGCGCGCTCGGGGTCGCCGTCTGGAGCCTCGTTCCCACGGCCCTCGCGGCCATCACCGGATTCCTGCTCCTCCGGCGGGCGACTCCGCGGGCGTAGCCACCCCCCTGAACGAGCCGGATGCCGTGCGCAACGCGACAGCATCCGGCTCGTTCCCAGTGTCTGCTGACCTAGGATCGAACCGTGACTGAGCTTCGCCCCCGTGGCGCCCGTCGGGCATCAGAGCCGACCATCGCGCGACACGGGCGGCTGCGGCGCGGCGGTGCGATCGCGACGATCCTGAAGTTCGTCGCCGCTGGCCTCGCCGTCGTCATGGTGAGCGGTGCGGCGGTCGTCGGTTATGCGGTGTGGGATCTCGCGAGTTCGGTCAAGCCGGGTGTCGCCCTCATTGATGAGACCGCGGGGCCGCCGCCGGATATTGGCGCGATCGAGGGCGGTGTGAACCTGCTCCTCGTCGGAAGCGACAGCGGCGAGGGCGATCCAGCCTATGGGCGACGCGGCGAGACGCTCAACGACGTCACGATCCTCCTCCACATCTCCGCCGACCACACGAACGCGACAGTCGTGAGCTTTCCGCGCGACCTCTTCGTGCGGATCCCATCGTGCCCGAAAGAAGACGGCAACGGCAGTTGGGGTTCGCAGTCTTCAGCCAAGATCAACGTTGCCCTGGCCTACGGTGGGCTCGCCTGCGCCGTCGAGACGGTGAGTCAGCTCACGGGGCTCAGCATCCCGTTCGCCGCGAAGATCGAGTTCAACGGCGTCATCGAGATGTCGAACGCTATCGGAGGCGTCACGGTGTGCGTGGCGAGTGCGATCAACGACGGCCAGATCGGCCTGCATCTTGAAGCCGGCCAGCAGACACTGCAGGGCTGGAACGCGCTCATGTTCCTGAGGAGCCGCTACGGGGTCAACGGGGGCACCGACCTCGCGAGGATCAGCAACCAGCAGGTGTTCATGTCGGCCCTCGTGCGCCAGGCGAAGGATCGGGACACCCTGGGCGACCCGATCAAGGTGTACGGCCTCGCCAAGGCGGCCGTCGACAACATGCAGGTCTCGAACAGCCTCCGCAACCCGCTGACCCTCGCCTCGATCGCGCTCGCGCTCAAGGACATCCCTGCCGACCGGATCCAGCTCGTCCAGTACCCCTCCCGCTTCGGGAACAGCAATGGCGTCGGCGGCGTGCTGCCCATCCAGAGCGCGGCGGACCAGCTCTTCTCTGCCATCGCATCCGACCTGCCGGTGCAGCTGAGCGGATCGACCGGAGAGGGCTCGGAGCTCGACCCGAATGCCACGGCGGCCCCCGTCGATCCGAGCGCCCCTCCCCTTCCGGATGCCGTGGTGCTCCCGTCGACGATCACCGGCCAGTCCTCTGACCAGCAGACCTGCTCGAAGGGGCAGACCTACCGCCCTTAGCCGAGCAACGCTCGACCGGGCAGCCCGATCGCCGGCATCATTCGAGCTCGGCGCGGAGTTCCCTCACGAGGCGCTGGAACGCAGCTGGCGCGGCCTCGATGACCTTGCGCCCAGTGAAGCGCCCGAGGCGGTGCGCCGTCTCGGCGACATTGAGCAGCGCGTGCTCGAGGTTCGACCCGGTCTCGTCCGGTACGACCCGGTACTCCGCGCGGTACCACCATCCCCCCTGGGAGATGACGAGCCAGGCCGAGGGATCCGCGGTGAAGAGGCTCTCGGCATCCGGGCCAGGGTCCATCCGCGCGGCGATCGCATCGAAGACGGCACGGGGTCGCGCGCGCAGGTGGGCTCGGAACTCGTGGAGCACCTCGGCGTGCTCCGGACGGGTGCGCGGAGCCTCAGGCATGATCAGAACCCTGGGCGGTGGCGACGAGCCCCAGTTCCGCGCCGGCGGCGAGCCCCGCATGCCGCGGGAGGACGCGCACGGTGTACCCGAAGCTGCCCGCTTTCGCGAGCGGGACGGTTCCGGCGAACTGCACGAGCCCGGAGCCGACCGGGCCAGACGCCGTCTCGTCGGGCTCGAGGACGAGGGTCTCGGGGTCGATGAGTTCGTCGCTCGCGCGAGCGGACCCGTAGTGGAGTTCGACGGTCACGTCCTCGGTCGAGAGGCCGTCGAGCCTGATGCGCGCGCGCACGTGCAGTTCGTCGCCGACCTCGGGGACGGTGTCGACTCCCCCGGTCTCGACGCTTCCGACCCCGACGGCCGGCCAGGCCTCGATGATGCGCTGCTTCCATGCCGCGAGCTCGCGCGCGCCGGCGGCCTCGTCGACCATGAGGCTCCGCGCCGAGATCGCTGCAGGAACGTAGAGCCGCTCGACGTACTCGCGCACCATGCGGTCAGCGCTCAGCCGCGGCGACAGCGTCGCGAGGGTGTGCCGGATGGACTCGACCCAGCGCGTCGGGATCCCGTCGGGCCCCCGATCGTAGAATCGCGGCGCGACCTGGTGCTCGATGAGGTCGTAGAGCGCCGTCGCCTCGAGCTCGTCGCGCTCGGCGGAGTCGCCCGCAGCATCCGCGCTCGGGATCGCCCAGCCGTTCTCGCCGTCGAAGAATTCCGCCCACCAGCCGTCCAGGATGGAGAGGTTGAGCGACCCGTTCATCGCTGCCTTCATCCCGCTCGTACCGCAGGCTTCGAGGGGGCGCAGCGGGTTGTTGAGCCATACGTCGGTTCCCGGGTACAGCACCTTGGCCATGCCGATGTCGTAGTTGGGGAGGAAGACGAGGCGGCCCCGGATGTCCGGCCGGTTCGCGAAGCGCACGAGTCGCTGAATGAGGCGCTTGCCCTCGTCGTCGGCGGGGTGGGACTTGCCCGCGACGACGATCTGCACGGGGCGGTCCGCATCGAGCAGAAGGGAGCGCAGGCGATCCTCGTCGTGCAGCATGAGGGTCAGGCGCTTGTACGTCGGCACGCGGCGGGCGAACCCGATCGTGAGCGTGTCGGGGTCGAGCAGCGTCGTATACCAGGCCGGTGGCGTCGCCCCTGGGTGCTTCGCGCTCCAGGCCTCGGTCATGCGTCGCCGGGCGTCGTCGACGAGGTTGGCGCGCAATTCGCCCCTGAGCTTCCACAGATCAGCGTCGGAGACGGCATCCGAGAGCCAGTCGCACTCCGTGGTGTCATTCGTCCCGAGCTTCTCCGCTGCGAGCCTCGTCACCGAAGCATCGGTCCAGGTCGGGGCGTGCACCCCGTTGGTCACCGAGGTGATGGGAACCTCGTTGGCGTCGAACCCTGGCCAGAGTGCGCCGAACATCCGCCTGCTGACATCGCCGTGCAGGGTCGAGACGCCATTCGCGCGCTGGGCGAGGCGCAGGCCCATGACGGCCATGTTGAAGGTCGCCTCCGTGCCGCCCTCGTAGTCCTCGGCGCCGAGTGAAAGCACGTCGGCGACGTCGACACCCGGGAGCAGGCTCGTCGAGAAATAACGTTCGACGAGGTCGGCCTCGAAGCGGTCGATGCCCGCTGCCACTGGCGTGTGCGTCGTGAAGATTGTGCCCGCGCGCACGACCTCGAGCGCTTCGGCGAAGTCGAGCCCGCTGCCGATGAGGTCGCTGATCCGCTCGAGTCCGAGGAACCCGGCGTGCCCCTCGTTGGTGTGGAAGACCTCGGGGATGGGCGTGTCCGTCAGGCGGGCATACAGGTCGATCGCGCGCACGCCGCCGATCCCGAGGAGCAGCTCCTGCAGGAGTCTGTGCTCTCCGCCCCCGCCGTAGAGCCGGTCGGTCACCGAGCGGAGGTCGTCGTCATTGTCCGGGATGTCCGCGTCGAGCAGGAGGAGCGTCACCCGCCCGACCGCAACCTTCCAGATACGGGCCGTGAGGGTGCGGTCGTCGGGAAGCGCCAGGACTACCCTGGCTGCCGTCCCGTCGGGGTGCCGGAGGACCGTGAGAGGAAGCCCGTCGGGGTCGAGCACCGGATACGACTCCTGCTGCCAGCCGTCGGTCGAGATCGACTGGGCGAAATATCCGGAACGGTAGAAGAGTCCTGCGGCGATGATCGGCACGCCGAGGTCCGACGCGCTCTTGAGGTGGTCCCCTGCGAGGATGCCGAGACCCCCCGAATACTGCGGGAGCGCAGCGGCAATGCCGAATTCGGGCGAGAGGTACGCGATCGAGTGCGGGGCCTGATCCGATAGCCCCTGGTACCAGCGCGGCTGTTCGAGGTAGGCGCGAAGGTCGTCGCGGAGTGAATCGGCTTTCGCGACGAGGTTCTCGTCGGAGGCGAGCTCAGCGATGCGCTCGGTGTCGAGCGCTCCCAGCACGGCGACGGGGTCATGACCGGTGGCCTCCCACGCGCTCGGTGAAAGCTGCTCGAAGAGCTCCCTCGTGGGCAGGTGCCACGACCAGCGCAGGTTCGTGGCGAGCTCGTCGAGGGAACCGAGGGAGTCGGGGAGGACTGGCTGCACCGTGAATCTTCTGATCGCTTTCACGAGGATCAAGCCTAGGCGAGACGGCTGAGGCTACGCGTCGAGCCCCTGCGAGGCGTCGCCCGCCCTCGCCCGCCTGCGCCTGGCCGCTGAGGCGATGCTGCTCGCCACGGCGTACCCGGCGTAGAGGAAGAGTCCGCCGGCGATGACGGGGATGATCCAGACCCGGTTCTCGCCGTTGACCGCCGTGTTGACCCAGCCGAGGTACGGGATGCTGTACCAGACCACTCCGCGCACCTGGACGGGCCGCACGGGCATCTCATCGGCGACGGCGTTCGCATCGCCCTTCGTGATGAACGTCGTCGACCCGTCGGAGCCCGACGTCACCGCGACGACCCGGTGGGTGACCACGACATCCTTGCCGGACTCGAGCTGGTAGGTGATCGGCATGCCCACGGTGATCGTGTCGGTGTCGACTGGCTTCACGATGATGAGCGTGCCTGGCGGGTAGGTCGGGGTCATCGAGCCCGTGAGAATCGTCATGGGTGTCGACCCGGTCACCGCTGGCACGACGATCGCGAGCGCGCCGATGAGCAGCACGAAGGCGAGCAGGCCTGCACTGAGCCCCCAGCCGAGGTAGGAGAGGAATCCGCGCGGTTTCTTCTGTGCCCTGGTTCTGTCCCCTGAGTCACTGCGTGCACCATGACGTCCGCTCATTCCCGCGCCTTCCTGCGCCTCCTCGCCGCAACGAGGAGGAAGAGCCCGACGCCGAGGACCGACGCCGCCCCCATGATAACGGGCAAGGGCAGGTCCGATCCGGTACGGGCGAGCCGGATGTCGCCGTCGCCACCCGTCGCCGGGATGTTCGTGCCCAGGTCGCTGCAGGTCGTCGGCGGCAGCGGTATGACCGAGTCGGAGAGTGCCACCTGGAGGTCGAATTTCGCCATTCCGCCCTGCCCCGCGAGTCCTCCAAGGTCGCCGAGGGCCAGTGTGGCCGTGACGTGTACGGTGCCGCCCGGTTGGAGGAGGTCGCCCTCGGTGAGCACCCGGCAGGGGTCGGCGTCCGCGAGGGTCGCGTCTGTGCCCGGATGCGCCGCGGTGCCCGCGTTGATGCTCAGTGCGGTGGCGAGAACCGGATCGCTGGCGACGACGTTGGCGACCGCGATGCGCAGGTAGGCAGGAACAGGACCGGCGTTGCGGACCCAGAACCCGGCCGTCTGGGTGTCGCCCGGCACCGAGATTTCGATCTGGTCGAGGAATCCCCCTGGAATGGTCGGGAAATACACGACGCCATCCCAGCTCACCAGGACGTCGCCGTCCGAATCGGCGACCGCGGCAGAGGAGCCGAAGAGCGTCATGGTCGCCACGAGGATCGCGGCGGCGGCCGCCCCCGCCACGCGGTGCGACCGCCCTGCTGCCTGCATCAGCTGCACCTCAGGTAGCTGTAGCCGCCGGTGGCGTTGACGACAAGGCTCGAGGTCCCGATGACGCTGCCCCCGACCGCCACCGCGCGAACGGGGTACGAGCCGACCGCGAGGTCGAAGGGTGGATCGCCGGTGATCGTGACAGAAGCGGACCCGGGGAACAGGCTCCCGCTCATCATGTCGCTCCAGGTGGCGCCACTCGTATTGACCTGCAGGCTGAAACTCTGGGGGGCAGCAGGCGTGAAGGAGAAGTTCACCGTGCGATTACGACCGTTGCCCGTTTCGGCGCATCCGAGAACCGACGGGGGTGAGCAGCTCAGTGTCGTCGTCGCGCCCGAGGTCGTCTTCCACACGCTGCTCGTCGCGATCTCGTTCCCCAGCCAGAGCGCTCGCACTGTGTACTGGCCGTCCGTCCCGCCCAGGACTCCGGGGGCGACGGCAAACGAGCTCGCACCGAGCTGGGCATCGCCGATGCCGACCCACGTCGTGGCGGGGACCGGCTTCGCCTCGAACTGGTAGGTGTCGACCGCGGCAGCGCTCAATGAGTAACTCACACCGGAACCGGATTGGCTGCAGCCGAGCGCGAGGGGAGGCAGGCCTCCATCCTTGTAGACGAGCGCGAATCGCTGGCCGACCGTTCCGTCGCAGACCGCCTGGGCATACTCGACGTCGGTGGTGTAGACGCTCGTGTCGTTGGTCGCCAGGCACAGTCCGCTCAGGCGATTGACGAGCTGGTAGCTGTTGGCAGCCGCCTTCTGTAGTTGCCACTCCTGGCTGGACCGTGCGTCGTCATTGGTCTGCACGTCGACGGCGGCGAGGGCCGCAGCGGAGCCGCCCACGACATCCAGCCGGAGGGCCTGTGCGTGCCGAGGGGTCAGGTCGTAGTAGTCGCCAGAGGTGCGGGTGAACCTCCACTGCTGGTTGTAGTCAGCACTCGAATTGCCCGCCTTGCATCCGTAGTCGATGACGCCCGTCCCTGAGGAGCCGGCGGCTGCGTGCACGTCGACGCAGTTGCCGGTGCCCAGGTTCTGGATCTGGTACCAGGCGGTCGCGTACGGCCCGAACGCGGGGAAGATCCATGCCGTCTGCTGGGTCGTCGTCGCGGTCGCCGATCGCGACCAGTTGCCGATGGTGAGCGTCGCGGTGATGCTCGGCTGGATCGAGAGCGCGCCGGCCGATGAGGCGAGTCCGCCACGTTCCGCGCTCGTCACCCTGATGCAGAAGCGCGCCGACGCACCCGCAACGAGGGTTCCGGTCACGGGAGAGGATGTCGCGGCCACCGTGTCCCAGGCGCCGGTGATCGTTCCCGGCGGCAGACTGCCGACCGATGCGCATCCCGACGTGTCCGAGGTCGACCAGATCGACACGGCGAGCGCAGAGGCGAGCGCAGCGGACCCGGTGTAGCCGAGGGTCATCGCGTACGTCGCCGGCGTGCTGCTCGAGGTGACCGTGGTGTTGGTGATCGTGACGCCGCCGGTCGTCCCGAGCCGGTGATTCTGGAACGTGAAGGCGTTCGAGTCGAACCCCGATGTCGCGACGGCGAGGGACGCCGCACCCGCCGTGCTCGTGGCGGTGGCGCCTGCCGTCCAGGCGGCATAGCTCGCTCCCGTCCCGGCGAGCAGCAGGAATGTCGTGATGCCGGCGATGAGGCCGTGGCGCATGCTCCGACGCCGACGTGCGGCGGATCGGGCAGGCAGTCGCGGGCCGCTCATCGTCACGGGCCCGTCACGGAGCTGAAGGTCACGACGAAGTCCTCGTTGCTGCCCTGGACGGCGTCTGCGACCGTGGCGGGCAGGGAGACCTGCACGCACACCGTGGATGCCTCGCCCGCGGCGAAGAGGCCGAGATCCGTCGGGGACACCGTTGAGCTCGTACCCGTGATCGTGGCGGAGCAGGTGCCCTTCTTCAGGTGCACGAGGAGGGGGCCGAAGGATCCGCTCGTGAGCGCGGATACTGTCCCTGGCGCGGTCCCGGTGTTCGTGACGGTGATGGGCTGCTGGACGACGTCTCCCGGGAGCAGTTTCGACCACGCGGTCCCCGCGAGGGGGTAGCTCGCGACGTCGTTGACGACAAGGCCCAACGAGCCGCTCCGGATGGTGCCCCCCGGCACTGGCGCGGACGTCGTGAGCATAGCGTAGCTCCCGCCGGCGGCGATCACCGCGAGGATGCTGGCACCGGCGATGGCCGACGATGATGCGAGCATGCCGCCCACTGTGAGCGCTGCGCGTCGCGCAGGCTTCGGCCTGGCACGATGCCGGGCTGCGGAAAGGTGCTGGGGCATGACATCACCGCCTAGGGTCGGTTGGTCGTGAGGTGGAATGCAGGGTGCCGGTGGATGCGGGATTCGGGCCCCGCATCCACCGGTCGTGGCAGTGCTAGACGTTCTGCGTCAGGGTGATCGTCATCGCGGTGAGGTCGACCGCACCATTCTTGGCCGGGTTGTCGGCTGCCGACGTGCCGTTCGGCCACGTGACGGTGACGGAGACCGTGACGACCTGGGTGCCGGCCGCGGCAAGAACTGTCGTGGTCGTAACGCCATCCACCTTGAAGGACGCATTCTCCGTCAGGAGGCCGGCGAGGGCGGTGTCGGCACTGCTGGCCGAGGCCGCGACGATCGAGTCGCCCGTGATGCCGACGGTCGCCGAGAGGTTGTCGCCCGTCGCGATGACGTTGAACGTCGCCGTGAAGACGAGTTCGTCGCCCGGCACAGCGCGGAAGGTGGCGAGGTCGACCGGGTCGCCGTCGTCGGTCCAGGCCCCATCGGTGTTCGACGAGATCGTGAGGGTGCCGGCCGTGATGCTGGCGCCGCCCATCCCGGCGGAGTCGTTCCAGAATGCGAGCGAGCCCGCGCCTCCGAGAAGAAGCGCAATTCCGGCTGCTCCGGCAATCGCTGCCTTGGTGAGCTTGTTCATGGTGTGTCCTGTTCGGGTCAGGACCCGGGCATGCAGCATCCAGCCAGGCTGGAGGCCCGCTTTCGGGTCGCGGGTTCTTCAGTAGCTCACGGCCGGCAGGGAAGCCGTCCGCTTTTGTCAAGGAAACGGGTCGGAGTGGGTAGTGCTCCACTTCGCCCCGGGAATTCCCCCACAGGAACTGTAACGTGTCGGCAGAATGGCGGACAATGCCTGTACCCCACCCAATACGAGTCACACCACCACGGGGGGCAGTGGCGGGCAATTCCCTGCACACCGGCGAGTTTCCCTGCTCCGTTCGCTACGGTCGGAGTGTGAGCCCAGCGCACCGCACTCCCGCGCAGCAGCCGACAGTCGGGCGGATCCCCATCCGGCTCCTCTCGCCGCGCCAGCCCGACGATCGCCGGCCCGCCAAGGCCTGGGTGGGCGAGGTCGTCCCGTTCAGGGCCACGGTGTTCAAGGACGGCCATGACCGGCTCGGGGTCGAGCTCCTGCTGACGGCTCCCTCTGGCGCGCAGACGGCCCACCGGATGCGGCTGGCCGGCGAAGGGACGGATCTCTGGGAGGTCATGGTCCAGCTCGACGAGACCGGCGACTGGGACTTCGCTGTGCGCGCCTGGACGGACGACTGGGCCACCTGGCTGCAGGCCGCCGAGGTCAAGGTCCCGGCCGGGATCGACGCCCAGCTCGTGCTCGCGACAGGGGCCGTGCTTCTGCATCGCGCGACCAATGAGCGGCCATCGAGCACGGTCGTCGCCACGGCGTTCCAGGCGCTCGCCGACACCGCGGCCGACCCGGCCACCCGACTCGCCGCCGCGCTCGATGCGAAGCTCGCCGCCGAACTCGACGCGCATCCGCTCACGTCGACCGAGACGACGAGCGAGTCGCTCGCGGTAGGGGTCGAGCGCAGCCGTGCGGGCGTCGGGAGCTGGTACGAGTTCTTCCCAAGGTCGGAAGGCGCGAAACAGAACAAGGACGGCAGTTGGAGGAGCGGAACCTTCAGGACCGCAGCGCGACGGCTGCCCGCGATCGCGGCCATGGGTTTCGACGTCGTCTACCTTCCGCCCATCCATCCCATCGGCACGAGTTTCCGCAAGGGTCCCAACAACACCCTCGCCGCGGGGCCGAACGACCCTGGCTCGCCCTGGGCGATCGGCTCGGCCGAGGGCGGACACGACGCCATCCACCCCGATCTGGGAACCGAGGAGGACTTCGCGGCCTTCCTCGCGACCGCCAGGGCAAACGACCTCGAGGTCGCCATCGACCTCGCCCTCCAGTGCTCGCCTGACCACCCATGGGTCACCGAGCATCCTGAGTGGTTCACGCACCTCATCGACGGCAGCATCGCCTACGCCGAGAACCCGCCCAAGAAGTACCAGGACATCTACCCGCTCAACTTCGACAACGACGAGGACGGCCTCCGCGACGAGGTTCTTCGCATCGTGCGGCACTGGATTGCTCTCGGCGTCGCGATCTTCCGCGTCGACAACCCGCACACCAAGCCGCTGCGTTTCTGGGACTGGCTCCTGCGCGAGGTCAGGGCCACGCATCCGGATGTCGTCTTCCTCGCCGAGGCGTTCACGAGGCCCGCTCCCCTGCACGCTCTCGCGCAGGTCGGATTCCAGCAGTCGTACACGTACTTCACCTGGCGCAACACGAAGACAGAGCTCGAGGACTACCTCCGCGAACTCTCGCACGAATCGAGCGACTACCTGCGGCCGAACCTCTTCGTCAACACCCCCGACATTCTCACCGAGTACCTGCAGTTCGGCGGCGTGCCCGCCTACAGGATCCGCGCGGCGATCGCGGCGACGGCGAGCCCGAGCTGGGGCGTGTACTCGGGCTACGAGCTCATCGAGAATGTTGCACGGCCGGGCTCGGAGGAGAACCTCGACAACGAGAAGTACGAGTACCGGCCTCGTGACTGGGCGAGAGCCGAGAAGAGCGGCACCTCGATCGCACCGTACCTCGCGACGCTCAACCGCATCCGCTCCGAACATCCGGCGCTGCGACAGCTCAGGAACCTCGAAGTGCACTGGAGCGACGACGACGCGATCCTCGTCTACAGCAAGCACCTCGACCCCCAGTTCGTGCGCAGCGGACGCAGCGACACCGTCATCGTCGTGGCGAACGTTGACCCGCACTCCGTGCGCGAGACGACCGTGCACCTGGATTTCGCTCGGCTCGGCCCGGAACTGGCGGCGGCAGGTCCGGATGCGCGGTTCGGCGTGACCGACCTCATCACGAAGGAGCGCTTCGACTGGGGTCGCGACAATTATGTGCGCCTCGACGCCTTTGCCCAGCCCGTGCACATCCTGCGGGTGGAACGGCCAACGGAGCGCTGATGGCGCGCGCCGCCGCACTGCCGACCCCGCCTGACGACGAGCTCGCCGCGGTCGCCGGCGGCCGCCACCCGCAGCCGCACTCCGTGCTCGGGCAGCATCCGCTCGCCGGCGGCGGTTGGGTCGTGAGGGCGCGTCGCCCGCTCGCGACGACCGTGACCGCCATCCGGGCCAATGGGACGCGCATCCCCCTCCACCACGTCGGCCATGGGATCTGGCAGGGCAGGGCGAGGGGCGCGGGGCAGGCGTACACGCTCGAGACGACCTACGAGTCCGGGCCGGCGTGGACGGCGGAAGACCCGTACCGATTCGTGCCCACGGTCGGGGACGTCGACCTGTACCTCTTCGGTGAGGGCCGGCACGAGCAGTTGTGGCACGTGCTGGGGGCCCACCATCGGCACCACGAGGGAGTCGACGGCACGGCGTTCTCGGTGTGGGCTCCCCACGCGCAGGCAGCACGGGTCGTCGGCGATCTCAACGGGTGGGACGGTGCAGGCCACGCCTTGCGCCGACTCGACGCCAACGGGGTCTGGGAGCTGTTCGTTCCCGGCGTCGGCCCCGGTACTGCGTACAAGTTCGAGTTGCTGACCCGTGCCGGCGTGTGGGTCCTGCGGGCGGATCCCATGGCGAGGTACACCGAGGTTCCGCCCGCGACGGCCTCGAAGGTCGGGGACTCGCACTACGTGTGGGCGGATGCGGCGTGGCTTGCGGCCCGTGCGGCCGCCGACCCGCTCACGGGCCCGATGAGCGTCTACGAGGTGCACCTGGGCTCGTGGCGGCCGGGACTCGGCTACCGCGAGCTCGCGGACGAGCTCGTCGACTACGTCGTCGACCTCGGCTACACGCACGTCGAGTTCATGCCACTCGCCGAGCATCCTTACGGCGGCTCGTGGGGATACCAGGTGACCGGATATTTCGCCCCGACGAGCCGTTTCGGGCATCCGGACGACCTGCGCCACCTCATCGACCGCCTGCACGCAGCCGGCGTCGGAGTCATCATGGACTGGGTGCCCGCGCACTTTCCCCGGGACGAGTGGGCGCTCGCGCGCTTCGACGGGCAGCCCCTTTACGAGCACGGCGACCCGAGCCGCGGCGAGCAGCCGGACTGGGGCACCCTCGTGTTCGATTTCGGACGCTCGCAGGTGCGCAACTTCCTCGTCGCGAACGCGCTGTACTGGCTCGACGAGTTCCACATCGACGGGCTGCGCGTCGACGCCGTGGCCTCGATGCTCTATCTCGACTATTCGCGCAAGGACGGTGAGTGGACCCCTAACCGTTTCGGTGGGCGGGAGAATCTCGAGGCGATCGACCTGCTCAAGGAGGTCAACGCGACCGCGTACAAGCGGCATCCTGGCATCGTCATGATCGCCGAGGAGTCGACGGCGTTCCCGGGGGTGACGGCGCCGACGGATGCCGGCGGGCTCGGCTTCGGTCTCAAATGGAACATGGGCTGGATGCACGACACGCTGCAGTACCTGGCGGTCGACCCGCTCTACCGTTCGCACCACCATGGTGAGCTCACGTTCAGTATGGTCTACGCCTACAGCGAGAACTTCCTCCTGCCGATCAGCCACGACGAGGTCGTGCACGGCAAGGGTTCGCTGCTGCACAAGATGCCCGGCGACCAGTGGCAGAAGCTCGCGAACGTGCGCGCCTACCTCGCCTACCAGTGGTCGCATCCGGGCAAGCAGTTGCTCTTCATGGGCCAGGAGTTCGGCCAGCCGTCGGAGTGGAGCGAGGAGCGCGGCCTCGACTGGTGGATCCTCGACCAGCCGGTGCACCGCGGACTGCTATCGTTCGTCGCCCGGCTCAACCGGGTCTACCGCGCCGAGCCGGCCCTCTGGCAGCTCGACCACGACCCGAAAGGGTTCGAGTGGCTCGTCGGCGACGATGCGGCGAGCAACACGATCGGGTTCGTGCGGCGGCCGACATCCGGCGACCCGGTCGTCGTCCTCGTCAACTTCTCCGGCAACCCTGTCGGCCCGTACCGGGTCGGGCTGCCCATCGAAGGCGAGTGGGTCGAACTCCTCAACACGGATGCCGTGGAGTTCGGGGGTTCCGGCGTCGGCAACCCAGGCGGCATCGTCGCGCGCGCAGAGCCCCACGCCGGCCAGCCCGCCTCCGCCGACGTTACGATTCCACCGCTCGCCGCCCTCTGGCTTGTGCCGCGCTCGCGGCGCTGACCGCATTCGGCACCGCCTGAGCCCGGCTCCCTCGCTCAGAAGGGTGGGGTTTCGTTGTCGTCGTCGAGTGTGGTCGGCTTGGTCGTGAATCGCGGCGTCGGGCGCCCGGTACGGGTGCGCAGAACGTTGCACAGGTCGCTGGCATCGGCCTGGT
>DAITPJ010000013.1:0-4588 GCA_036833635.1 Terrimesophilobacter sp.
GCTCGTTCGGCACGAAGACGTTGTCGAAGACGACGACGGCGTCCATCTCCTCGAAGCGGCTCGCGAGCGGCTCGTCGAAGTGCGAGCCCCCGTTGTGCAGCGAGGTCCGGCAAAGGTACCGAAGCCCAGGCGCGTCGTTCTGGATCGCGAACGCGTACGAGTACGGCGCATCCTCCGGCGTGCCGCGCAGCACGGTCGAGGGGAACACGAGGAGTTCGTCGGCGATCGGCGCGACCGTTGCGAGCATCCGGGCGCCGTGGATGACGATGCCGTCCTCGCGCTCCTCGACGATGCGTGCGGAGAGCTGGCCGCCGAGCTGCTCACTGCCGGAGACCGAGCGGTTGACCTGCGGCGGGATGAGCGTGTGGGTCGCGAGCCAGTCGTTCTCGCGTGCCTTCTCGTAGTAGGCCTCGATGCGCTCGCCGTAAACCGGGTCGGCCCTCTCGAACCACTTCTTCGCCGCCGCGAGGGCCGTCAGCGAGGAGTTCATGTAGTCGCCCGTGCGCCCCAGGAAGCCGTTCGAGTACTCGGCCCACACCTGGATGCCGGCGCGCCGCCTCTCGAGATCCTCCAGGGTTCTCGGAATGAGGAAGGAGACGTTGACCGGATCGCCCGTCGTCGGCGAGGGGTAGGTGAGCTTGTCCTTGAACTTCGGGTCGTGCTGCAGGTCGAAGAGCTTCGCGTAGGTCCGGGCGACATTCCTGAACGCCGGATGCTCGGTGAGGTTCTCGCTCACGACCTCGCCATCGATCGTGATGTGCGGTCGCATCGCGTTGAGCTTGTCGAGGTACTGCTGGCCGGTACGTGCTCCCATGGTGACTCCTTCGTCTCGTGTGCGTCCCCTTCGAGTGCCTCAGGGGACGGAACTGCTACAGCAGGGCCTCGTGGCCCGGCAGGTATTCGGGGATGACGGTGAAGCGGCCGCTCACGAACCCGAGCGCGTCGCCGCGACGATAGTCGTAGTCCTGGACTTCGCCGACGTAGAGGGTGTGGTCTCCGCCGTCGTACATCGCCCACGGCGTGCAGGCGAACCACGACAGGACGCCGCTCAGTCTTGGCGAGAGGTCACCCTCGACCCACAGCGGCTCGACGTTCGGCGTGCCGGCGAAGTGCATCGCGATCGCCTCCTGCTCTGCGCCGAGTACGTTCACGGTGAAGGGCGCCCCGGCGAGCTGGTCGTGCGCGTGGGTGGTCTTCGCGATGCTCACGAGCACGAGCGGCGGGTCCATGGAGACCGAGGTGAAGGAGTTGACGGTGATGCCGTGTCGGCCGCTCGGTGTGTCCAAGGTGACGACGGCGACGCCCGTTGCGAAGCGCCCGAAGCTCCCGCGCAGGAACTGCTGCGGCGGTCGGTACAGGCGCGAACCAGGTTCGAAGCCTTTGCGCGAGTTCGCGATCATCGTTGATTCCTTCAGGGCAGCGTTCTATAGTTGAACACCACGTTCGTTCAGAGAACGATAACCCCCGAGGCTGGGAAGGGCAAGCGATGGAGCGCGAATCCCCGCATGCCCAGACCCTCTCCCGCGGCATCCGGATGCTCGAAACGCTCGCAGAGGCGCCCTCGCCTCTCACGATCGCCGAGCTGGCCGCGGCCCTCGACGTGCATCGCTCCGTCGCTTATCGCGTCGTGCGGACGCTCGAGGACCACGGCCTTGTCGCCCGCGATGCCACCGGCGGCGTGCAACTGGCGCCCGGCCTCGCCGCTCTCGCCCGCGGCGTCTCGCGCGACCTCCAGGCGGCGGCACTCCCCGCGCTCACGGCGGCCGCGAATGCCCTCGGGATGACCGCCTTCCTCGCCGTGCTCGACCGGAGCGACGTCGTGACGCTCGTGAGCGTCGAGCCGAGCCATGCGCACGCGAGTGTCGCGCAGCGGCCTGGCACGCGGCATCCGCTTGCCGTGGGGGCCCCCGGCATCGCGATCCAGTCGATCCTCAACGCCGCGGAGTGGCGCGGGCTGGGCGAGACGCCGCGGCCCGAGACCGCCGAGGCGCAGGCAAGGGGTTTCGCGACGAGCCATGACGAGGTCATTCGGGGGCTCTCCTCCGTCGCCGTGCCCCTCGCGCTTCCCGGGCAGCCCAGGGCGACCGTCGCGGTCGTCTACGTCGCGAGCGGTGAACCCGTCGATGCCATCGCCGCGCGTCTCACCGCGGCTGCGCGTGCGATCGCCGCCGAGCTGTAGTCATATCCGGTCGCCCTTGACGAGGACGCCACACTGTGATGAGATCGTATATTATTTCGTACACCACGGGAGGTGTCGTGTGAGCGCAGTCGAGGAGCTCCTCGGGGGGCGACCGGGCAAGGTCATCGCGGTTCACCTCAACTACCCGAGCAGGGCCGCGCAGCGTGGCCGCACGCCGGAGCAGCCCGGCTACTTCCTCAAGCCGTCGACGTCTCTCTCGGCATCCGGAACGCCCATCGAACGGCCGGCCGGATGCGAGCTGCTCGCCTTCGAGGGCGAGATCGCGCTCGTCATCGGCAAGACGGCCAGGCGCGTCGCGCCCGAGGACGGCTGGAGTCACGTCTCCGGGATCACCGCGGCGAACGACTTCGGGGTATACGACCTCAAGTACGCGGACAAGGGCTCCAACCTGCGCTCGAAGGGCGGTGACGGGTTCACCCCGATCGGTCCCGCCGTCCTCGCCGCGAACCTGCTCGACCCCGCCGAACTGCGCATCCGCACCTGGGTGAACGGCGAGGTCGTGCAGGACGACACGACGGCGACCCTCCTGTTCCCCTTCGGACAGCTCGTCGCCGATCTCTCGCAGCACGTGACGCTCGAACCGGGGGACGTGATCCTCACCGGGACGCCCTCCGGCTCAACGGTCGTGCAGCCCGGCGACACCGTCGAGGTCGCTGTGGAGGATGCGGAGGGCCGCACGACGGGACGGCTTGTCACGCCGGTGATCCAAGGAGCCGTCGCCTTCGGAGCGTACGGTTTCGGGCCGAAGACCGATGACACTGTGCGGGTGGAGGCGTACGGCTCCGCGGAAGCGGCTGGGCTGGTTTCGATACGGCCGCAAGCGGCCTACTCAACCAACGGTGATTCCCGTCGGTCGAGTAGCGTGTCAGCGCGTATCGAGACCACGCTGTCGCCGGAGCTCGTGGCACGTATCAACTCCGTCGGCACGGCGACCCTCAGCTCGCAGCTGCGGAAGCGCGGCCTCAACACCGTCTCGATCGACGGGCTCACGCCGACCCAGCCAGGCAACCGGCTCGTCGGGCTCGCCCGCACCCTGCGCTTCATCCCAGGCAGGGAAGACCTCTTCGCATCCCACGGCGGAGGCTTCAACGCGCAGAAGCAGGCGTTCGACACCCTGAACCCTGGCGAGGTCCTCGTGATCGACGCGCGCGGTGAGAAGGGTACCGGGACGGTCGGCGACATCCTCGCCCTTCGCGCGCAGGTCCGGGGGGCAGCCGGCATCGTGACGGATGGCGGCATCCGGGACCTCGACGCCGTCACGGCGCTCGGCATTCCCGCCTACCACGCGGGCCCGCACCCCGCGGTGCTGGGCCGTAGGCACGTGCCGTGGGAGACGGATGTGACGATCGCGTGCGGCGGGACCGCCGTGCAGCCTGGCGACGTCATCGTCGGCGACGCGGATGGCGTGCTCGTCATCCCGCCCGCCATTCTCGACGAGGTCGTGACCGACGCGATCGAGCAGGAACGGCAGGAGACCTTCATCGCCGAGCAGGTCGGCGCTGGCGAGAGCGTGGATGGGCTCTACCCCCTGAACGCGGAATGGAAGTCGAGGTACGAGACGTGGCTGGCAGCGCAGTAGCGACCGCCGCACCGGCGAAGAGCAAGTCGCAGCTCGCCTACGACTTCATCAAGGCACGCATCGAGAACTCGAGCTACACGCCGGGCTACCGGCTCGTCCTCGGATCGATCGCCGGCGAGCTCGGCGTGAGCGTCGTGCCCGTGCGCAAGGCGATCCTCAGGCTCGAAGCCGACAGGATAGTGAAGTTCGAGCGCAACGTCGGCGCCCAGGTCGCCATGGTCGACCCGCGCGAATACGAGGTGACCATGCAGACACTGAGTCTCGTCGAAGGCTGGGCGACCGCGGCATCCGCACCGTTCATGACCACGGATGACGTGGCCCGTGCGCGGGCGATCAACGACGCGCTCGCCGAAAGCCTTCACCACTTCGACCCCGTGGCGTTCACCCGGCTCAACCTGGACTTCCACGCCGTGCTCTTCGAGCACTGCCCCAACCCGCACATCCGGGAGCTCGTCGATCGCGGTTGGGCGCGCCTGCGGGCGCTGCGCGAGTCGACGTTCAGCTTCGTGCCGGGGAGGGCGAGGGAGTCGGTCGCCGAGCATGAGGCGATCCTCGCGCTCATCGAGCGCCGCTCCGACCCGATCGAGCTCGAACTCGCCGCCCGGAACCACCGCCTCGCGACGCTCGACGCATTCCTCGCGCATGGTGAACTCCGCAGGTCGAGTGCCGCATCGCATGAGCCGGAACCCCGCTGGTCGAGTGCCGCCCGAAGGGCGGTGTATCGAGACCCGGACGTCGCGGGGGATGGTTTCGATACGCCGACTACGTCGGCTACTCAACCGGCGGGACCGACGGCGCCGACTACGTCG
>DAITPJ010000013.1:4688-30588 GCA_036833635.1 Terrimesophilobacter sp.
CGAGCGACGGGGCCGTCGACCACGCGAGTCTCACCAACCTCGTCGAATGGCAACTGGCATCCGGAAGCCACGGCATCTCGATCGGCGGCTCGACGGGCGAGCCGAGCTCGCAGACGATCTCGGAGCGAGCCGACGCCATCCGGACCGTCGCTACGGCCGTCGCCGATCGCGTGCCGTTCATGCCCGGAACCGGCTCCGCGAAGCTCGACGAGACGCTCGAGCTCACCGCCGCGGCGCGCGATGCAGGCGTCGACGCGGCCCTCATCATCACGCCGTACTACGCGAGGCCGACGCAGGAGGCGCTCTACCGCTGGTATCGAACGGTCGCCGACGAGTTCCCGGATCTGCCGATCGTCGCCTACAACGTTCCGAGCCGAACCGCCGTCGACATCGCACCGGAGACCGTCGCGCGGCTCTTCCGCGACGTCGAGAACTTCGTGGGAGTCAAGGAGACGACGAAGGACTTCGAGCACTTCTCCCGCGTCCTGCACCTGTGCGGGCCGGAACTCCTCGTCTGGAGCGGTATCGAGCTGCTGTGCCTGCCGCTTCTCGCCCTCGGCGGCGCGGGCTTCGTGAGCGCGACCGCGAACATCGCCCCTGCGGCGGTCGCGGAGATGTTCGAGTCCTGGGAGTCCGGCGATTTCGCCCGTGCCCGCGAACTGCACTACGGCCTGCACCCGCTCGTCGACCTGCTGTTCGTCGAGACGAACCCTGCGCCAGGCAAGTGGGTGCTCGAGCAGCGCGGGCTCATCTCGAGCGGCCACGTCCGCTCGCCGCTCATCGAGCCGACGGATGCCGGGCTCGTCAAGATCAGACAGCTCATGGCCGAGGGCGAGCAGTATCTGACGCCCGTCGCCGGCCACACCATGGGAGGCAACTGATGCACTTCGTCCCCGAGAACCTGCCGGAACGCATCCGGCACTACATCGACGGCACGTTCGTCGACAGCGCGGACGGCGCAACCTTCGACGTGCTCGACCCCGTCTCGAATGAGACCTACGTTGAGGCCGCAGCGGGAAAGCAGGCTGACATCGACCGTGCGGTGGCCTCCGCCAAGCGCGCCTTCGACGACGGGCCGTGGCCGCGCATGAAGAACCGCGAGCGCGCCCGCATCCTGAACCGTATCGCCGACCAGGTCGAGGCCCGCGATAAAGAGCTCGCCGAGCTCGAGACCTTCGACACCGGACTCCCGATCACGCAGGCGCTCGGACAGGCCCAGCGGGCGGCGGAGAACTTCCGCTTCTTCGCTGACCTCATCGTGGCGCAGCGCGACGACACCTACCAGGTGCCGGGAGCCCAGGTGAACTACGTTCACCGCAAGCCCGTCGGCGTCGCCGGCCTCATCACGCCGTGGAACACGCCCTTCATGCTCGAGAGCTGGAAGCTCGCCCCCGCCCTCGCGTCCGGCTGCACCGTCGTGCTCAAGCCAGCAGAGTTCACGCCGCTCTCGGCGAGCCTGTGGGCGGGAATCTTCGAGGAGGCCGGCCTCCCGCTGGGCGTCTTCAACCTCGTCAACGGGCTCGGCGAGGAGGCGGGCGACGCGCTCGTCAAGCATCCGGATGTCCGCCTCATCTCGTTCACGGGAGAGACGACGACAGGGCAGACGATCTTCGCGAACGCCGCGAGGCACCTCAAGGGCCTCTCGATGGAACTCGGCGGCAAGTCCCCCGCCATCGTGTTCGCCGACGCCGACCTCGAGGCGGCCATCGACTCGACCCTGTTCGGGGTGTTCTCGCTCAACGGCGAGCGCTGCACGGCGGGCAGCCGGATTCTCGTCGAGCGCTCGATCTACGACGACTTCGTCGAGCGCTATGCCGCCCGCGCGAAGAACATAGTCGTGGGCGACCCGCACGATCCCAGGACCGAGGTCGGCGCGCTCGTGCATCCTGAGCACTACGCCAAGGTCATGAGCTACGTCGAGCTCGGCAAGAGCGAGGGCAGGCTCGTCGCCGGCGGCGGCCGACCGGCGGGGCTCGACACGGGCAACTACGTCGCTCCGACCGTCTTCGCGGACGTGAAGCCGGACGCCCGGATCTTCCAGGAGGAGATCTTCGGCCCGGTCGTCGCCATCACGCCATTCGAGAGCGAGGCGCAGGCGCTCGAACTGGCCAACGCTGTCAAGTACGGCCTGGCGGCCTACCTGTGGACGAGCAACCTCGAGCGCGCCCACACCTTCGCCCACGGGATCGAGGCCGGCATGGTGTGGCTCAACTCGCACAACGTGCGCGATCTGCGCACCCCGTTCGGCGGCGTGAAGGCGAGCGGCCTCGGCCACGAGGGCGGCTACCGGTCGCTCGACTTCTACACCGAGCAGCAGGCCGTGCATATCAGCCTGTCACCCGTCCACACGCCCAAGTTCGGAGCTATCCCGCTGGTTGAGTAGCGCGAAGCGCGTATCGAAACCACCGGGTCTCGATACCCCGCCTGCGGCGGCACTCGACCAGCGCTACCTAAGGAGCCACCATGACCGCCGTTCCAGATGTCATCCGCGCCGCCTACGCGGAACTGGTCGTCACCGACCTCGCCGCGAGTCGGCGCTTCTACGTGGACGTGCTCGGGCTCGTCGTGAGCTTCGAGGATGAGACGAGCATCCACCTGCGCGCCTTCGAGGAGTACCTGCACCACTCGCTCGTGCTGCGCACGGGGCCGGTGCCCGCGCTCGCGGCCCTCGCCTACCGGGTGCGCTCCCAGGATGAGGTCGAGGTCGCCGCGCAGCACTTCACCGAGCTCGGATGCCGCGTCGAGCGCAGGGCGGCCGGTGCCACGCGCGGCATTGGCGACGCCGTCCGCGTCGAGGACCCGCTCGGCTTCCCCATCGATTTCTTCTACGATGCCGAGCACGTCGAGCGCTTCACCCGCCGGTACGACGTGCATGGTGCTGGCGCGATCTCCCGCCTCGACCACTTCAACATCATGACCCCGGATGTCCCCCGTGCCCAGCGCTACTACGAGGATCTCGGCTTCAAGGTCTCTGAGGACATCCAGGACGACGAGGGCACGGTCTACGCGAGTTGGCTCTACCGCAAGGCGACAGTGCACGACGTCGCCCTCACCGGGGGCGACGGGCCGCGAATGCACCACATCGCCTTCGCGACGCACGAACGCAACCAGATCCTGAACATCTGCGACCGCCTCGGGGCGCTCCGGATGTCCGACAGCATCGAGCGCGGACCTGGCCGCCACGGCGTCTCGAATGCGTTCTACCTCTACCTGCGCGACCCCGACGGCCACCGCATCGAGATCTACACGCACGACTACTACACGGGCGACCCCGACAATCCGACGCTCACCTGGGACGTGCACGACAACCAGCGTCGCGACTGGTGGGGCAATCCGGTCGTGCCGAGCTGGTACGCGGAGGGCTCGACCGTGCTCGACCTCGACGGGAATCCGAAGCCCCTTGTCGCTCGCGTCGAGACGGCGGAGGCGGCGGTCACGATCGGCGCCGACGGCTTCTCCTACACCCGCGAGGGCGAGGCGATGCCGGAGTACAAGCTCGGCAACCAGCTATAGCCGGCCAAGCGGGATTCGCTACAGCGCACCCTCGTCTGCGGCCTCCGCCGTCGCGTCACCGGCCGGCCTGGGATGCCGCGGCACGGGCGCAGGCTCCCGCAGGAAGAACGCGAGAGCGAGGGCGACCACGACGAGGCCGAGGAGAATGAGGAACACCGTGCGCAAGTCGGTCTTGTCACCGATCCAGCCGAGCAGCGGGCTGAACAGTCCGCCGACGGTGACCGCGAGCCCCACCGTGACACCGCTCGCGATGCCGATCCGGTTCGGCAGGTAGTCCTGGCCGAGGATGACGAACACCGCGAACGGCACGAAGATGGCGACCCCGAACACGGCGACGAGAACGAAGGCAATGGCCAAATTCGGGGAGAGGACGAGACCGAGGAGGGCGGGGACCGTCGCGATGAATCCAATCCGGATGCTCCGCAGTCGTCCGACGCGGTCGGCAAGCCACCCGCCGATGAGGGTCCCGACCGCGCCCGCGAACAGGAAGACGCTGAGGGCCAGCCCGCCGACGGCCTCCGAGGTCTCGAAGTCGTGGATGAAGTAGAGCGCCACGAAGGACACGGCCCCGAAGAAGACGATCGACCGCACGACGACGACCGCGGTGAGCCTGAGGAATGCCGGCCAGTTGTCCGGCCCAGGAGTACGGGGAACCCGTTTCGGCGTCCCGACGGGACCGTCGAGCACCCGTCCGAGCCGCGCGAACAGCAGAACCGCCATGAGCGCAGCCGGGATGACGAGGAGGATCGCGCCCTGGAGCCCCGTGAGCAGCAGGAGTGGTGTCGTCACGAGCGCGCCGAGCGCGAACCCGGTGTTGCCGCCCAGCGCGAAAACGCTCATCGCCCTGTTGCTGTCGCCCGCAGCCACGCGCGCGGCTCGCGCCGCCTCGGGGTGAAAGGCGGAGATTCCGAGGCCGGCGATGGCGATGAGGACCCAGGTCGCCCAGTACTCGACCGAGAAGGCGACGAGACCCACCCCGACTGCGGCTGTGAGCATCCCGGCGGGAATGAGCCATCGACGGGGTCGGCGGTCCCCCCACCAGCCGAACGCTGGCTGTGCAACGGAGGAGAGAAGGTTGGCCGCGAGGACGAGTCCCGCGACGGCGGCGTAACTGTATTGGCGCTCGATCACGAGGAACGGCAGAAGGGCAGGAACAACCCCCTGGTAGAAATCATCGACAACATGCGACGCCGCCATGATGGCGATGCCGCCGCGATTCACTCGGGCGATGTCGACTCCGACTGCTTGGCGCCGGACGAATCCGTGTCGAGCGATCCGGATGCCACGATCTCCGCTCCCGCGTGCCCGAGTTCGGCCAGCGCCGTCTCGGAGCTCTCTTGCGCGACGCCGGCGACGAGGTCGGTGAGGACGCGCACGTGGCGTCCGAGCTCGAGTGCGTCGAGCGCCGAGGCACGCACGCAGTAGTCGGTGGCGATCCCGACGATGTCGACGTCCAGGATGCCGAGTTCCTCGAGGGCGTCGGCGACACTGCGGCCGTCGTCGGTCGTCCCCTCGAAGATCGAGTAGGCCGGGACTCCCTGCCCCTTGCGCACGTGGATGGTGACGGCATCCGTCTCGAGCGCGGGGTGATACTCAGCGCCTTCCGTGCCGGCGACGCAGTGGACGGGCCAGGTCGTCACGAAGTCGGGCTCCGCGTCGGTCGCGAAGTGCCCGCCGTTGTCGTTGTCGTTGTCGTGCCAGTCGCGGGAGGCGAAAACTTCGTCGTACCGGCCGGGATGCTGCCGAAGATGGTTCGTGATGGCAGCAGCGACCGCCGCGCCGCCGTCGACTCCCAGCGCACCGCCCTCGGTGAAGTCGTTCTGCACGTCGATGATGAAGAGAGCCCTTGCCACGTTTCTCTCCGTTCAGTTGTTGGACAGGTTATTGCCGCAGTGGTACACGCCCGTCGTCACGGTGTCGAGCGCGATCGTCGCGTTCTCCTGGACAGGGCCGAGGGCGTAGAACGCGAACGACAGCACGGATCCGTCGGCGGCATGGACCCAGCCGGCGAGGGTCCGAGACGACTTGATCCATCCGGTCTTGGCCACGACATTGCCGCGCGCGACCGCGTTCTCACCGCCGAAGCGGCTCGCGAGGCTTCCGGTCTGGCCCGCCACAGGAAGGCCTGCCTTGATGACGTCGAGTCCCTGCCCGCCCGTGTACACCTTGGCCATGAGCTGGGCCACGAAGAGCGGTGCGACGGCGCTGTTCGCGCTCAAGCCGGAGCCGTCCCTCACGACGACGCCGACGGGTTCGAGCCCGTACCCGGCGAGCGACCCTGGGATGACCGTCGCGAGGGAGGATGCCGTTCCTCCCGCGCCGGACTCCTTCGAGATTACGCGGGCGATCATCTCGGCAAGGGTGTTGTCCGAGGTGAGGAGCATCTGGCCGATGAGGATCTTGATGGGCTGCGACTTCACCTCGGCCAGGAGCGGCTTGCCTGCGATGGCGGACCCCGTGCTCATGGTGACGGGGTTCGGCAGGTTCAGCGCGTTGACGAAGGCGGCGCCGGCACGGCTTATCGGATCAGTGCTGCGCGGGCTCGTCCCCTTCTGAGGGTTGGCACGATCGCCGTCGACCATGAGCGCCGTCACTTCGGAGTGGTACCCGATGGTCTGCTCGCTGCGCTCCCAGGTCGGATCCCACTTGTCGGCCGGGTTCCAATAGGTCGCATCGAGGATGACCGAGGTGATCGGGTCGTCCTCGGCATGGGTCTCATTCCACTTCGCCACCGCCTGCGCGGCGAGATCGGCCATCTTCGGGGCGCCGCGATAGAAGCTCTCGACGCCAGCCGGCAGAGCACTGATCGTCGGGTCGCCGCCTCCCACGAGCACGATGCTGCCAGGGGTGCTGCCCTCGTAGACGCGCGTCGCGAGCTGGAAGTCCGGGCCGATCGTCGCCAGTGCCGCGGCGGCCGTGAGCACCTTGAGCACGCTCGCCGGCGGGGCGCCGACCTCGGCGGAGCGATCGAACAGCACCTCGCCGGTCGTGACGTTGATGACCGACCCTGCGAAGGTCAGCAGGCGGGGGTCCTGGATGAGCGCATCGATCGAGCAGGTCCGCAGCAGCGACGCAGGCGCGAACTCCTCCGGCACATTCCGCGGCGGCTCGGGCGTCGGGGTCTCTGACACGACGGCGGCGACAGCGTCGCCGGAGCCGACGGCCACGCCGGCGAACACGGCGCCGGTTCCAAGCAGCAGGAAGATGACGCCGAGCGCAGAGAACATCCAGGTGTTCGGATGCCGGGCGATCATGGCACCGAGCCCGGCGCGCTTGGCCGGGGTGGCGTCCTGAAGGCTGCCGATGACCTCGGTCGGCGCCGCAGAAGGAGTCGACGGTGTGGCGGGCGCAGCGCGGCGTCGGCCCTTGGCAGCCTCGGCCTCCCGTGCTGCTCGGCGGGTCAGCGGCTCCTCGTCACTCACTCGCCCATGATAACGGCGAGAGCCGGGAGTCGCGTGCCAGTTGCGGTCTCAATGCTCCTGCGGGTACTCGAGCCCGATCTGGCCGCGCACCTCGTCGAGCGTCTCCATGACGAGAACGGTGTCCTCCGGCGCCATGATGCTTCCCCCCGTGCGCCCTTCCGCGACGAGCCGCTCGAGCTCGGCCGCCTGGAAGTGCATGCCGCGCCCGCGGATCGTCTTCGATTTCGCCGTCGCATCGAAGGTCTCGATGACAGCTCCCGCCGAGTCGAGCACCGTGAAGGTCGTCGGGGTGTACCAGACGGGGTCGATCTCGATCCGCCCCTGCGTGCCGAGGATGACCGCCCGGTTCGGCCCGCGGGTGTCGAGGGCGGTATGCATGACCGCCTGGCGTCCACCATCGAACCCGAGCAGGATCGCGGTCTGACGATCGACTCCCGTTGTCGTCATTGCCGCCTCCGCGAGGACCGACCGCGGCGTACCGAAGAGGTCGTGGGCGAAGGAGACCGGGTAGACCCCGAGGTCGAGGAGCGCGCCGCCCCCGAGCACGGGATTGAGGATGCGCGAGAGCGGGTCGGTCGAGAGTTTCTGGTTGTGGTCGGCGAGAAGCGTGCGTACGTCGCCGATCACCCCCTCGGCGATGAGCTCCCGAATACGAACCATGTGGGGCAGGAACCGCGTCCACATCGCCTCGAGCACGACGAGCCCGCGCGATGAGGCGAGGTCGACAACGGTGCGCGCCTCTCGCGCGTTCAGGGCGAACGGCTTCTCCACGAGGACGTGCTTGCCTGCGACGAGCGCGAGCGTCGCGTGCGGAGCGTGCAGCGGATGCGGGGTCGACACGTACACGACGTCCACCTCGTCATCGGCGACGAGCGCCTCGTAGCTCGCGTGTGCGGTGCGGATGCCGAACTCGTCCGCGAAAGCCTGCGCAGCATCCGCTGTTCGCGATCCGACCGCGGAGACCGTGAAGCCGTTCTCGAGGAGATCGCTCGCCTGGGCGTGCGCGATCCAGCCGGTACCGAGGATGCCCCAGCGAAGTGTTCCCACGAGGGGAATCTAGCAGCCGCCCCACTTCGCTGCGGCGCGGGTGAACGCGTACGGCTCGTCAGGGACACCGCCGTGGGTCATCGCGAAGTAGATGCAGACCCCCGCCGTGCTGCCCGAGTACGTCGGCTTGTAGAGCGAGTTGCGGTGCGCAGTGGAGTTCCACCACTTCTGGGCCACCGTGGCGCCGGTGTTGCCGTAACCGCCGGCGAGGTTGCCGTCGCATCCGCGGCTCGGAACACCGTCGCTGCGCACGGAGCCCATGTGGCCCCAGGCGCTCAGCGGGTCGGTGCTCGGGTCCTCAGCCATCCAGAACAGTCGTGTTTCCATGCAGCTGTCGTAACGGAAGTGGCTCATCGGCACCGGCTGGAGGCAGTTGGCGACGCGGATCGCGTTGTACGCGGCGGCGAAGGACGCGAGATCGGCGCTCGTCGTACCGGCCACGCCGCCTGAGGAGGTGACGCCGGGGGCGCCGTTCGTCGCACCGCCGACCGGCCCGGGGCAGCTTCCGCCGGCGGCCACGACCGCGGCGCGCCTGGCCGCGGTGCCACTCGCGCGATCAGCGGGCGAGACGACCACGACGGGCTTGGGCACCGGCTTCTGGGCGAGATGCTCCGAGTCCGTCGTGAGCTCCTTGGCCCTCTCGACAAGATTCGCCTCGCGGACGGACTCGTTGAGGTAGGCGAGAGAGACTGCTGCACCCTGGCTCGCGGTGGTCGCCGTCGGTGCCGTGGCGAAGATCGGAAGTCCCGTCTGCTGCACGGCGCCGGCCGAACTCGCATTCCCGAAGAGCGACGGGCCGCTGCCGCCCACGAAGGGAAGCACGAGCGTCATGACCGCCGTGAAAACGGCGATGAGAAAGGCTGAGCGCTTCACGACAGTTCCCCCCGGCACTGATTCCGGCGACCGTCCCCCGACGGTTCGCTTCCTCCACGGTACGGCCGTGGAACTGCGAGGGCAATGCGGAAAAGCCCCCGATGCGCGGATATCCCCCTTACTGGGGGCGTTTCCTTGCGCGAATTGTCACACGATCGGGGGGTGGACGATGGCGTCGGTCCCCCGAAGTGTGGACAGGTCCTGCAGAGCCGCCCAAGAGAATCGAACTCTTGACCTTCTCATTACGAGTGAGATGCTCTACCGACTGAGCTAGGGCGGCGGGTCCCCCGGTTCACCGGAAGACACAGCAAGAAAGCTTAGCCGATCATCCCGCGTGTGTTGACGCGAGAGTGTCAACGAGCTCGTCGAATGCCCCGACGATGCAGTCGCCGAGAGATCGACGGTCGTGTTCGCCGAGCCAGGTGCTGTACGCGAAGCGCACAGCGGCCAGTCCGATGAGGCTGAGGAAGCGAGAGCGACGAGCCAGCGCGACCGGATCGCCGGCGAGGGCGGGGTCGTCCGCGGCGAGTCGATCGGACACGATGTCCGCGAGTTCGTCCTCGAAGCGGTGAAGGTACGCCATGCGCTTCGCGAAAAGTCCTGGATGACCGCGCAGGAGCGCGCGCCGCCGCTCGTCCGGCATCCGTTCGTCGGCGAGCGACTCCGAGGCCGCCGCGAGCAGCCGCCCGAGACTCGCGAGGACGCTGGACTCCGGACCCGCGGCGACGAACTCGGCGGTCGCCTCGAGCTCCGACAGCACGGGGAAGTCCCCGATGACGGCATCGTCCTTCGAGGGGAAGTAGTTGAAGAAGGTGCGCGGGGAGATGTCGGCCGCTGTGCTGATGTCGTCGATCGTCACCCGGTCGTAACCGTCGCGCTCCGCCAGGTCGAGAATCGCCGTCTGGATCGCGTGTCGGGTCGCCCTGCGTTTGCGCTCGCGCAGGCCAACGGTCGGTTCGGGTAGTGGCCCAGTCACGCGGTCATTGTGGCATTTCGTGCAAGCATGCACAATTCTGGCCGCTGCCGGCTCAGCAGTCGGGATCCTTCGCGGGAACCCTGCCCTCGATGAGGAAGTCGTCGACGGCGTCATTGACGCAGGAATTCGACTTGTTGTACGCCGTATGGCCCTCGCCATGGTAGGTCACGAGGTGACCGTTCTCGAGTTGGCCGGCCAGATTCACCGACCACTGGTACGGCGTCGCAGGGTCGTTCGTCGTGCCCACTACGAGGATCGGCGCGGAGCCGGCAGCAAGGATGGGCTCGCGAACGCGTGTCGCCTGGTACGGCCACTCGTTGCAGGATGTCCCCCCGTAGGACATCTGCGGGCCGAAGGTCGGAGCGATCCGCGCGAGCTCCTCCGCCTCCGCCACCAGGGTCTCCCGCGTGCTCGTCGAGACGTAGTCGAGGCAGTTGATCGCGATGAACGCCTCAGTGGAGTTGTCGCTGTAGGTGCCCGCCGGAGTGCGCCCGTAGTAGGCATCCGCGAGTTGGAACGCGTAGTCGGCGTTGCCCTGGAACACGTCGGCGAAGAGGTCGCTCAGGTACGGCCAGTTCGACTGGCTGTAGAGCGGCAGGATGATCGCGGTGAACATCGCGTCGCTTCCCAGCATCCGGCCGTCGGATGCGCGCAGCGGGCTCGCATCGAGCCGGTCGAGCAGCGCGCGGATGCGCAGCATGGCCGCGTCGACCGACCCCCGGAACGGACACTCGGAGCTCGTGAAGCAGTCCGCGAGGTACGCCCTGGCTGCATCCTCGAAGCCCTTCGCCTGCGTCGCCGTGACGTCGAAGTCGGTCGTCGCAGGATCGATCGCCCCGTCGAGCACGAGACGACCGGTCTTCCCCGGGTAGAGGCCGGCGTAGGTCGCGCCGAGGAACGTCCCGTAGGAGTAGCCGAGATAGTTGAGCTTCGGGTCGCCGAGGATGGCACGCAACAGGTCCAGATCGCGGGCTGCGCTCACGGTGTCGACGAAGCCGAGGAGCTCACCGGTGTGCTTGAGGCAGGCCTGGCCGAAGGCCGCGTACTCCTGCTCGGTGAAGTCGATGACGGAATCGGCGTCGCGCGGACCGGTCGGGATCGAGAACAGGAACGCGTCGAGTTCGGCCGGCTTGTCGTAGCAGGAGACCGCCGAAGACCGATTGACTCCCCGCGGGTCGAAGCCCACGATGTCGAAGCGGTCGGCGAGGCGGGCGTCGACCGCGTAGCTCAGGCTGTCGCGAATGAAGTCGTATCCCGAGCCGCCAGGCCCTCCCGGATTGACGAGCAGCGAGCCGATGCGCGATCCGGTCGCCGTGGCGCGAATGAGCGCCAGCTCGATGGAGTCCCGCGCGGGGTCGCTCCAGTCGAGAGGGGCCTTCGCCGTCGCGCACTGGAAGGTCCCTTCGCAGGTCGACCAGGTGAGCACCTGCGAGTAGTAGGGCGCGAGGTCGGGGGCGACGTTCTCGTCGGTGGGCTGGGAGGTGCGCGCCGGTTCCGGCGGGAGAAAGGAGGTCACGCATCCGCTGAGGGGAACGATGAGGGCGACGCCCGCGGCGAGGAGGATCGTGCGGAGCGATCGACCGCCCCTGGTCACCGCGATGAGCTGCGCCTTGCCGTGATGAGCATGGACTCGAGCGCAAGGGCCGGCGCGACATTGCCGTCGATACGCCGGCGCGCGGTCGCGATCCCATCGAGCGTCGCGAGGGTCTGTTCGGGCGTCGATGAGTCGGCGGACAGGCGAAGCCGGTCCGCGATCTCCAGATTGATGGGTTCGAGGTCGGCACCCAATTGCACGAGCAGGATGTCGCGGTACAACGACAGGAGGTCGACCATGATCCGGTCGAGCCCGTCGCGCAGGCTTCGCGTCGCGCGGCGTTTCTGGTCCTCCTCGAGCGACCGGAGCTGCGCACGGAGAGCCGGCGGGATCGTGCCGCCCGGCTCGACCCCGAGAGAGCGCAGCGCGCTCTCGCGCTCCTCGGCGTCGCGTTCCTCTGTGATCGCCCTGGCGTCCTCCGCAGCCGTCTCGAGCAGTCTGCCCGCCGCGATCACGGCATCCGAAACGGTGCGGATGCCGAGGGCAGTCTCGAGAGTCTCCTCACGACGCGCACGCGCGCCCTCGTTGGTTGCGAGCCGGTGCGCCATGCCGATGTGGCTCTGGGCCTCCCGCGCCGCCCGCGTGGCGAGGGCGAGGTCGACGCCGTCGCGCCGCGAGATGAGCTCGGCGACATCCGAAACCGGTGGTACGCGGAGCCGAACGCTGCGCACCCGCGACCGCACGGTGGGAATCAGGTCGGCCTCGCTCGGCGCGCACAGGATCCAGACCGTGCGTGGCGGCGGCTCCTCGAGCGCCTTGAGCAGCACGTTAGAGGTGCGCTCGGTCATCCGGTCGGCGTCCTCGATGACCATGACGCGGTACCGGCTGACCGACGGCGAGAATTGGGAGCTCGTGACGAGGGCGCGTACTTCGTCGATCGAGATGATGACGCGCTCGGTGCTCAGCACCCCGAGATCCGGATGCGTCCGCGCCTCCACCTGGCGCCGTGTCGCCTCGTCTCCCGCGGGGTCGCCGGGGCTCAGAAGCGCCGTCGCGAAGGCGAAGGCGAGGTTGGAGCGACCGGAGCCGGGAGGCCCCGTGATGAGCCAGGAGTGGGTCATCGATTCCCCGTCGCCCTCTGGCGCGCCACCGGGTGCAGGCGTGGGAGCGGTTGCCGCAGCGCGGAAGATCGCGATGGCCTCGGACTGGCCGGTCAGCTCGTCCCACAGTGACATAGCGCCAAGCATAGAGAGTGTCAGGGCAGCAAGGCTGAGACGCGGTTGCGGATGTCCGCGGCGATCGAGTCGACGGCATCCGTCGCGTCGATCACGAGGAAGCGCTCGGGTTCATCGGCGGCGAGTTCGAGGTACGCGGCGCGAACGCTCGCGTGGAATTCTCGCTCCTCCGCCTCCAGACGGTCATACCTGGTCCGCGCGGCGTCGAGGCGGCCGCGGCCGACCTCCTCGTCGAGATCGAGCAGCACCGTGAGGTCCGGGAGAAGATCCTCGACTGCCCACAGTGAGATGCTGCGCACCTGCGCAGCGCCAAGCCCGCGAGCGACGCCCTGGTAGGCGACGGACGAGTCGAGGAAGCGGTCCTGCACGACGATGTCGCCGTGCTCGATCGCAGGGCGCACCTTCGTCGCGATGTGGTGGGCACGGTCGGCCGCATAGATGAGCGCCTCCGCGCGCGGCGCGATGTGGCCCTTGCTGTGCAGCACGATCTCCCGAAGCTCCTCGCCCAGCGGCGTTCCGCCTGGCTCTCTCGTCGTCACGACCGTGCGCCCCTGCCTCTCGAGCCAGTCGACGAGAAGCGCCGCCTGGGTCGACTTGCCGGAGCCGTCGCCGCCTTCGAACGTGATGAAGAGGCCCGCCATGGCTACTTCTTCGCCGACGGCTTCTGTGCTGACTTCTTCTTCGCTGACGGCTTCCTGGCTGCCGGCTTGCGCCCAGCCGCCTTGGCCTTGGGCTTGGCCGGCCCCTTGGCGCGCTTGTCGGCGAGCAGCTGCACCGCGCGCTCGAAGTCGATCTCCTCGACGGTCTCGCCGCGCGGGATGGTGGCGTTCGTCACGCCGTCGGTCACATAGGGGCCGAATCGACCGTCCTTGACCTTGATCGGCTTTCCGCTCTCCGGATCGGCATCGAACTCCTTGAGGGCGCTCGACGGCCGCTTCGCCCCGTACTTTGGCTGGGCGAAGATCTCGAGGGCGCCGGCGAGGTCCAGGTCGAAGATCTGCTCCTCGCTCGTGAGCGAGCGCGAGTCGGTTCCCTTCCTGAGGTAGGGCCCGAACTTGCCGTTCTGCGCAGTGATGTCCTCGCCGGTCTCGGGGTCCTGGCCGATCACGCGAGGCAGGTCGAGGAGACGCAGCGCGGTCTGCAGGTCGATCGTCGCTAGATCCATCGAGGCGAAGAGGGATGCGGTGCGGGGCTTGGGCGCGGCGGACTTCTTTTTCGCGGGCTTCTTCTTTGGCTTGGCCCCTTCTCGGGTCGAGCTTGTCGAGACCTCGCCTGTCAGCGGGTCGGCGGTCTCGACCGGAGAGGATGGGCCGGCGGTCTCGACAGGCTCGACCGGAGAGACTGCGACGGGCTCCGGCTCGAGCTCCGTGATGTACGGGCCGTAGCGACCGTTCTTCGCAACGATCTCCTTGCCCGTCGCCGGGTTGATGCCGATGACCCGGTCGACGACGACGGGAGCGTCGATGAGCTCACGCGCCCTCTCGATCGTGAGCTCGTCGGGGGCGAGGCCATCCGGAATGTTGACGCGCCGTGGCTTGGCCTCGTCGGCGGCATCCGGGTTGGTGACCTCGAGATAGGGGCCGTACTTGCCGATCCGCAGGGTCACCTGGTCATCGAGCGGGATCGAATTGACCGACTTGGCGTCGATCTCCCCCAGGTTGTCGATGACGTTGCGAAGACCGCGGTACTTGGCGCCGCCGAAATAGAAACTCGTGAGCCAGTCGACGCGCTTCTCCCGGCCATCGGCGATGCGGTCGAGGTCACTCTCCATGGCGGCCGTGAAGTCGTATTGCACGAGCTCGGTGAAGTAGTCCTCAAGGAGGCGCACTACCGAGAACGCGATCCAGTTCGGCACGAGCGCGGTGCCGCGTGGCGTCACATACCCGCGATCGATGATCGTCGAGATGATCGACGTGAAGGTGGATGGCCGCCCGATACCGAGCTCCTCGAGGGTCTTGATGAGGCTCGCCTCGGTGTAGCGCGGGGGCGGTGAGGTCTCGTGGCCTTTCGCTTCGAGCTCGGCGAGCTCGAGCACCTGTCCCTCGGTGAGCGGGGGGAGTTTGGCGTCGGCGGGCTCTGCGAGCGCGTTGCGCTCCTCGTCCCGACTCTCCTCGTAGGCGGCGAGGAACCCGCGGAAGGTGATGACCGTCCCGCTCGCGACGAATTCGGCGAGTGCCTCGATGGTCCTCGCGGCGATCGTGACGGTCGCGGTCGACCCGCGCGCATCCGCCATCTGGGAGGCGACCGTGCGCTTCCAGATGAGGTCGTAGAGCTTCCAGTCGTTGCCGCGGAGTGTTCCCTCGAGCTGGCCTGGGGTGCGGAAGGCATCTCCGGATGGCCGGATCGCCTCGTGCGCCTCCTGGGCGTTCTTGGCTCTGCCGCTGTAGACGCGCGGCTTCTCCGGAACGCTGTCTGCGCCGTAGAGCGCGGAGGCCTGGCTGCGCGCCGCCGTGATCGCCTGCTGCGAAAGAGCGGGGGAATCCGTGCGCATGTAGGTGATGTAGCCGTTCTCGTAGAGGCCCTGGGCGATGCTCATCGTCTGACGAGCCGAGAACCGGAGCTTGCGCGCCGCCTCCTGCTGCAGGGTCGACGTCGTGAACGGCGCGGCCGGGCGGCGGGTGTATGGCTTCGCCTCGACCGAGGCGACGGTGAACGTCGTCGACGGTGCCCGAAGTGCGGTCGCGAGTGCCTCCGCTGCACTCTCGTCGAGGGCGACGGCACCGCCCTTGAGCGCACCGAGGTCGTCGAAGTCGCGGCCCGTCGCGATACGCCCACCGTCGAGGCGCACGAGGCGCGATTCGAACGACTCGACCGACGACTGCGGGGTGAGCCGGGCGAGGAGGTCCCAGTATGCGGCGCTCACGAAGGCGAGCCGCTCCCGCTCGCGGTCGACGACGAGCCTCGTCGCCGCCGACTGCACGCGGCCGGCGGAGAGGCCGGGTCCCACCTTGCGCCACAGCACAGGAGAGATCTCGTAGCCGTAGAGCCGATCGAGGATGCGGCGGGTCTCCTGCGCGTCGACGAGCGCGGTGTCGATGTCACGGGTGTTGTCGCGGGCGTGCTCGATGGCCTCTTTGGTTATCTCGTGGAAGACCATGCGCTTCACGGGAACCTTGGGGTTCAGTACCTGCAGGAGGTGCCAGGCGATCGCCTCGCCCTCCCGGTCCTCATCAGTTGCGAGGTAGAGCTCGTCGGCATCCTTGAGGGCGCGCTTGAGGTCGGCGACCGTCTTGCGCTTCTGCTCCGACACGACGTAGTACGGCTCGAAGCCGTTCTCGACGTCGACGGAGAACTTGCCGAGGGAGCCCTTCTTGAGCTCCGGCGGGAGGTTCTTCGGCTCGATGAGATCGCGGATGTGACCGACCGATGCCTGCACCTCATAACCGTCGCCCAGGTACTGGGCGATGGTCCTGGCCTTCGCCGGTGATTCGACGATGACCAATTTCTTCGTGCCGGGCACGCGACTCCTCAGGGTTCAGGTACTGCAACAGGGGACACCCTACACACAGAATCAGCGCGCGCTCGGATTCCCGGCATCATCCCTGTGAGTCCGGAGGCCCCGCCGTAGCGGTGGCCGAGACCGGGATTCCGAGAACGGCGACACTGACCCTCACGGTCACAATAACCCCATCGGCCTGACATTCCGTCACTAAGGCGCCATTCGCGTCGGCGACCGATGCCGCCGTCGCGCACGGAGATCCGGGGGCGATTCCGATCGCGACATCCGCACCGGCGAGCGCTGCGGCATCCGCTGCCGCCGCCACCCGCGACTTCGCGCCGACCACGCTATAGAGAGGTACGAGCAGTGCGACCATCGAGACGACAACGCCGACGAGTGCGAGACCGAGGACCGACCCTGCACCGCGATCGTCGCGCACCTTCATCCTCCACCGGCGAGCGCGCAGCCGGACGCCGAGACGTCGATCGAGCCGAGAACGCCCGCGAGCAGCGCGCCAGGTGCCGTCACGGTCGCGCACACCAGGTTGCCGCGCCGATCGATTCTCGCCGTCGCCCCGTCGACGAGTGCCGCCGCATCGAACGACCCGCCGCGCGCGGCGCTCCGTGCAGCCTGGGCAGCGGCATCCTGGACCATGAGCCGAAGCGTGGACAACTGGAGTGCGCCAAGGCAGAGGGCGAGCACGAGCATGACGGCCGGCACGACCGCGGCGAACTCGGCGGTGACACTCCCCGACTCGCGGCGGTCACTGCGCCATGCCTCGCCTTGTCTCGTCGGTCGGAGCCGACCTGGCTCACCCGCCGAACGTGAGCGCACGCTGGACGAGATCGAAGAGGATGCCGCGCACCTCGTCACTGCGCAGTATCGCGACGAGCAGCCCTGCAAAGGCTACGGCGGCCATCGTCACGATGGCGTATTCCGCAGTGGACGCGCCGTGCTCCGAAGCGAGCCGACGCCGAATTCCCTTGATCATGGTTCCTCCTGTTCGTGGTCGGCCCAGTGTGAGCCCGCACCTCGCCGCGACCGGATGCCCGGATGCAGATCCGGGGACTGCCTCAGAACGGCCCGGCTGTTGACGAGAGGACGGCGATCATGAGCGGTGCGACGCCGAGGAGCAGGAAGGCGGGGAGGACGCAGACTCCGAGCGGAATCATGAGCGTGACGGAGAGCGACGCTGCCTTCCTTCTCGCCGCACTCCTGGCGATCCGGCGGGACTGCTCCGCCTCGCTTCTGAGGAGCAGCCCCGCCGGCACGCCGGCACGCCGCGAGAGTTCGAGCACTCCCTCCTCTCCGCCGCCGGTCGGCAGCCCGCAGCGCTCGAGTGCCGTGCCGACAGCACGACGTGCGCGGTCGAGGGACGCACCACCCGCGACGGCGACCGCGAGGAGCTCGAGCGACAGCCCGGGCGTCGGATCGCTCGGTGTCGCCCCCCGAAGCAAGCGACGATTCCAGGCTCGCGAGGCGAGCATGAGCGTGACGCCGGCGACGAGGCACAGCGCACCGGGGACGGTCCCGAACAGGGTGCCGAGGGTGTCGAACCCGAGGCCGAGGCCGAAGAGCACTCCCACAAGGGGCAGCGCGACGACGAACTTCGCCGTGGCGGCCGGGCCCGCGAGAGCGACCTCGATCTCACGCTGCGTCTCGGCCAGGTCCCGGAGGGAGTCGGCGAAGCCCCGCAGGCTGGGGGCGAGCGGAGCGCCGGCATCCGCGGCCACGACCCATGCCGCCGCGAGACCTCGCCACGCGGCGCTGTGCTGCCGCAGGCCAGCGCCGCGCGCCGGCATGGGATGGGAGGCCGTCGCCGAGAGGATGGCCTCCGCGATCGGCACGCTGTCCGCAAGCGCCGCGACCGCGCCGACGACGTGCCTGGTCATTCCGTGGCCCTCTCCCGTGACCGGGCGCGCGCCGGCGCCTCCGGCCCCTGCCACCTCGGTCTGGAACGACTCCGCAAGATAGGTCCACGCCGACACGGGCGCGACGCCGGCGGCAAGCAGCACGGACAGCCGCTGCACGATTGTCGCGACGGCATCCAGGCTCTCCTTCTCAGCCAACCGCGATCACCTCCCCGTTGTCGGGCATCGGCTCGGCGCGCAGCCGGCCGCCGGCATCCACCGTGAACCGGCCGAGCGCGGCAAGACGCCGGGCGCCGCCGCGCCGTTCGAGGTGAAGCACTGCGCCGATCGCGCTCACCGCCTGGCGGGCGACCGCGGTCACCCCGAGGCCCGCGAGTGCGCCGAGTGCCTCGAGCCGAGCGGGCACATCCTCGAGCGAATTGGCGTGCAGGGTTCCTGCACCCCCATCGTGGCCCGTGTTGAGCGCGGCGAAGAGCTCCCGCACCTCGGCTCCCCTGCACTCGCCGAGGACGAGCCGGTCCGGCCGCATCCGAAGCGCTTCGCGCACGAGCCTCGCGAGGCCGACCTCGCCCGCCCCTTCGAGGTTCGCCTGCCGCGCCTCGAGCGAGACGAAGTGCGGATGCGCGACCTGCAGTTCGGCCACGTCCTCGATGGCGATGATGCGGTCGGTCGGGGCGGCCCTGGCCAGCATCGCCGAGAGCAGCGTCGTCTTGCCGCTGCCGGCGGCGCCGGTCACAAGAATGTTCACTCGCCTGGAGACCAGGCCGACAACGGCATCCAGCCGAACCCGGTCGAAGAGGCCCTCCCGTTCGAGTCCCTCGAGATCGAAGCGCCGGGGACGGGGGAGACGGATCGAGAGCAGTGTTCCGCCAGGGGAGATCGGGGGAAGCACGACGTGAATTCGGATGCCGTCGTGGAGGCGGACATCCACGCAGGGGGTCGCCTCATCGACGTGCCGTCCGCCGAGCGCGATGAGCCTCACAGCGAGGTCCCGCAAGGCCGACGCCGTGAGGGAGAGGGATGCCCTGCGCTCGGCACCCGCACCGCGATCGACCCATACCTGAGTGGGCCCGTTGACGAACACGTCGGTCACCTCGGGGTCTTCGACAAGGGGAGCAAGGGCGCCGAACTCTGGCAGGCGCCTCCCGTACCGGATGCGCTCGCCGACAGCGCGCTGGGTTCCCATCGCTGCCGCGGGCGGCGTGGCCACGAAAGGGGCGACCGCGTCGATCGGCATGGCCCGACCGTAGACGAGTCCACGTCCCGTGGCGGCACAACCTGACCCGGTCACGAGTGCAGCGCTCGCGCGCGGGAATGTGGAGGACAGGACGCGTTGTCGTGCGGCGGTTAAGCGAGAGGGGCGGCGCCTGTTGGGGGGAACGGGCGCCGCCGCGGCAACAGGCTGATTGGGGGGAATCGTGATGCCTGCTGCTGGCCAAACTCTCGTTTGACAGCGAACAGTCTAACCCAGAGAACCCCCGTTTGGGTGGTGACTTTCACAAGCGAGTAATGTCGATCCCTGTGTGGCCGTGCATGCCGCATTTCACCGCAATGAAGCGCCAGGAGAACCATGAGCGAGACCATCGACAGCCTGCTCCAGGAGACGAGGCGGTTCCCGCCCCCGTCCGAATTCGCCGCTCAGGCGGTCGCACGACCGGAGCTCTATGAGAAGGCGGCAGAGGACCGTCTCGGCTTCTGGGCCGATCAGGCCCGCGAGCTCCTCGACTGGGAGACGCCCTTCACGCAGGTCCTCGACTGGAACAACCCGCCCTTCGCGCGCTGGTTCGCCGACGGCAAACTCAACGTCGCCTACAACTGCCTCGACCGGCACGTACTCGCCGGCCACGGCGACAGGGTCGCGATCCATTGGGAGGGCGAGCCTGGCGACGCGAGGTCGATCACCTATGCTCAGCTCACCGAGGAGGTCAAGAAGGCGGCGAACGCGCTCGAGAGCCTCGGCATCCGGCACGGCGATCGGGTCGCGATCTACCTGCCGATGATCCCTGAAGCCGTCATCGCGATGCTCGCGGTTGCAAGGATCGGCGCCGTGCACTCGGTCGTCTTCGGCGGGTTCAGCGCCGAGTCGCTGCGCTCCCGCATCGAGGACGCGAGCGCGAAGCTTGTCATCACGGCCGATGGCGGGTGGCGCAAGGGCAAAGTCTTCCCGCTCAAGAACGCGGTCGACGCGGCCATCTCAGGCGAGACGACGATCGAGCACGTTCTCGTCGTGCGGCGCGGCGAGAACGATGTCGAGTGGGAGGACGGGCGCGACCTCTGGTGGCATGACGTCGTGAACAGCGCCTCTGCAGAGCATGAGGCGAAGGCTTTCGAGGCGGAGAACCCGCTCTTCATCCTCTACACCTCCGGCACGACAGGAAAGCCCAAGGGCATCCTGCACACCTCTGGCGGCTATCTCACCCAATGCGCCTACACGCACAGGAACGTGTTCGACCTCCACCCGGAGACCGACGTCTTCTGGTGCACCGCGGATGTCGGCTGGGTGACCGGCCACAGCTACGTCGTCTACGGCCCGCTCGCCAACGGCGCGACACAGCTCATGTACGAGGGCACCCCCGACACACCCCATCCCGGGCGTTGGTGGGAGCTCATCGAGAAGTACAAGGTGTCGATCCTCTACACGGCGCCCACGGCCATCCGGGCGTTCATGAAGACCGGACGGGAGTATCCGCAGAAGTTCGACCTCACCTCGCTTCGCGTGCTCGGGTCGGTGGGCGAGCCCATCAACCCCGAGGCCTGGATCTGGTACCGCGACATCATCGGCGGCGGGAAGACGCCGGTCGTCGACACCTGGTGGCAGACCGAGACTGGCGCGATCATGGTCTCGGCCCTGCCCGGAATCACGACGGCCAAGCCCGGCTCGGCGCAGGTGCCGCTCCCCGGCATCTCGGTGGATGTGCTCGACGAGAACGGCACGCGGGTCGGCAACGGCAACGGCGGGCTGCTCGTCGTCACCGAACCGTGGCCGTCGATGCTGCGCGGCATCTGGGGCGACCCTGAGCGCTTCATCGAGACGTACTGGGAGAAGTTCGATTTCGAGGGCTCACCGAAGCGGCGGATGTACCTGGCGGGCGATGGTGCACGGCTCGATGCCGACGGCGACGTGTGGGTCCTCGGCCGTGTCGACGATGTCATGAACGTCTCCGGTCACCGCCTCTCGACCATGGAGATCGAATCGGCGCTCGTGTCGCATCCGATCGTCGCCGAGGCCGCGGTCGTCGGCGCGACGGACGATACAACCGGCCAGGCCGTCGTCGCCTTCGTCATCCTGCGGGCGAAGCAGCAGGATGCGCAGACGCCGGAGGAGGCGAGCGCGATCCTGCGCGCCCACGTCGCAGAGCAGATCGGTGCGATCGCCAGGCCGCGTCAGGTCTTCATCGTCACGGAACTGCCCAAGACGCGCTCGGGCAAGATCATGCGGCGGCTGCTGCGGGATGTCGCGGAGGGCCGCGAGGTTGGCGACACGACGACGCTCGCGGACACCCAGGTCATGCAGGTCATCACCGACAAGCTGAGGTAACGGGTTCCGGACGCCCGCGAGAAGGGGTGTCGCTGCCGAAGCGGAGAGATCAGGCGAACTCGAAGACGAATTCGACCTCGACAGGCGCGTCGAGAGGGAGTGCTGCGACCCCCACGGCGCTGCGCGCGTGCTGGCCCGGCTCGCCGAAGATCTCCCCGAGCAGCTCTGATGCGCCGTTGATCACGCCGGACTGGCCGGTGAACGACGGGTCGGATGCCACGAACCCGACGACCTTGACGACCCGCGTGATCCGATCGAGCGATCCGATCGCCGACCGCGCCGCGGCGAGGCCGTTGAGCACGCAGTTGCGCGCGAGCGCCTTCGCGTCCTCCGGAGTGACCTCGGCGCCGACCTTGCCGGTCGCCGAGAGTGCCCCGTCGACCATCGGAAGCTGCCCTGATGTGAAGACGAGACTGCCGCTCACGACCGCGGGAATGTACGCGGCGACGGGCTTGGAGCCCTCGGGAACAACGAGTCCGAGCTCGGCGAGGCGGTCATCCAGTGTGGACATCAGGCATTCCTATCTTCTTCGTTAGTCAGCGGAGTCTTCTGCCGGCAGCGCGCGCTTGAGGTAGGCGACAAGACCGCCCTCCGGCCCGGTGACGACCTGCACGAGCTCCCAGCCCTGGTCACCCCAGTTGTTGAGGATCGCGGCGGTGTTGTGAACGATGAGGGGCGTCGTGAGGTACTCCCAGCGCGGCATCACGGCATCCATTCAGCTTTCGAGGTCGATTCACCCGTTACTCTGTATCCTATGCCTCGCCAACAATCCCAGCCCCTCCGCGCGCTCTCCGCGGGCGTCGGCCTGCTCGGTTTCAGCGTCCTGGCCGGAGTACTCGTCACGGCTCTCGTGACTCCCGCCCTTGCCGTGACGAGCATGACGGCCAATTCCTCCATCGGGGTCTTCGAGGCGCTTCCCGACTACATGGAGATCGGCCAGCTCGCCCAGAAGAACACCCTGTACGCGAAGAGCGGCGACCAGTATGTCCCCTTCGCCGAGATCTACAAGCACAACCGTGAAGAGGTCTCCTGGGACGAGATCTCGCCCTTTATCAAGCAGGCCGTGGTCGCCGGGGAGGACCGACGCTTCTATGAGCACGGCGGTGTCGACCTCCAGTCGATCATCCGCGCTGCGCTCGGCAACCTCCAGAGCAATGAGATCGGCAGTGGGGCATCCACGATCGCGATGCAGCTGGTCAAGAACATCAACATCCAGGAGGCTCTCCTTCTCCCCAATAAGGAGGAGCGCGAGGCCGGGATCCTCAAGGCGCAGGCCCAGTCGCTCGATCGCAAGCTCAAAGAGGCCAAGCTCGCGATCGGCCTCGAGAAGAACTACACGAAGAACCAGATCCTTCTGGCCTACCTCAACATCACGGGCTTCGGCGGTAACACGTACGGGATCGAGTCTGCGGCACAGCAGTACCTGAGCAAGAGTGCGGCCGATGTCACGCTCGCCGAGGCCGCGAGCCTCGTCGCCATCGTGCAGTTGCCCAACAACCGCAACCTCGACGACCCGAAGAAGTACCCGGCGAACAAGGAGCGGCGGGACAAGATCCTCGGCGACATGCTCGACCTCGACATGATCACCAAAGCGCAATACGACGAGGCGATCAACACCCCGATCGAGGATTACGTCAAGCTCTCGTCGAGGACAAGTGGTTGCACGTACGCCCTCGCGGCGCCGACCTTCTGCGACTTCGTCGTCAAATCGGTCAAGGACCTCGAGATGCTCGGCGCGAACGCCGAGGAGAGGCAGGCGAACTGGGACCGCGGCGGGTACAACGTCTACACGACGATCGACCTGGACCAGCAGGCGAACGCCGAAGCGCAACTGCGGACATATGCACCACCGACGGAGGCCCGTTTCGACCTCGGAGCCGCGGCCGCGTCGATGCAGGTCGGCACGGGCAGAATCCTCATCATGGCCCAGAACAAGTACTTCGATGACACCGGCCTCGGGGACCCGGTGACGACGAGCGCGGTGAACTTCAACACCGACCAGCAGTACGGCGGATCCTTCGGCTTCCCCGTCGGGTCGACGTACAAGATCTTCACGACGGCCGACTGGCTCATCAACGGGCACGGACTCAATGAGATCGTCAACGGTTCGAAGCACGACTCGCGCTTCTTCAAGGCCGACTGCGTGGGCGGCTACGTCTACAACCCGCCGTACAGCCCGCGCAACGACGACAGCCAGACCCCTGGCCCGATGAACATCATCAGGGCGCTGTCCCAGTCGGTCAACGCGGCCTTCATCTCGATGGCCGAGCAGCTCGACCTGTGCGAGATCGCCGATGTCGCGAAGTCGATGGGCGCGCACCGTGCCGACGGCCAGCCCCTGACGACGAACCCGTCAGCAATCCTCGGAACGAACGAAATCGCTCCGCTCTCGATGGCTGCGGCGGCGGCGACCGTCGCCGGCGGTGGTATCTACTGCCCACCGATCGCGGTCGATCGCGTCGTGGGCCCGGACGGCAAGGACCTGGGCGGGCAGGTATCGCACTGCCGCCAGGCGATCTCCCCCGAGGTGGCTGCCGGCACGGCATACGCGATGCAGGCCGTCATGAACGGCGGCCTCGGCACCGCGTCCAACCCGCGCACGGGGGTGCCTCTCGCCGGCAAGACCGGTACGACGAGCGACTCGTGGCACACCTGGATGCTGAGCACGAGCATGACGACCTCCCTCGCGGTCTGGGTAGGCAACGTCAAGGGCCACCAGGCACTCCGTAAGATCACCGTCGCGGGCGGCAATGCGGCCTCGGCTCGTCACCGGATGGCCAGGCCCATCCTGGCCGCGCTCACGAATGAGTACGGCGGTGGCGCATTCCCGAACCCCCCCGCCAACCTGCTGAGCGGCACGACGCTCGAGATCCCGGACCTGCGCGGCAAGACCGTCGAGGATGCGAAGGCACTCCTCGAGAGTCTCGGGTTCACGTACGCCGACGGCGGCCCCATGGCTTCGGACGCCCCCACTGGCACAGTCGGAGGAACCGATCCGGCTGCAGGGACCAAGGTTTCGAAGGGCTATCAGATCACGGTCTTCACGAGTGACGGCAGCCTGTACGTCGACATGCCCGACGTCATCGGCAAGCAGGCGGGAGCCGCGAAGAACGACCTCGTCGCTGCCGGATTCAGCCCAGACAACATCACCTTCACGTGGGTGGCCACGGTGAACCCCGGCGAGCTGTGCAAGGTCTCGGCCAGCACCCCTGCGCCGGGAGCGGGTACCTCGAAACAGGCCGCGGTGACCCTGACCGTCGGGAGCGTTGACGACGGCGCCCCACCGCCTGGCTGCACACCGTGAGCCGGGCGGGGGCAGCGCGGACGGCCGGGTCGGCGCTCGCCGCACTGGGCGCGGCGGCCCTCGGGGCGTTCGCCTGGGGCGCGCTCGTCGAAAGGAACCGCTTCACGGTGCGCCGGGAGAGTGTGCCGGTACTCGATCCGGGTGCACGACCCCTCACTGTGCTGCACCTCTCGGACCTCCACATGGCTCCCTGGCAGTCGGCCAAGCAGGAATGGATTCGGAGCCTCGCGGTCGAGGAGCCCGATCTGGTCGTGATCACAGGCGACAGCCTCGGCCACGAGCGCGGGATCGAGGGGGTCGAGTATGCCCTCGAGCCGTTCCGCGACGTCCCCGGCGTCTTCGTGCATGGATCGAACGATTACTTCGGTCCCGCCCTCAAGAACCCCTTCGGCTACTTCCGCGACCGCCGCGATGAGCCACCGGACCCCATGAACCTCGATACGCACCGCCTCGAGCTCTTCTTCGAATCGCTCGGCTGGCTTGATCTCAACAACGCGGCAAGGGCCATGTCGATCAAGGGATCGCGGCTCGAGTTCCTCGGGGTCAATGACGCCCACCGCGGTTGGGACCGCCTCGACCTGCTGCCGGGGGCGATGGACGAGCTGAGGGAGAATGTCGGCTGGCAGGACGACAGAACCGGCCCGGAACCCGTAACGATCGGGCTCACCCATGCACCGTACCAGCGCGTGCTCAACTCCTTCGTGAACTATGGTGCGGACGTCATCTTCGCCGGACACACGCACGGCGGACAGGTGCAGGTGCCGGGCTTCGGTGCTCTCGTGACGAATTCCGACCTGCCTCGCGCCATGGCGAATGGGTTGCACGTATGGCACCACGCGCTTGGTGCGGCCTACCTTGAGGTCTCGGCGGGCATCGGGACATCCATCTTCGCGCCCGTGCGGTTCTCCTGCCCGCCCGAGGCCGTCGTCGTGACACTCATCGGCGACGATTTCAGCTATTCTTGATGAGGTCCGGTCGAGCCGCGAGGTTCGAGCGGAAGCAGTATCGGGGTGTGGCGCAGTTTGGTAGCGCGCTTCGTTCGGGACGAAGAGGTCGTGGGTTCAAATCCCGCTACCCCGACCATACGGCTCATTTTCTCGGGTCGAGCTCGTCGAGACCGCTCAAGGGTGGATCTCGACAGGCTCGAT
>DAITPJ010000014.1:0-3717 GCA_036833635.1 Terrimesophilobacter sp.
AAGGCGATCAGGGTCGGCGTCATCGACTACAAGGATGTCGCGACCCTTCGCAAGTTCATCTCCGAGCGGGGAAAAATCCGCGCTCGTCGCATCACCGGTGTCTCCGTCCAGGAGCAGCGCCTCATTGCCCGCGCCGTCAAGAACGCGCGTGAGATGGCACTGCTTCCCTACGCAGGCTCAGGCCGTTAGGAGTCACGGGACATGTCAAAACTGATTCTCACGCACGAGGTCACCGGACTCGGTGCCCCCGGCGACGTCGTCGACGTCAAGAACGGCTTCGCCCGCAACTACCTCATCCCGCAGGGCTGGGCCGTCATGTGGACGCGCGGCGCCGAAAAGCAGATCGAGCAGATCAAGGCCGCTCGCACCGCTCGTGAGCACGCCACGATTGAAGAGGCGCAGGACCTCAAGGCCCGGCTCCAGGCCACCCCCGTCACCCTCACGGTCAAGGCCGGAGGCGAGGGGCGGCTCTTCGGTTCCGTCAAGACCTCTGACGTCGCGGATGCCGTTGCCGCCGCTGGGCTCGGTGCTCTCGACAAGCGCAAGATCGAGCTCAGCGCGCCGATCAAGGCGACCGGTGAGCACGAGGCGACGGTGCGCCTTCGCGACGATCTGGTTGCGACGATCACCATCCGGGTGGTCGCTGCCAAGTAGTCCATTGGAAGGGCGGCAGAGGCGAGCTTCGGCCTCGTCACTGCCGCCCTTTTTTCGCGCCTGCCCCCATAACGGGGGGTGGCAATCCCCACAGGACTGTACACAGTCGCCATCCGCACGGGCAAACCCTCAACCATAACTATAAACATGTTTCTACACACAGTCTCGCTTTCACAAAAACGCAGGTCAAAAGCGGTATTGGCGCTAAATATCGGCAACCCTCCACAAGAGTTTCCACAGCTTGCCAACATTGCTTTCCGGCGTTTCATGCAATCGACTAACAGGCCTGTCCACAGGGGTGGTTGAGCACCGTGCTCGGTTGTCCCTAGGGTGTAGCAACACCACCACGAGCAGGGACATCCGGCGAGGCATGATGCGCCGGATGTCGTCGGTGGTGGGTATGACTAGGTGTGAATCTGTCGCCGCGACGGCGAGGATGCACCCGCATTCGGCGCGCTCGGCGCAATGTTGAGTCGTCGCGCCATCCTGGCGAGGACGAAGTGAAGGGAACGAGATGTCGATAGCCCACCTCGGGCTCGCCGGTGAACAGCGGCAGGCGGAGTCACGCCCCACCGACCGGACTCCTCCGCACGACCTCCTCGCCGAGCAGAGCGCGATCGGCGGAATGCTCCTGAGCAAGGATGCCGTCGCGGATGTCATCGAGACCGTTCGCGCGCTCGACTTCTACATCCCCAAGCACGAGCTCATCTTCGATGCGATCCTCACGCTCTACTCGCACGGGGAGCCCACCGACGTCATCGCGGTCACCGACGAGCTGACCAAGACCGGCGAACTCGGTCGCGCGGGCGGCGCCGAGTACCTCCACACGCTCACGAGCCTCGTGCCGACCGCGGCGAACGCCGGGTTCTACGCCAACATCGTCGCCGAGAAGGCTGTGCTGAGGCGCCTCGTGGAAGCGGGCACCCGCATCGTGCAGATGGGGTACGCGAGCGAGGGCGAGGTCGTCGACCTCGTCAACAACGCCCAGGCCGAGATCTACGGCGTGACCGGCGGCGTCGACTCGGAGGACTTCGTTCCGCTGACCACCGCGGTAGAGACCGCCATCGATGAGATCGAGGCGGCCAAGGGGCGCGACGGACTCATGACGGGCATCCCCACGGGTTTCGCCGAACTCGACGAGCTGACCAACGGCCTGCACCCCGGGCAGCTCATCATCGTCGCGGCGAGGCCTGCTCTCGGAAAGTCGACGCTCGCTCTCGACTTCGCGCGAGCGGCATCCATCGGCCACAATCTGCCGTCGATCGTGTTCTCGCTCGAGATGGGCAGGAGCGAGATCGCCATGCGCCTGCTCTCGGCCGAGTCGTCCGTGCCGCTGCAGAACATGCGCAAGGGCACTGTCGACAGCCGCGACTGGACCACGATCGCGCACACCAGGGGGCGCATCAACGACGCGCCGCTCTACATCGACGACAGCCCGAACATGACGCTCGTCGAGATCCGCGCGAAGTGCCGAAGGCTCAAGCAGCGGGTAGGGCTCAAGATGGTCATCATCGACTACCTGCAGCTCATGACCTCTGGCAAGCGGGTGGAGTCCCGGCAGCAGGAGGTGAGCGAGTTCTCACGCGCGCTCAAGCTCCTCGCCAAGGAACTCCAGGTGCCGGTCGTCGCGCTCTCCCAGTTGAACCGTGGTCCGGAGCAGCGCTCCGACAAGATGCCCGCGCTCTCCGACCTGCGCGAGTCCGGGTCGCTCGAGCAGGACGCGGATGTCGTCATCCTGCTGCATCGCGAGGCCGCGTACGAGAAGGACAACCCCAGGGCCGGCGAGGCCGATTTCATCGTCGCCAAGCACCGCAATGGGCCGACCCGCACGCTCACCGTCGCCTTCCAGGGCCACTTCTCCCGGTTCCAGGACATGGCCGCGATCTAGGCACTGTCCGAGCCTTGACAAATTAGACCGCCAGTTTAGACTGGTGGTCTAATCGCGTTCGAGGAAGGGTGCATCATGCGAGTGCTCATTTCGGGAGCGGGGATCGCCGGGCCGACCCTCGCCTACTGGCTGCTCAGGTCCGGTCACGAGGTCGCGATCGTCGAACACACTCCCGAGTTGCGCACCGGCGGCTACCTGGTCGACTTCTGGGGAGCCGGGTTCGACGTGGCTGAGCGCATGGGCATCGTGCCGGAGTTGCGCCGCCGGGGTTACGTCTTCACCGACGCCATGGTGATCAACCGCGACGGGCGACGCATCGCATCCATCAAGCCTGCCACGATCATGAAATCGGGCGAGAAGTACCTGAGTATCGTGCGCTCGGAGCTCGCCGCGGTGATCTACGAGTCGCTCGAAGGCAGGGCAGAGCTGATCCTCGGTGACTCGATCAGCGCACTCGAGGACGACGGCACCTCGGTTCGCGTCGCCTTCGACAGCGGTCTGAGCCGGGAGTTCGACCTCGTCGTCGGCGCGGATGGCCTGCATTCGAAGGTGCGCAGGCTCACGTTCGGCCCGGACGAGCGGTTCGAGAAGTATCTGGGCATCGTGTTCGCGGCGTTCGAGACACGGGGTTATCGTCCGCGCAACGAGCTCATGGCGATGATGTATGCGGATATCGGATTCCAGGTCCTCCGGCTCTCGCTCGACGATGACAACACCCTGTTCCTGATCTCGGCTCGGCACGACGGCGAGGTTCCCTTTGATCGCGCTGCTCAGGAGGCGCTCCTCCGCACGGCACTGCGCGACGGAGGCTGGGAGGTGCCGGCCATCCTCGAACTCATGCCGAAGGCAAAGGAGTTCTTCTTCGACTCGGTGAGCCAGATCCGGATGCCATCCTGGTCGAGCGGGCGCGTCGTGCTCGTAGGTGACGCCGGGGCAGCCCCGTCGTTCCTGGCCGGCCAGGGCTCAGCCCTCGCGATGGTCGGCGCGTACGTGCTGGGCGCGGAACTCGCGCGTACGGACGACCACGCCGAAGCGTTCGCGCGTTACGAGGAGCGCCTTGCTCCGCTCATCCGGTCGAAGCAGGACGCCGCGGAAGGCCTCGGCCTGGCCTTCGCCCCCAAGAATAGGTGGGAGCTCTTCGTGCGAAACTCCGCGATGCGCATGATGGGTCTGCC
>DAITPJ010000014.1:3817-16200 GCA_036833635.1 Terrimesophilobacter sp.
TCGATGTACTACTACTTCGAGGGCAAGGGCGACCTCTACGCCTATGTCGCGCGCACGGAGTTCGAGGGTCTCTTCGACTCCGTCGGACCGCCGCCGGACCTGGGTCGACTCGGCGCTGAGGAGTTCTGGTCGACCCTCGAGGACTATTACCTGCGCTTCATGGCCGCGCTCGCCGGGTCGCCGCAATTGGCGGCGCTGCTCCGCGGTTGGGTCGCCGCGTCCAGGACGCCGGCGCTCCAGCAGGCGCTGGGTGAGGTGGAGCAGGCCACGCTGCCCTGGATCGAACAGGCGCTGTTGGCGGGACAGCGCGTCGGTGCGGTGCGTGACGACGCACCGCCTGCGCTGCTCGTCGCGGTTGTCCTGGGAATGGGCGAGGCCATGGACATGTGGCTCGTGTCCCAGCCTCCGGACGAGGAAGCGATGCCGGCGCTGGTCCGGGTGCTCATGGGCATGATCCGGGGCGCGATCGGCGCGTAAGCTGGACTCGTTCGGCCGGCGGAGGAGATGAGGTCACGTGTCCGCAGAACCAGCGCGGGCGCCGTATTGGCCGGTGCCGATCGCGCGAGCGGTTCCCGCCATCGTCGTCGGTCTCGTCATCACGTTCTCGGTCGACCACACCGCATTCTTCGGACTTCTGGCCTTCGGCGCCTTCGCGCTTGCCACTGGGGCGATCATCGCCTGGGGTTCCTACCGGCTCGAGGACCGCGCGCTTCGGGCCGTGGCTCTCGCACAGGGCGTCGCCTCCATCGTCGCGGGGACTGCGGCGCTCGTCTTCAGCACGACAGGGCCCGGCACCCTTTTTCTCGTCGTCACGGCCTTCGCCGCGGTGACCGGATTCCTCGAACTGTACCTTGGCCTGCGTGGGCGAGGTCGGCATCCGGCGTCGCGCGAATGGCTCCCCGTCGGGGTCATGACGGCGCTGCTGGCGCTCGCCGTGCTCCTCGTGCCGGCTGACTACGCCCTGCCGTGGTCGGCCGTCGACAAGGACGTCGCCGTGAGCGGCGTTCTCACGTCGCAGATCATCGTCGTCGGGATCGTCGGTGCCTACGCGATTCTCGTCGGAGTCTTCCTCGTCATCGGAGGGCTCTCGGCCAGGTGGGCCGCACAGGTGCAGCCGACGCCCGTAGCAACGGAAGGAAACTGATGGAGACACCAAGCCTGCGCGATCGGCTCCGCCCCCTCGAGCTCCTCGGCCTCTCGGCCGTCATCGGAGTGTTCACCGGGCTCGTGCTCCTGCTCACGACGCGCGAGTGGTGGCTCGTGGGCGTCGGGTTCGGCGTCACCTTCATCCTCTCGGTCATGACGATCGCCCTGCTCGCACTCTCGGCGCGCCCGAATGCCGCCGAGCGGAGCGACCTCGACGAGCAGGACCGCGCAGGTCACTGAGCCTGCGGCGTGCCTCAGTCCGCGTAGTCGACGAGCGAGCTCGCCAGTCCGACGTAGTCGGCTGGGGTGAGCGCGAGAAGCCTGCCCCGCGCATCCGGGCCGATGTCGAGGCCCTCGATGAACGCGGCGAGCTCGTCCCGCCCGATCCTCTTGCCACGGGTGAGATCCTTGAGCAGCGCGTACGGGTCCTCGATCGAGCTTCGGCCGGCGGTGATCTCGGCACGGATGACCGTTTGGATGGCCTCGGCGAGCACCTCCCAGTTCGCGTCGAGGTCCTCCGCGAGGCGCGCAGGGTTGACGGCGATCTCGCCGAGTCCACGGAGGATGTTGTCGAGCGCGAGCAGCGAGTGCCCGAGACCGACGCCGATGTTGCGCTGCGCGCTCGAATCGGTGAGGTCGCGCTGGAGACGCGACGTCACGAGCGTCGCCGCGAGCGAGTCGAGAATGGCGCTCGAGAGTTCGAGGTTCGCCTCCGCGTTCTCGAACCGGATGGGGTTCACCTTGTGCGGCATCGTCGACGAGCCCGTCGCGCCGGCCTGCGGGGTCTGCGTGAAGTAGCCCATCGAGATGTACGACCAGACATCCGTGCACAGGTTGTGCAGGACGCGGTTTGCGTGGCTCACGCTCGCGTAGAGCTCCGCCTGCCAGTCGTGCGACTCGATCTGCGTCGTGAGCGGGTTCCAGATGAGCCCGAGGGACTCGACGAACTCGCGCGAGAGTGCTGCCCAGTCCTGCGCGGGGTCGGCGGCGAGGTGCGCGGCGAAGGTCCCGGTCGCCCCGCTGAACTTGCCGAGCGACTCCGCGGTGCCGATCCGGCGCGCGATCCTCTCGAGCCGCCTGACGAAGACGGCGAACTCCTTGCCGACCGTTGTGGGAGTCGCCGGCTGGCCGTGCGTGTGGGCGAGCATGGCGTCAGATCGGTGGGCTCTCGCCCGCGCGCGCAACTCGGCGATGACGGCGTGCAGCTTCGGCAGCCACACCTCGCGCACGGCCGCGTCGATCGTGAGCGCGTAGGCGAGGTTGTTGATGTCCTCGCTCGTCGCCGCGAAGTGCACGAGCTCACGGACCCCGCGGATGCCGAGGGCGTCGAGCCGGTTCCGAAGGTAGTACTCGACCGCCTTGACGTCGTGGCGCGTCGTCGCCTCGAGCTCGGCGAGTTCCCGGATGTCGGCCTCGCCGAATCCTGCTGGCACACCCCGGAGCGCACGTTTCTGCTCGTCGGTGAGGGGAGCGGAGCCGAATATCCGGCGGTCGGTGAGAAACACGAGCCACTCGATCTCGACGCGCACACGCGCCCGGTTGAGCCCCGCCTCGGAGAGATGCTCCCCGAGCGCGGCGACCGCTTCACGGTACCGCCCGTCGAGCGGGCTGAGCGGCTGGATGGGCAACTGGCTCATGACACTCTCCGTCTGATTCCCGCCTCGACCTGGTGGAAGAGGGCCTTGCAGGCGTGCTCGATCATGACCAGCACGGTGTCGAACATCGCGGCATCCGAATAATACGGGTCGGGCACCTCGAGCTGCGGCGCCTGGTCGTGATCGAATCCCAGAAGGAGCTGCACCTTGCCTCGATCCTGCTCCGTCGGCGCCCAGGCCTTGAGGATGCGTTCCTGGCCGCGATCGAACACGATCACGAGGTCGAGGTGATCGAACCACGCCGGATCGAACTGGCGTGCGCGATGGCCGGCCCCGTTGTAGCCATGCGAGGCGAGCGCGGTCATGGTTCGGGTGTCGGAGTTCTCGCCGACGTGCCAATCACCCGTGCCCGCGGAGATGACCGTGACGGATCCGGCGAAACCGGCACGCCGCACGAGCTCCCTGAAGACGGCTTCGGCCATGGGCGAGCGGCAGATGTTGCCCGTGCAGACGAAGCAGATTCTGAACAGAGCGGATTCGTCGAGGGTTCGATCGAAGCTCATGCGTCCATTCTCCCGCAGTTTGGCCGCGGGCCCCAGCCCCCGGTCGATCGAGCGCGGAGCTGGCACCTCTCCTGCAAGGGCCGGCCCCGCGGGCCCTCTCCACCGATCTGGGCCCTGCCCGCCGACGATGCGTGGCAATGGGCCAGCATGGGGGGCGCGTCGCACGACGCGGGCGACCAAGGAGTGCCATGTCGAGTATCGATCCCACGTCGGCGGAATGCCTGAGGATGCTGCTCGACGACCAGGCGGCGCGTCTCCGGATGATTGCCTCCCGCGTCGCGGGAGCGGCACGACACCGGATATCCGACCTCCCTCCCGAGGACTGGAGAGGGCCGGCGCGCGCGGCCTACGACGGTGCTGTCGAGCGCCTCCGGGCAGACCTCGGCGAGGCGCTGCGCTGCCTTCAGGATGCTGCCGAGCAGAGCGTTCGGGCGGCCACGACCCTGGAGCATCGTGGCTGACGACCTCATCGTGAGCGGGCCCGCCGCCGTCTCCGTGACGACGTCGGAGTTGTTCGAGCAGGCGGCGCGCTTTCGCGTGCTGTTCGTCGAACTCCAGGGCGCCCGTCGGAGCCTCGTGTCCCTCGACCGGGCGATCGGCGACGGAATCCTCGGCGCAGTCGATGCACCGCGAAGCGCCGTTCTCGCCGAGGCAGCGATCGATGCCGCGGATGCCGCCCTCGCCAGGGCGGCGCTGCAGAGCCTCCTTCTCGGCGATGGGCTCGGGTACGCCGCGTGCGGGTACGAGCTGGCGGACGGGTTCGCGAACCGTCTCGGCCAGGAGGCTGCGGCAGGTCTCGGCTACCTTGCCGGGGCGGCCGTGCCGTACCTCTTCGCCATGGCGATGCCCGGCATGCTGCTCATCGGCGGCCTCGGCGCCGCGGTCTATGCGAGCCTGACGCCGGACGGCAGGTCGCAACTCGGCGCTACTCTCCACGACTGGCTGCGCCACAACAATGCCGCGTTGTCCGATCCCCGTTTCGTCGATGCGCTCCGATTCTCGGTCATGGCCGCGGACGACGCCGGTGCCGGCCTGGGCAGGGTGCCGCCGGTACTCGCCCACACGCTAGGGGATGAGGGCCTTGGGCTTACCGGGATCGACACCTCAGCCGCCGTGATCGCCGGCGTCGCAGGTGCGACAGGGCTCGCGCGCGAGAGTCCTGTCACCGTGGCGGTGCGGTCGACCTCGACCGATGTCACGCCCGCGCAAGGCATCCGGGATCGCGCCGAGCGCATACCGGAGGAACCCGAACAGATCCGAATCGACCGCTACTCCACTCCGGGTGCACCCGACCGGTTCGAGGTCTACATCGCCGGCACGGCCGAGCTATCGACGGCGCGAGCGGACGAGCCATGGGACATGACGAGCAACCTCACGGCCATGGCCGGCGGGAGTGCAGGATCCCTCCGCGCGGTGGAGGAGGCCATGCGACTCGCGGGCATCGAGGCTGGCGCCCCCGTGACCTTCACCGGGTACTCGCAGGGCGGGATCATCGCCGCGCAGCTGGCAGCATCCGGGCAGTATGCAGCCGACGGGATCGTCACGTTCGGGGCGCCGGCCGGGCAGGTCGCGGTGCCGCACGACATCCCGTACCTCGCAGTCGAACACACGAACGATCTCGTGCCTGCGCTCGGCGGAACCTTCGCGTCGTCGGAGCCGGTGGTCGTGCGGCGGCAGCTCTTCGACGGGCCGCCTCCGCTCGGCGAGTACGTGCTCCCTGCGCACCGCCTGACGAACTACGTCGACACCGCCGGGCTCGTCGACGTCTCAGCCGATCCGAGGATCGAGGCGACGCTGCGGCGGTTCGAGCACGCGACGGCGACATCGGTCACGTCCACCGTGTACCTGGCGACGCGGTCGAAGTAGGGGCCCCGCCGGCTACCTCGTCTTGACGAAGGGGCGCAGCACGATGCCGATGAGCCAGCTCAGCAGCGCGAGCACGAGCGCGCCCAGCACGCCGGCCCACAGGAAGCCGTCCACGTGGAGGCCGAACCCGAGAAGCCCGGAGATCCAGCTCACGAGCAGCAGCAGCAACGCGTTGACGACGAGCGCGATGAGGCCGAGCGTCAGGATGTAGATGGGGAACGCGACGATCCGGATGAAGTTGCCGATGACGCCGTTCACGACGCCGAAGATGAGCGCCACGAGAAGATACGTGAGCACGACGGCGAGCGTGTCCCCCGGCGGGAAGGCAGTCACGGTCACGCCAGGCACGATGAGCGTCGTGAGCCACAGGGCAAGAGCATTGATGAGGAGACGAATGAGCAGACGGGCCATCCCACAACTATGCCCTGCCGCCTCGGGGGCGCGCAACGACGTCGCCGGCGCCCGGCCGCAATAGGCTGGATGCCGTGACCGACCTGCCAGATCCCGCTGTCCGGCTCAGACCGGAGATCCTCGCCACCGCTCCATACCGCCAGGGCAGGCCCGCGCCGCTCGATGCGTTCAAGCTGTCATCCAACGAGAACCCGTTCCCCCCGATCCCCGCGGTCGTCGAAGCGATCGCCGCCGCCGCGGTCAACCGATATCCGGATGCCGCCGCGACGCTCCTGAGCGAGCGGCTCGCCGAGCGTTTCGGGCTCTCCCGCGGAAACGTCCACGTCGGATCCGGGTCGGTGTCGATCCTCGCGCAGCTCATCCAGGCCGCAGCGGGGCCAGGGGACGAAGTTCTCTACTCCTGGCGCTCGTTCGAGGCCTACCCCGGGCTCGTCACGGTCGCCGGAGCAACGAGCGTTCGCGTACCGAATCTGCCTGACCACCGGCACGACCTCCCTGCGATGGCCGCGGCCGTGACCGACCGCACGCGGGTCGCGATCGTGTGCACCCCGAACAACCCGACCGGCACGGTCGTGACCGCAGACGAGTTCGCGACCTTCATGGAGGCGGTCCCCCGCGATCTCCTCGTGCTGCTCGATGAGGCCTACGTCGAGTTCGTGACCGACGGGGACGCCGTCAACGGGCGCGATGTCCTCGGCCGCTACCCCAACCTGGTCGTCCTCCGCACCTTCTCGAAGGCGTACGGCCTCGCAGGGCTGCGGGTCGGCTACGCCGTCGGGCCGGAGCGCATCCTCGACGCCGCGCGTGCGACCGCTATTCCACTCTCGGTCACCGAGCCCGCCCAGCGCGCCGCAATCGCAGCACTCGACCACGAGGCGGAGCTGCTCGAGCGGGTCGCCGTCCTGACGGATCGTCGCGACGAGGTCTTCGCGGCAATCCGGGCGCAGGGTTGGCCCGTTCCGCGGTCCCAGGCCAACTTCCTGTGGTTCGCCACGGGGGCTGACACCGAGGCCGCCAACGACATCCTGCTGAGCCACGGGATCGTGGGCCGCATGCTCGCGCCGGACGGCATCCGGATCTCGATCGGCGAGGCCGAGTCTGTCGAGAAGCTCCTGGCTGCGGCCGCTGAGGTTGTCGAGAAGCTACCGGGTACCGTCTCAGGGGCGGCATTAGATTAGAACCTTGGCATCCGGCCCCACGGCCGGCGCCACCCCGGCCATGCCGACCGGCCCGGGGCGATCGACCGGAGCGAGGCGTACGTGACAGAATCCGCATCGGCTCTCCGGTTGCTCACACCCGAGGGGGAACTCGACACGGGGAACGCCGCTGCCGCAGAGTACCTCCCGCTCATCGACCGGCTCGGCGACGACCTGTTGAGGTCGTTCTATCGCGACATGGTCGTCATCCGGCGCTTCGATGTGGAGGCGGCGAACCTGCAGCGCCAGGGCGAACTCGGTCTCTGGGTTCCCAGCATGGGCCAGGAGGCGGCCCAGGTCGGCTCCGGTCGCGCCGCCCGGGCGCAGGACCACATCTTCCCTGCCTACCGCGAGCACGCCGTCGGCATGATCCGCGGGCTCGACGTGCTCGACGTCATCCGGATGCTGCGCGGCACGACGCACGGCGGCTGGGACCCGGCGAAGACCGCTAACTTCCACCTCTACACGCTCGTGATCGGCTCGCACACCCTTCACGCGACCGGGTACGCCCACGGCATAGCGCTCGACGGCCTGAGCGGAACGGGCGATACCGACAAGGATGAGGCCGTCATCGTCTACTTCGGGGACGGCGCGACGTCGCAGGGCGACGTGAGCGAGGCGCTCACGTTCGCCGCGAGCTGGCGGACGCCTCAGGTGTTCTTCCTGCAGAACAACCACTGGGCGATCTCGGTTCCCGTGAGCACGCAGTCGCGCACGCCGCTCTACCTGCGCGCGGAAGGCTTCGGGGTGCCGAGCGTCCAGGTCGACGGCAACGACGTGCTCGCGAGCTACCTCGTGACGCGCCGCATGCTGGATGAGGCACGTTCCGGGTCTGGCCCGCGATTCATCGAGGCGCTTACCTACCGCATCGGCGCCCATACCTCCTCGGACGACCCGACCAAGTACCGCGACGCCGACGAGCTCGCGTCCTGGGAGGAGCGCGACCCGATCGCGCGCTACGAGACCTGGCTTCGCGGCCGCGGGGAGGGCGACGCCTTCTTCTCCGACGTGGCCGCCGAAGCGGAGGATCTCGCCGCCGACATCCGGGCCAGGACGCTTGCGATGCCGAATCCGGATGCGGCGTCGATGTTCGACCACGTCTACTCCGAACCGCATCCGGTCATGGAGGCCCAGCGGGCATGGCTCGCCGACTACGAGGCGTCGCTGGAGGCGGGATCGTGAGCGGGCCGAAACTGTCCGGCACCGTGGAGCTTCCACTCGCGAAGGCGCTCAACGCCGGGCTGCGCCAGGCGCTTCTCGATGACGACAAGGTCCTGCTCATGGGCGAGGACATCGGTCCGCTCGGCGGCGTCTTCCGCGTAACGGAGGGGCTGCAGGCCGAGTTCGGGGAACGCCGCGTCATGGATACCCCGCTCGCAGAGTCGGGGATCGTCGGCACAGCCATCGGGCTGGCGATGCGCGGGTACCGGCCGGTGTGCGAGATCCAGTTCGACGGGTTCATCTACCCGGCCTTCGACCAGATCACCTCGCAGCTCGCCAAGCTCACGAACCGGCACGAGGGGACCCAGCAGTTCCCCGTCGTCATCCGGGTCCCGTTCGGAGGGCACATCGGCGCGATCGAGCACCACCAGGAAAGCCCAGAGGCGTACTTCGCCCACACGCCCGGCCTGCGGGTCGTGAGCCCGAGCACCCCGCACGACGCGTACTGGATGATCCAGGAGGCGATTCGCAGCGCCGACCCGGTCATGTTCTTCGAGCCCAAGAGCAGGTACTGGCACAAGGGCCAGGTCGATTTCGCTGCGAGCGGGGCACCGCTGCACGCGAGCAGGGTCGTGCGCGCGGGGACCGACGTGACCCTCGTCGGCTACGGCGCCATGGTGAGCATGCTTCTGCGGGCTGCGGAGATCGCCGCGGATGAGGGCACGAGCGTCGAGGTCGTCGACGTACGGTCGCTCTCTCCCGTCGACTACGGTCCGATCCTCGAATCGGCGACGAGGACCGGGCGGGTCATCGTGGCCGCAGAGGCACCCGGGTTCGCGAGCGTCGCCTCTGAGATCGCCGCGACCGTCGCCGAGAGAGCCTTCTTCTCACTCGAGGCGCCCGTGCTGCGGGTGTCCGGCTTTGACGTGCCGTTCCCGCCGGCGCGGCTCGAGTCGGTCTTCCTTCCTGACGCGGACCGCATTCTCGAGGCCGTCGACCGCGCCATGGCCTATTGACGCCCGATCCATCGAACAGGAGAGTGCACGTGAGCTTGAGCGCTCGCCGCGCCGCGTCTGGGCCCCGTGCCACGCGAATGATGCTCCTTCGGACGGGTGAGTGCGCCTCGGCAGACGGCTTCGTCCGAACGAGCATCACTGGAGACGCAGCCCGGTTGCGACGCACACCGTATTGACAATGATTATCAATAGCATTTAGAGTGCTCGTGGGCAGTTCGCCCGCCTCCCCAGACTGAGACAGGCCAGCCCGTGAAGAGATTGGCTCTTCCCCTCGTTCTTGCCATGGCCATCCCCGCGCTCGCGGCGTGCTCGACCCCGCCCGCGAACGATGGCATTCTCATCGTCGCCTCAACGAACGTCTACGGGAGCATCGCGTCGGCAGTGGCCGGCGATCGGGCCACCGTCGTGAGCATCATCTCCGAGCCCAGTCAGGACCCGCACTCCTACGAGGCGGGGGCGCGCGTGCAGCTCGAACTCTCGAGGGCGGACGTCGTGATCGCGAACGGCGGCGGCTACGACGACTTCGTCGACACATTGCTTGCAGGGGTCGACAACCCCGACGTCACGACTATCAAGGCGGTCCGCCACTTCGGGATCAGCGCCGACCCGCCGGGCCCCGAGTTCAACGAGCACGTGTGGTACGACCTCCCGACGATGGCACGCCTCGCGGGCACGCTCGCGGATGTCCTCTCGAAGCGCGACCCTGACCATGCGGACGGCTACCGCGCGAACGCCGAAGCGTTCGAGGCATCCGTCGGGAGCCTGGAGAGCCGCGTCGCCGCGCTCACGGCGGCTCATGCCGGTGATGCCGTCATCATGACCGAGCCGGTCCCGTTCTACCTTCTCGAGGCGGCGGGTCTCGACAACGTGACCCCGGATGCCTTCAGCCGGGCGATCGAGGACGGCACGGGCGTGCCGCCGGCACTCCTCGGCGCGATGCTCGACATGGTCGCCGATGGACGGGTTTCGGCGGTCGTCTACAACGAGCAGACGTCAGGGCCGGAGACCGACCAACTGATAAGGACGGCTCGCTCGGCCGGCACGCGCGTCATTCCCGTCACCGAGACGCTCCCGGCGGATACCGGCTACGTCGCGTGGATGTCCGCGACGATCGATGCGCTCGAGGCGGCCCTGCAATGAAGGGCATGGCCGTCAACAAGCAACCGGTGCTCAAGCTGAACGCGGCCACGCTCGCCTTCGGCGACCGGGTGCTCTGGAACAACCTGAACCTCGAGGTTGCTCCAGGGGAGTTCCTTGCGGTGCTCGGCCCCAACGGCAGTGGCAAGACGAGCTTTCTCAAGACGATTCTCGGTGAGCAGTCACTCACCTCCGGCACGATCGAGCTCCTCGGGCGCCCCGCCTCGCGCGGCAGCAGGAGCATCGGCTACATCCCGCAGCAGAAGCTCATCGAACGGGGAACGCCGCTGCGCGCCCGCGACCTCGTCGCGCTCGGCGTCGACGGCCAGCGCTGGGGGCTCCCCATCCCTTCACGCAATGTGCGTCTAAGGGTCGACGAGGTGCTCGAGGCCGTGGGCGCGATTGAGTACGCGAATGTCCCGGTCGCGATGCTCTCCGGCGGCGAGCAGCAGCGCATCCGTGTCGGCCAGTCGATCGCTGCTCATCCGCAGCTCCTGTTGTGCGACGAGCCGCTCATCTCCCTCGACCTCCACCACCAGCGCACTGTGAGCGAACTCATCGCGGCGCAGCGCAGCCACGGCACCGCAGTCGTGTTCGTGACGCACGACGTCAACCCGGTGCTGCCGTTCGTCGACCGTGTGCTCTACCTCGCGGGCGGGCGCTTCCGGGTCGGAACGCCCGACGAGGTGCTGCGATCCGAAGTGCTCTCGTACATGTACGACACCCCCGTCGAAGTCATCCGTTCGCGCGGTCGCGTCGCGGTGCTCGGGGCGCCGGAAGGGTACGGCGTGCACGATCACCTCGAGCACCACGAGCGGCCATCGGGGGTGCTCGGCTGATACTCGACGCGCTTCTCGCAACGGAGGGCGACTTCTGGTCGCAGATCTTCAACTTCGCCGACTACGGCGAGTTGCTCGCGCTCGTGAAGAATTCGATCATCGCGGGCGCGCTGCTCGGCGTTGTGGGTGGCCTCATCGGCCCGTTCGTCATGACGCGGGACCTTGCCTTCGCGGTCCACGGGGTGAGTGAGCTGTCGTTCGCCGGGGCGTCCGCCGCACTGCTCGTCGGGGTCAATGTCGTGGCCGGGTCGCTCGTCGGGTCGCTCGCGGCCGCGACCCTCATCGGGGTGCTCGGCGCGAGGGCCCGCGAACGCAACTCGATCATCGCCGTGCTCATGCCGTTCGGGCTCGGGCTCGGCATCCTCTTCCTCGCGCTCTACCAGGGCAGGGCGGCCAACAAGTTCGGGCTGCTCACAGGGCAGATCGTCTCGGTCGACAACCCGCAACTCCTCTGGCTCATCCTCGTGTCGGTCGTCGTCATCCTTGGCCTCCTGGCGATGTGGCGACCGCTGACCTTTGCGAGCGTTGACGAGGATGTCGCGCGCGCTCGCGGCGTGCCCGTCACGACGATCTCGATCCTGTTCATGGTCCTGCTCGGGCTCGCCACGGCCGTGTCGATCCAGATCGTCGGCGCATTGCTCGTGCTCGCACTGCTCGTCACGCCGGCGGCCGCGGCCATGCGCGTGACGGCCTCCCCGCTGCTCACTCCGGTGCTGAGCGTCGTCTTCGCGGTCGTCTCGGTCGTCGGCGGCATCCTGCTCGCCCTCGGCGGAGGCCTGCCGGTCAGCCCGTACGTCACGACGATCTCCTTCCTCATCTATCTCGTCTGCCGTGTGATCGGGTGGCGTCGCGAGAAGGTCGGCCGCAACGGGCGCCGTGTCTCTTCAGTGGCTGCGGCATAGGATGCGCGATGGCCGAGAGTAACGTTCGTCCCGTGAAGCGGAACACCTGGCAGAAGGAAGCAGTCAAGACGGCACTCGACGCCCAGGAGGCGTTCGTGAGCGCCCAGCACCTGCATTCCATGCTGCGCGAGAGCGGCACCCCGATTGGCCTTGCGACGGTGTACCGCGCGCTCGGTGACCTCGCAGAGGCCGGCGAGGCCGACTCGCTGCAGTCGGCCGAGGGCGAGGCGCTGTACCGCGCCTGCACGCCCGGCCAGCACCACCACCACCTCATCTGCCGCAACTGTGGGGTCACGGTCGAGATCGAGGCGGATGCCGTGGAGCGCTGGGCGAAGGCGGTCGCCGCCGAGCACGGCTTCACCCAGCCAGAGCATGTCGTTGACGTCTTCGGGCTGTGCCCCGACTGCTCCCGGCGGTAAGCCGGGCCGACGAACTGCGCGGAAGGGGGACGGGATGACGCTCCGACGATTAGTGGCCTTAGTCTTCTGTGTGACGCTCATTCCGGCGTTTCTGAGCGCATGCACTATGGCATCCAGTCCGGCGGTCAGCCT